>SUWI01000343.1 GCA_015061565.1 Lentisphaerota bacterium
GGCAGCAGGTCCTCGACGGCGTGGAAAGGCTCAAAGACGAGCCGGTGGAGATACTCGTAGGTAACCATCTCGGCAACTACGATGCGCTGGACAAAGTGCGCTGCCGGCAGGAGAACCCCGACGGCCCCAATCCGTTCGTCGATCCTGCCGAATGGAAACGGTTCCTTACCCGGCGGGCGGAGCTGGTCCGCGACCTCATGCGGCAGGACCCGCTTTGAGCTCAGACGCCAGACCGATCTTTCCGGGAACGTTTGCTGCGCAACGACTTATCCGGCAAGGCTTTCCGGGAAAGGTGAAGAAGTGAAGAAAAGCCTGCGGCTTTTGAGTGAAGAGCGGCTGACGCCGCAGTGAAGTGAAGCCTGGCGGCTTCATGGTTTTTGCCCGGCGGGCAAAAAAATGGTCGGGGCAGATTTTTTTGACCGAAAACCGTCTCTACCCTCAAAAAAGTTAGAGACTACCGCAAAATGCTGGCCACCTCCCGTTGTTCGGAAATCGTCTCAAAATGACCGCCGGAGAAAACAGAGAATATTTTTGAGGCAGACATAAGGTCGGGAAATTTCGGACAACCCGAAAACGTTGCATTTTTAGCACGGGAATGGCGACCTGATGTCATAATTCTCTAATCCCACTGCAGACCGCAGACCAATTTGAACTGGCCTACTGGGCCGCGCGGTCTTCATGCGGATCGGACAAGGCGATATAGAAAAACGACTTTTGAGGGCGGTCGCATTGGACTTGTCTCAAAAGTCGTTACCACTGCAACCTTCGCCCCTTTCAAATGTGAAATCTTCTTCAATTCGCCCGATCAGGCACATCCGTTGTTTATAAAGGTCCGGAATGACGATTGCAAACGGGAAATATTCACCATAAATGCAATCAGGGGTATGGCCAAATAACAGAATCGCTTCAGCATCGCAAAAATCCGGAATCTTCGTTTGCAATCAACGCGATACAACCGGAATTCATTTCGCTCCGGCTTTTTCCCGAATATTTTTCGTCTTTATTTTTTCCATCGTTTCATTGATCGTCTTCGGCGACAGGTAAAAACCGTCCAGCATGATATGGCTGCCGTCCTTACCGGCGATTTCGGAATACCGGAAATGTTCCTGCTCTGTTTTGAGGAGTTCATTGAAAAGTTTCACAATCTTTTTGCAGTCTTCTTTGTCCTGCCAACAGCAGACGGTCAATACGCTCAAGATATCCGCTTTTACGATCGGATCCTGCATTGCGGAAAACAGATCGAAAAACCGTTTCTTCAGTTTCGGCGGCAGGACCATCCCTCCGCGGATGGAGAGGTGATTCATGGTCTGGTAATGAAGTGTAATGATCTTCGAATTCAGGCAATGGCACAGGAACTCCATGTTAGTCGGAAAATCTTCAGGATAGTATTTGATCAGCAGGTAATTGAAAACGTCATTGTCTCCCCGTTTGGAAGCATAGGCAATGGCTCTTTTCTTCAGGCACTGCGGAACCATACCCCGCCGGAAATATGGTTCGATGGAATCAACTCTTTCCGGCGTTGCCGCATGATACAGGATTTCAGGGAAACAGATAATCGCAGCCGAACAAGAAAACAGCAACAATAAAACCACAGCCGCCATCACGATGAAAAAGCGTTTTTTCATGGTCACGTCTCCCCGTTTTTCTTCTTCATGATCCGCCTCAAAATGATGCTGCGATATCGATCATCCAGCAAACGATCAATCCGAACGAAAGAATCATCGCGATATACCATTTCCGAAGCAGCATGCAAAATGCGACCCATGCGGAAAGCAGAAGGATAAATCCGGCAAGGAATCCGACATGACCATACCAGACATCGAAAATGCGTCTGGTCTGCGGAAACATTCTCCACAATATTCCGAAAATCAAAAGGGGAAGGCTCAATCCGGCGCACAATACCAGCCCGGCAGTGATCTGATGATAAATTTTTACCGGAGCATCTTTCCCTGCAAAATGCCGGGAAAGATCCCGCAGCCAGGCAGTTATTCCGTTATTGATCATTTCCGAACTCCATATTCAGGCGGGTTCCTTCGTCAGCCGAAGCAAAACGCATCCTCCGGCGATGATGATTCCCCATAAAAGCGACAACTGCAAGAAATGTGACCAGTTTGCTCCATATATGCGCATGGCGACCATGCCGTAAAAGGTTACAAACAGAGTGAAAAATAACAGTGGCATTTCGTAAAGAACGATGAGCGACATAAGCGCCCAGCGCTTTTTCCGATTCAGCAGCAGAAACACCGCGCCGCACAGGATGGAGGCAAGCAGAAAAACAGCTCCGAAGACAAGCGAATCCGAACTCCCGAGCTTTCCGTCCGGTCCTCCGGCAAAACAGACCAAACTCCACACCAAAGCAGAAACGCCGACGGCAAGGGACAGGAGCGACAGGACGATCCGCAGCACATTCAGCCAGAATTTTTTCATGGTTCCTCAATGAAATTTGTTGATATGCTGTAATATAGTCTTTGACAAAAAGAAAAACAAGCGCGCAGGATGTTTTGGAATACCGTTTCTTCGGTAGACTCTGTATTGCATACTTCGGTTCCCTATGCTAACGGGACTGTTCCGGCTTGACCGGGAATGAATATTTTTTGAAGAACTCTTCCAGGATTTCACGGTTCTGGTTATCCTCATAAAACGCTGTATTCATATAGACCCAGTGGGAATATTGCAGTATTTTCAGCAAAACGCTCTCCCGGGGCGGGTTGCGATGATAAAAAATGATCCCGTAAGCATTCCGTGCCTTCTTCACTTCGGCCCGTTTCCCCGTTTTCACCGGATGCAGCGGTATCGTCGCCGGCGGAAAAGTAAACCAGAAGAGAAACCCATGATCATGAAGACGGTTAAAGTAAGTAGGAAAGTTATAAGGATAATAACCCGGTTTCCCGATCCAGAATGAATCACCGGCCTGATAAACAAACGATATTTCCCCTTTATCATCGGTCGTATAAAGCCGTTGACGCGGGAACGCAACAAAATCATGACAATACGCGAAAACCATCGCATCGGCGACCGGTTCGCGCGTCTCGGCATCGATCACCGTTATGGAAGAAGTCTGACAGGCAGTCAGGCAAAGACATAGAACCGTCAGGAGACAGCAGATGACTGATAACGCGGTTTTCGATTTCATTTTTTTGAATCCCATGGCTCAGGACCATATTCATTCTCGCCTTCATCGGAATCCAGGGAAAACAGGGAAATGAAGTCGATAAAAATTTCTATCGGATTAGACCGAGGATTGTCAAAATTGGAAATCGGGCGTTGGTTGTAAAAATCATGCTGTCTCCTGCGAGTAACGGCATGATGATGCCAGACAAGACTGCCAAATATGATTGCAGTAGGCCATTGACCAAGACGTTCGGATATTGCTGCAAACAGAAGAAAAACAAACAATACCAAGTCTATGACGGACAAACGGATATACTCGTTTATCGAAGCGCGTCCGTTCGTCGAATAATTGAAATACGATTTGAGATACTTGAAGAAAATCATTTGTCCGTCATTCCTTACAGCAAAGTTTTTATGCCGAATTAGCGCCAGTCCGCCAGCCGATAAAACTCTATTTTTTCATTTTTCCCAGCGCCTGTTTGGCTGGCTCATATCCTTGCTCTGCCGCTTTGCGATACCATTTTACCGCTTCGGCGGGATCTTTGTTCACCCCAATGCCGTTGATATAGCAGACGCCGAGGGCGCATTGAGCCTCAGCATATCCCTGATCCGCCGCCTTGCGAAACCATTTTACCGCTTCCGGAAGATCCTGACTTATGCCTTGGCCTTGGTAATAGCAAACACCGAGACTGTATTGCGCTAAGGCAAACCGCTGTTCTGCCGCTTTGCGAAACCATTTTACCGCTTCCGCAAGATCCTGTTTCACTCCTTGACCATTGGCATAGCAAAGCCCCAGATTGCTTTGGGCTTGAGCGTTTCCCTGTTCCGCCGCTTTGCGATACCATTTTACCGCTTCGGCGGGATCTTTGTTCACCCCAATGCCGTTGATATAGCAGACACCGAGATTGT
>SUWI01000034.1 GCA_015061565.1 Lentisphaerota bacterium
ACTGGTGGCGCCGCGGGCGCTGATGACCGTCAACGGCATTTTCGACGCCAATGCGGCGTTCAATCCGGCGCAGACGCGGATCTCGGTGGACGAAGCGCGGCGGATCTTCCGGGCTTACGGCGTGGCGGAAAACATCCGCCAGGTGGTCATGGAAGAACGGCATGCGTTCTCCCCGCTCGCCCAGCGTGCCATGCTCGGCTGGTTCGAAAAACATCTCAAGGGGATCGGAAACGGCGATCCGGCGGAAAACCTGCCGGAATATGAGATCCTGCCCGAAAGCGAACTGATGGTATACAAGGTCGGGAAACGGCCCGCCGATGTGGTGTCGCTCCCCGAATATGTCCGGGAAAAAGAGGCTTACTGGAAAAAACATGCGGTGTTCTCCAAAGAGAAACTGCGCGCGATCCTGCGTCTGGAACCGCTTGCGATCCGGCAGAGCCGGGCTTTCTCGCCCCGGCAGGGCTGGGAACGGATCGGTCTGATCGCGTCGGACGGACGTCTGGCTCCGATCCTTTTCAAAGCACCCGCGAAAGGGTGCCGCAAAGTGGTCATTTTCGGAGCGCCCTATTTGAAATCCACTCTGCTTTTCAGTCCGATGATCCGTGAACTGGTGCAGAAAGGCATCGGCATCCTGCTCATCGATCTGTGGGGTTCCGGCGAGAACGATCTGCGGCTGGACACCAGTTACCGCGACCGTTTTTACAACCGCTCGCTGATGTGGCTGGGCAAGAACCTGCAGGGGAAATGGGTGGAGGATTTTCAGCTGGCGGAAACCTGGCTGAAAGAACGTCTGCCCGGCGCGGAGATCGCCGCGGCGGGATTCCGGGACAGCGTGCCCGCCGCCTGCATGTTTGCCGCCCTGCGGGACACGAAGACCGATCTTTATCTGGAAATGGCGCCGCTGTCGATGGGATATTCGCCGGAAGTATCACGCCGGTTCGGACAGGGTTTCATCGTGCCGGGCATCCTGACCTGCGGCGACCTGCCCGAACTCCAGAAAAAAGCCGGCGGTAAAGTGTATTATTTCGGAACGATAAAATAAAAAAGAAAGGAAAATCATCATGACCAGAAGCAGAAACCGTTTTAACAACTCATCACCGGAACGTAAAATGCGGAGGTTTTTTACCTTGATAGAGCTCCTCGTCGTGATTGCCATCATCGCGATCCTGGCAGCCATTCTGCTGCCGGCTCTCAACAAGGCCAAGGAAAAAGCCAAAGCCATGAGCTGTCTGGCAAACCTGAAACAGATGATGTCCGTGTTTCAAATCTATGCCGATGACAACAAGGGAATGATCCCGGATTATTACCGTCATGACTATCCCTGGATCTATGTGCTGGGCGGATATCAGAATGTCAACAACTGGAACAAACTGCCGGCGTGGCGCAATGCGGCCTCCTGTCCGACGGTCCCATATAAGAAATTCGCCAACAGCGTTCCCTACCGCTACCGTCACGCAGCGACCTACGGCATGCTGATCGAAGCCAGCGGCCGCTATATGAAGTTCGATACGGGCACTCCCCTGCTTTACAACGGTGTGAGGGGTTATGGCAACCGCGATGTCTACTATAAGCTTCCGGCTTCCGGCCGGCCGATCCTGTGCGACACGATGAAAGGCGCTTATCTGGCCTCCTACGCGTCATTCGGCCAGACTTCCGCATGTTATACCAACAGTTCGGACAGCGACAGCCTCCTCCACACCCGGCATGACAAGAAAGGTCATTTCGGTTTCTGGGACGGTCACGCCGGTGCGAAAACGGCTCAGGAAATGCATCAGGAAAAAATCATCAAATATTCCTACACGCAGGCTGGTGCGCTGCTCAATCTCGGCGCCTATCCGAACTGAGAAAGGAGTTCCGACTCATGAAAAAACTGATCCTGCTTTCCCTGTGCGCGTGTGGCCTCACGGCCGCGGAACCGGTCAAAGTCGCTCCGGAAAATGTCCTTTTCCTCGCCCATTACGATCAAAGCACGGAACCTGCGGCGGGGAATCTGGAAAACGCCCAGTGTCCCGCCCGGATCACCTCCGGTTCGGCCGGTTTCCCGTTTCAGAACGGCTCCCGGCAGGAAGCGCTGGACCTGAACGGCTACGGCAAATATCACCTGCTGCCCGCCAAGGGCAATTTCGATCCGCTCAAAGGAACCATCCAGATGTGGATCCTGCCGAAATGGTCGCTGGCGGGCGAGGCGCACAGCGTTTTCTTCCAGTTCGTGCCGACGCCGGAGAAACGGAATCAGCTGAACTGGCGGCTGTTCCATTTCCAGAAACGTCCGAAAAAAATGGTCTTCACCTGCTGGGGAAACAGCAAAAAGGAAACGCCGATAGTCTCCACGCGCAGCGACGGCTGGATCCAGCTCGCCGTCACCTGGGACTGGACCGGAAAGACCGCCCGCCGCTGTTTTTACGTCAATGGCGAACTGGCCGACGAGGTCAAGCTGAACAAGAAGTTCTGGAAGCTCGAGATGCCCGGCGAGATCATGATCGGCGCCCCCAAAGGATGGAATGCGAAATCCCTGATCGATGAAGTGCGCATCCTGGATTATCCGCTGACCGCCGCCGAGATCAAACAGGATTTCCAGGCGAACATGGAAGGCAAGCCGTTCCCGTCGCCGTCTTCACCGGCGGCAGGCAGTGTGACTTACGACCCGGAACTCCCGCCGGTCAGCAGCAGTTCCGCCTCGGTCAAGACCGATTCGCCCGTGACCTTCAAGGCAGTCGCGATCCGGAAAGATTTCAAGCTGGACGGCAATCTGGACAAGGCGGTCTGGAAACAGGCGCCGGTCAGCAGCGGGCTCCTGCCGGTCAAAGGCAAAGGCAAGGCCATGAAAAACCGCACGGAGATCCGGCTGCTCTATTCGCCCAAGGCGCTCTATGTCGGCGTCAAATGCTTCCAGGATATGTCCAAGCTGACCGCGCAGTATGACCAGGACGAACTGGCGGTCTGGAACGACGACAATATCGACTGTTTCTTCGACATTGCCGGAAAAGGGGCCGGGTTCTATCAGTTCTGCGTGAATGCGCTGGGCAGCACTACGGATTTGAAGGACGGCAAAAAGAAATACCTGGCCAAGGGCCGGATCACCAAAGCGCGCCGTCTGGATGACCGCTGGGAAATCGAAATGAAGATCCCGTTCGAAGCTTTCAACATGATGCGGCCGTTCTCGGGTGATTACATCGGATTCCGGCTGTGCCGTTCGGTCAAAAATCCGCATGACGGGGGCTCGATCCCGCAGCTGAAACAGACGGGCAACAACCGGCGTATCTGTATCGGGAAACTGGAGTTCACTTCCGGCAGTTCGGATTCCGCGGTCAAGCTGAGCTCCGGCACGGCAGCGTTCCTCCCCGGGATGAATACGGTCACCGTCAAGCTGGACAACCAGGGCAAAACCGGTTTCAAAGGGAAACTGCTGGTCCAGGCCCAGAACCGCAGCGGACAGCTGAACCAGCTGCTGGACATTCCGGTGGAGATCCCGGCCGGGGCTGCGGTCAGCAAGGAGCTGAAAGTGCCGGTGAAAGACACCCGGATCGCCAAGCTGGTGATCTCCGCGCAGGATGCCTCGGGCGAAGCGGGAATGCTCCTGCTGCTGCCCGGTTTCGCCTATGCGGACCCCGGTCCGGAAAAGATGCTCCGCGAAGTCACGGCGCTCCGGAATTCCATGTCCGCCCTGGCCGAGGCGGAACATCCGGTTTACCGCAATGCCTTCGTCAATCTGGATGCGGTCCAGGGGAAGCTGACGGCCTTCAATGCGGCGCTCGCCGAGGCGCTGGCAAACGGCACGACCGTTTCGGAAGAACTCTGCCGGACTACCGCCGCCCACATCGCCGGATTCCGGAAATATCTCGACCGGAACCGGTATCTGGTATGGCAGACTTCTCCGTGGGAAGTCGGTTCGCCGGATGCGTTGCCGTCCAGACAATGGAAAGCGGACCGGAAACTGGAACTGGATTTCCGCCAGGCGTCCAATGAACGGGAAGCGGTCTGTCTGATCGTGTCGGGCCTCTTCTGCGGCACCAGGCTGGCGCTGCGGGTCGTTCCGCAATCGGTCCGACAGGGAAAAACCTTTATTTCCTGCGACAATTTCGAAGTCTATACTGAGGAATTCGTCAATGATTCCGGCGATATCATCACTTCGCCGCTGATCCGGGCGGGCGGCAATTACATCACGGTCGCTCCGGGCAAAGCGGTGCGGGTCTGGATCATGTTCAATTCGCGCGGCGTAAAACCCGGCGATTACCGGACCGAGGTGAAACTGAAACCCGCCTACGACAGTTCGATCGCCGTGCGGTCGATCCCGGTGTCCGTGAAAGTGTGGAATTTCACCTTGCCGGAAACGCATGAATGGCCGCTGCAGTCGTTCATGTGGGGCCCCAATTATTTCAACAATGACGAATGCGAAACGCTCCGGCTCTTCCATTCCTGCCACATGACGCACGGCTGGAGCCGCGGGTTCAATTACATCTGCGGCATCAAGGACGATCACCGGCGAGCCGACTGGCCGCTGCCCAAAGGCGTCAAATTCCGCGAAGAACTGGTGAAACATGCCAACCAGAAATTCTTCGACACCGCCAAAGAACTGAAGATGAAATTCGTCTTCGGCTGGAATCTGCCGATCGATGTCCGCTGGTTTCAGCTGATGGCGGAACGGCTGGACAAAATGGGATTCAAGCCCGGCGACTATGTATTCAAGGCGCTGATCGCCGATGAATTCGTCAAAAAGCATATTCCCATCCATGCCGGTATCCGGCAGCAGATCGCCGACCTGCACAAGGGCTGGTATTTCCAGGCGGTCTATCTGAGCACCCCGCCGCCGACCGGAGCCACGATCGAGGACATCGAAGCGGCGAAACTGCCGGAATTCTACAAAATCTGGACCATCATCCGCGGCCTGACCAAAGATCCGGTCCGCGGCAAGGAAGTGATCCGCCGCCTCAAGGCCAAAGGCTGCCAGGCCTGGAGCTACAGCTGCGCCCGCTATATGGCTAAGCAGTCCATTCTGGATTATTACCGGCTGTACGTATGGGAATGCTATCTGCAGGGACTGGACGGGGTGGCCTGGTGGTGTTCCATCAGTCCGCAGGGCGATGACGGTTTTTCGCAGGACGACGGGCTGGACGAAGGCGTGGCACTGCGCGGGGTCGACAAGAAACCCGTCCCGACCAAGATGCTGCAGGCCATCCGCGAAGGTCTCGAAGACGTGGCCTACATGGACCGTCTGAAGAAGGAACTCGCCCGCGTCAAAGCCGCAGGCAAGAATTTTCCGGAATATGAAAAACTGCTGCAGGAATGCGCGGGGATCCAGAAACGTTCGAACCAGAACGAAGTCGATCAATGGCGGCTGAAAACCGGCGAGGCGATCGACCGTCTGACGAGAGAATAAAATCTGAAGCAAATAGTATCCGGGCATTTGAATTGGGAAAAATGCTCTGTTTGGAGCCCGCGAACTTTTTTTACGGAGGAAACGGAGGATACGGAGTGTCGCGGGAAACCAGTTTCGGAGACGAAGATTAAAAATTCACATTCAGCTTGCCTATTCTGTTTTCGCTTGGGAATTACGCGTTCTCCGTATTCTCTGTATCCTCCGTTTCCTCCGTTTTTGTCCACGAACAGAAATCTCCCCGACGCAATACCTTACGGGTGAAAAAAACGGAAAATTGCTTCTATAAAACTGGATTTCCGCAATGACCGGAGTTATAATACGGATCGAAAACAATGCGAACTTCAGGAGGAACCCCTATGGACGATCCGCTTTTTCATAAAACACAGGCTCCTTTTCCGGATAATGACCTGCCGGAAGTCATCATCGAGGCGGAGCCGGATTTTGCCGAATTCTACCGTCTGGCCTGGCAGCTGGCCTGGGATCATGTCTACGAAACGGACTCCCTGCCGCATTCCCCCTATCTTTCCGAAGGCTGCGGGATCAACCGGGTCTGGATCTGGGACAGCTGTTTCATGGGAATGTTCTGCCGGTATGCGCTGAACTCGTTCCCCGGACGCGCCACACTGGACAACCTGTATGACCTGCTCTACTGTCCGGATGCGCCGATCCGGATCCACCACCGGGACAATCCGCCGCTTTTCGCCTGGATCGAATGGATGTATTACCAGATGGATTCCGACCGGAAGAGACTGGCGGAAGTCCTGCCGAAACTGACCGTGCATTACGACTTTCTGGAAACGCTCGACCCGGCGGAACATACCGCCGATCCAACCCCGCATATGACCTGGAAAAAGGAAGCGGGAGGTTACTGCTGGTCCGGCTGTCCCTCCGGCATGGACAACACCCCGCGCGGACGCGGCGACTATAATTCGATCTGGTGGGTGGACGCCGCGGCGCAGCAGGCGCTCTCCGCCCGGTATATCGTCCGAATCGCCGAAGTGCTGGGCGATGAAAAGACGGCAGCGCGCTTCGAGACGGAATTCAAACGGAAGAAAGCTTTGCTCCAAACGTATTGGGATGAAGAGACCGGGGCGTTTCTGGACCGCTGCCGCGACGGCAGCGGCTTCTGCCGGGTGCTGACTCCGGCATCTCTGTGGCCGGTCTTTGCCGATTGTGCGACACCGGAACAACGCAGGCGGCAGTTCGAGCTGCTGGACGATCCTTGCAAACTGGGCGGGATCGTACCGTTTCCGAGCGTATCGCGGGACGATCCGGATTTCGATCCGAAAGGCGGCTACTGGCTCGGTGCCGTCTGGCTGCCGACCGCGTATATGGGGATCAAGACACTGGAACAATACGGCGAATATGAAACGGCCTCACGGCTCTCGCTGGATCTGCTCCGGCATATGGTGCGGACGTGGAAGGAATATGAGCCGCACACGATCTGGGAATGTTATTCGCCGACCGAAGCGAAACCGGCGACCGGAAAACAGAAGCCGGTGGTCCGGAAGGATTTCTGCGGCTGGTCGGCGCTGGGTCCGATTTCCCAGCTGATTGAAAACATCATCGGCATCAGCGGTTTCGATTCCGATGCACGCAGTTTGAACTGGAATCCGGGCATTCCGGAAGGATGTCTCGGCATCCGGAATCTGAATTTCGGCGGCGGCAGGATCGACCTGATCCGCCAAAACGACACGGTCAGGATCCGCTGCGGCTTCCCGATGACGGTCTGTTACCGGAATCAAATACTGAATTGCAAAATCGGCGAAAACGTTTTTCCAGCCTGATAACCGCAGTGACGCTCAACAATATAAGTTCGCGGGTTACCGATCGCAGATCGACTGACGCAATATTCACAAATGAACATATACGATTTTTTCAAAACGGTTCTTGACCTTTCGGGCTTGAGGGATTATGTTATCCGGAAATAAACAAGATGGAGATTGGTCATGAAACTGGATTTCCGCATCGAATGGGGATATCAGATCCTTTATTCGCGCCGGCACTATCACCCGCAATATATCTGGGACGGTCATCTGGACTGTGAAAAAGGACGTCTCGAGAGTTTGAGCCTTTACCATTATCCGCGCTGCATTTCCGGTCCGGTCAACTGTCCGCGGGAAACCCCGCTGACCGGAAATTCGTGGCAGGAGACCACCCGCCGGGCGCTTTCCGGCCTGCACGTGAAGGCCGAGGCCGAACCGGATGCGGTCTTCCATCTGGTGACCGCCAGCGGCAATTTCGATTTCACCGCGCGGCAGATCGCCGAAGAGGGCCGGATCGTCTTCGACGTCGGTCCGAAATACGGCAATTGTCACGTCACGGTCATCCGCACGGGATTCCTCTGGTTCCGGCCGGCGCCGCGCGCCGGAGAAACCGGACTGGACGCCGAATCCCTGCCGCTGCCGGTGCATGACTGGGAACGGATGCGGTCGGCCTGGCTGGAGCCGGGCGGAACGGTGCGTTTTTCCTGCGATCTCACGCAAGGCGGCGAACAGATCTTTCATCTGATCGCCATGGGGGCGAACCATTACGATCCGGAGACCGAAAATGTGGTTTGCGACACTTTTCCGATGGTCCTGAAATGCGATGGACGGATCGTCGCCGAATTCAAGCATTATTTCCGCAAACATTACGTCGTGCAAATTCTGGAGGATGTCTGGGCGCGTTTCCAGGCTGCCGCGGGGACGCATGAATTCGAACTGGTCAACGCCAATCCGCGTTTCCCGCTGCTGATCAACCGGGTCAGCTTCATCCCGTCCCGGATGCAGGCGGAGGAACTCGTGCTGCCGCGCTGGGTGATCGCCGGCGAAAAGGTGTTCGGCCGGATCCATCACACCGGCGAACCCGTGACCTGTGAAGTAAAATACATCGGGAAGGTTCAGAAACTCAAGCTGGAACCCGGCTGGAATGAATTCCCGTTCACGTTGGATGAACCCGGACAGAATGTCGAATTCGTCACGGATACCGGTCTGCGCGGCACGGTTGCAGAAGTCTGGTCCGTTCCGGCGGAAAAACATCCGCTCATGGCCGGCAGCGACCTGACTTCCGTGCCGCACGACGACAGCGGCGAAATGGAATGGCTGCTGGATTATATGAACCGCACCCGGATGGGCAATCTGATCGTCATCCGCAGTCATCTCTTTCATGATTACGCCGGCAAGCAGAAACGGGACCCGGATGATGCGCTGCTGGAAAAATGGGGGAAATACTGTCTGGAACACCGCATCCATGTGGAAGCGGCCACGGATTACGAAAGCGGGACACTCGCAAAAGCGGCGGGGGAAATGATGCACGCCGCCGGCAAGCACGAACTGACCGGCCGGCTCTATGCTTTCGACCCCGATCATGAACTGCGTCCCGAAAGCATGCGGGAAGCCGCGGAAAATTACGTCGCGTTCCTGCGTGAAAAAACCGATGAGATGCACCGTTCCGTGCAGCGGGTCGGTCTGGGCGACGCATCCGGCGGACAGCGTTACTGCTATCAGGGCGGAGTCGATTACATCCGGGCGGAAACCATGGTGCCCAATACCATGCACCTGTGTTCGCTGGCGCGCACGGCCAGCGAGGCGATGTCCGACGGCACCTGGGGAGTCCATATCGCCACCCAGCATGCCATGCAGCCGTATTTCATGAACCAGCTCGGTCTCTTCTTCCTCTCGCTCTATCAGAGCTGGATGATGGGCGCCAATATGTTCTATGAGGAGGACAGCCTGTTCGTGATGTGGAAAGAGGAACGCCAGTGCTGGGATGATGCCCTGACGCGCGGCAAACGGGATATGCTCCGGGACTTCTATCATTTCATCATGACGCATCCGCGTCAGGGACATTCCTGCCGTCCGATCGCCTTTCTGGAAGGCCGTTATGCCGCGCCGTTCAACGGTTTCGTCTGCGGCGGCAACCAGGATCCGCATTATTCGGTCTGGGGTCAATTCGGGCGCGATCTGCCGGAATGGGGACACGGCCAGCCGGAGAAATGCCGCCAGCTGCTGGATGTGCTGATGCCGGGCTGTCTGACCCATCCCCTGCGCCAGAAATATGAAAAACAGCGGCACTTTTTCGCCGGAACGCCGTTCGGAGATTTCGACGAAGTCCCGGTCGAAGCCGGGGCGGACTTTTTCCGTCAGTACCGGCTGCTGCTCAATCTGGGCTGGAACACGCTCATTCCGGAAGATTATGAAAAGCTGTGCGGCTTTGTCCGCGAAGGCGGCACGCTGCTGACCGGTCTGCCGCAGTTCGGCACGCAGGAAAAACGCGATTTCTCCGATTTCCGACTGTTCCGCGGCGGCGACCTTTCGGAATTATGCGGGATCAAAGTATTCGGTCCTGCCGGTCATGAATTCAGCGGACAGTGGAACTGCGCTGCGCGGCAGTCGGTCCCCGAGGTCGAATTGAGCGCGATGCCGAGTGATGATCCGGGCGAGGACGGTCCCTGCCGTCTGGCGTCCGTGGAACTGGCCGGGGCGGAAGTCGTCGCCTGGGATGCCGTCACGGCGCTGCCGCTGCTGACGAGCTTCCGTTACGGCAAGGGCAAGGTATATGTCATCACCGCATGGGCATATCCCGGACATGAAGCCCTGCAGAAATTCTCCGCGGCGTGGATCAGCAAACTGGCCCGTGAAAACCGCGGTGACTGGTTCGCGGACGATCCCTCCCGCGAAGTGTTCTGGAGCGTGCGGCGGTTCGACGATCCCCGCTGCGGACAGCTTTTCATGCTCAATACCGACTGGACGCAGCCGGGCAACCGCAAAAAGGTCGCGGTCCATGCCGGCGGCCTGACTTTCGATTACGACGTGACCGAACGCGTGCCCGCCATGCTGACCGTGGCAGGCTCCAGGGTCCTCGAGACCGCGCCGGAAAATTATCTGGAATACCGGGGCGTGCACGGCAATGCGGCGGAATTCAGTCTGCATTCCTGCGGGAAAGCCTCGGTGACCATTCGGTCGGCGGCGGGAACCAAGGAAATAAAGCTGCAAACGGCTCCCGGCGGCGCAGTCTTCTCCGTCGATATGGAATAAGGCGACTCAGTGACCGTTGCACCAGTTCTGGATCTCGCGGAGGAAATACGGGAGGACCGTGTGGATCTTCACCTGGCCGATGCCTTTGATGTCCATCGCGTCCTGCACGCACATCGGGCGCTGTTTCGCCAGTTCGCGCAACACTTTGTCGCCGAAAATCATGTAAGGCGGACAATGGCGCTGTTCCGCCAAACCCGCGCGGAGCTGACGCAGACGATCGAAAAGGATATCGTCTTCGGTTTTCGGACCGGCGGCTTTGCGGAGTTTCCTTTTGGGCGCTTCCGCCGGAACTTCCTCCTGCTCTTTCGCGAACGGGGGAAGGGATAATTTCAGCTCGGCGGGCGAAGCCAGGAACTCCGCACCCGGACGGGAAACGGCCAGACAGGGATATTCCGGATTGCCGCAGCGTTCCAGCAGACCTTTCGCCTCCAGTTCCTTCATGATCGTCAGGACCACATTCTGTTTGAACTGCTTGAGCGAACCGAACGGGGGATGAGTTGTATAACCGCGGCTGACCAGGTCGGCGCTGCGGGCGCCGCAGAGGATCTGGCTCAGGCGGCCGCGGCCCATGCGTCCGTTGTAAAAGCGGACGCCGTCCAGCAGGAGCCAGACTACGCGGCGTTCGGCATCGGAAAGAGTCCGGCTTATGGATTCCGCCTTTTCGCAGCGGTCGCAGTTGCCGCACTGCCAGGAATTGACCTCCTCCCCGAAATACGAGATCAGGAACGCCTGCCGGCATTCCCGGGTCTTGGCATAGGCGAGCACATCTTCCAGCCGCTGCATTTCCAGTTCGCGTTTGTAGTCGAGCGCATCGAAATCGATGTCGTCAAGGGTCGGGACATCCGGCCGCAGGACGAGCGTGGACCTTCCGCGGTAGCGTTCGGCACATTCGAAGACCGAACCGTCCAGATTGGCGATCACGCGTTTGATCTGGTCGAGCGTCAATCCGGTCGCGGCGGAAAGTTCCGGCAGTTCCCAGGTCTTCATGGCCGAGGCGTCCTTACCGGCGAACCGGATGAAGCGGCAGACGAAGATCGAGCGCAGGGTCTTCTGTTCGCCGTGTTCCCTGAGCATTTCCTTGAGCGGGGGCGCGACTTTGAAGGTCAGCGTATCGCGGGCGGAATAGACCCGGTCGACATAGCCGTTCTGTTCCAGGATGCTCAGCGCGGCGCCGACCTGCTGGGAGGATTTGAGGTCCGGGATCATTCCGGCCAGCTGTTCCAGCGTGAGATCCAGTTGCGTATTCTGCTGTTTTTTCACCTCGCGGAGAAGGGTTTTCCAGACTTTCACGACCGTTTCCTCGGCGGGATTGTTCATGTCGATCAGGAATTCCTGCACGAATTTGTCGGCGAAGGAATAGATGAGGATGCATTCGGCGTTTTCGCCGTCGCGGCCCGCCCTGCCCGCTTCCTGATAATAGGCCTCGATCGAGCCGGGGATATTGAAATGGATCACGCGGCGGACATCGGGACGGTCGATCCCCATGCCGAACGCATTGGTGGCCGCCAGCACGGGCGCGGGCTCGTTCATGAATTTGTCCTGGGCCTCGGCACGGTCTTCGTCCCGCATGCCCGCATGGTAGGCGATACAGCCGAATTCATCCCGCAGCAGGTCCACATTTTTCCGGGTGGAAGCGTAGATGATGGTGGGGACTTTTTCCTTTTTCAGCAGCTTGCCGATGATGCGCAGCTTGTCCTCGTTGCCGCCGGCCTCGACTACGGAAAACGCCAGGTTCGGCCGCTTGAACCCGGCCACGATCAGGTCCATGTCCGGACGGTGCAGCTGGGTCACGATATCTTCGCGGACTTTTTCGGTGGCAGTGGCGGTAAAGGCGCAGACCTGCTTGATCCCGAGCGATTCGATGTATTCGCCCAGACGCAGATAGGACGGCCGGAAATCGTGTCCCCACTGGCTGATGCAGTGCGCCTCGTCCACGATCAGAGCCCGCGGCGGATACGACCGGATGAAATTCGAGAACATTGAGGTCTGGAACCGTTCCGGCGCGGCATAAATGAGTTTGATCCGTCCGGCGGCAGTATCGGTCAGGATCTGCTGCTGCGCGGGATACGGCACGGCGGAATTCAGGCAGGCGGCGGGAATGTTTTTCTCCTGCAGGGAATCCACCTGGTCCTTCATCAGCGAGATCAGCGGGGAAACGATGATGCCGTAGCCTTCGGAAATCAGCAGCGGCAGCTGATAGCACAGCGATTTCCCCGCGCCGGTCGGCATGATCACACAGATATCCCGGCCTTCCAGCACGTGCCGGACGATCTCTTCCTGATTATCCAGGAAGGCGTCGAAGCCGAAATATTTTTTCAGCGCACTGTTCAGTTGATTTTCCATATCGGGTGATCTGCCGGGAAACTCAGTTCCTCATGAAAAGATTGTAACGGTACTTGATGGTCTTTTCCTCGCCGGAACCCAGCCTGATGTCCCAGGTCAGACGGGCACGCGGATTCACCGAGCCGGAGCGGTCGAGCATCGTCTCCTTCGGAGCAGCCTCCGCGGACACCAGCGCGCCGGAATAATCGAGTTCGATCAGGATGCGGGCGGGCTGTTTCCGGTAATTTTTCAGCCGGATCTCGCCCTGGACGTCCGTCACGCGGTAGCGCCAGGGTCCCAGCCAGCCGATGAGGACCTTCCCCGCCCGGTTGCGTTCCAGCGAAGTAAAGGTCTTTTCCGCACGTTCGAGACTCTGCGCCGGCACCTCGTATTCGAGGATCTTTCCGGTCACGGAAAGCGCCTTGGTGATCTCCACCGTGGCAGTCTGTTTCGGATTCACCCACGGGATCCGGACCTGCGCCAGCACCACGCCGCCGTCCAGAATTTCCAGCGGACTGGTCGTGATCGGCACCTCGAACGGGTTTTTGAACCGCAGGGCATCCATCGGCACCGAGACCGGACCGCCCACGGCATAACCGTTGTCCGCCTGACGTTTCGCCGGGATCTTCCAGTAGACCAGCCGTTCGTATGAGGTCGCCGCGCTGGAGAGAACGCGGTGGCAGACTTCACCTTTTTTCAAGGTGAAATCCTTGATCGGCAACAGGGAAATGTCTTCCGTTTCCTCCGTGCCGGAAACGCCGAACGAAGCCGATTCCATACTGATGGAATCGGCGGCGTAATTCGCCTTGCGCAGGTAACGCGGGGCATTGACGTTTGACATGGGTTTCTGATTGGCGAACTGGTTGGAGAACTCATACTTGATCTGCGGCGCGGCCGTCGGCTGGACCATCGCCATCGGACTGTTCTGATTCAGGTTGATGAAATTGGCGTAGCCGCTCGCCAGAAACAGAGACACCTTGTTCAGATCGTCCAGATTGTTGACGATCTCCGCGTCCTGCGAGATCGTCATGCCGGAGGCATTCTTCAGCTCGATCCGGTAGGCGCTCTGCCAGGAAAGCCCTTGGGAAAGATAATCGATTTCCACCGGACGTTTCGCCGGTTTGGACAAGGTGAACAGCCATGCGGGCCGGAGGTCGAACTTTTCGGGCAGGTTCGCCGCTTTCGGCGCTTCCGGAGCGCGCACGCCGAGGATCCGGTGACGCTGGACCATTTCCATGCTGCCGTCGTTCCGTTTGATCCAGACAACGGTTTCATGCAGGGGCAGCGGCATCCGTTGCTGCAGCTTCTCCGGCTTCGGATCGGGATCCCAGACCACGCCCGAAATCTCCTGCGCCGGACCGTTGCCGTTGGACAGGATCAGCGTCACCGTTTTCCCCGCGAAAGTCTTGGTGATGTTTTCCAGCGGATATTTGCCCGGAACGGGTTTTTTGACATTTTTCCGGACTACGGACACGACCGGTCCGGTGAACCACAGCGAGCCCTGGAGCGGGACCAGATCGCAGGCCAGCTGGAATTCGGTTTCCCGGCCGGGCTCGGCCGTGCGGCGGACCGCCGATACGCCGTTCTTGAAAATCATCACGCCGGTGACCGGTGCCTTGATTTCCGCCGCGGAAACCGCCAGAGCAGCGAAAAGACCTGCCGTCCAGATTAATTTTTTCATCTTTCCCTCCATGGTGTTGATTTGGAATCAATATATTCCCGAAAGCCGGGATTTCAAGACGGGAAACCAAATAAATTTCCTGCTCATCAGCGGCCCCGTTTGAGCTGGGACGGAGATTTGCCGCAGCGTTCGCGGACGAAACTGCTCAGATGCGACTGGTTCTTCATGCCGGTTTCGAAAGCGATCTCCTTGAGGGAAAGGTCACTGTAGGCAAGCAGGGACAGGATCTTGCGCAGCCGCATCTGGATCCGGTATTCGCCGGGAGAAATCTTATAACGCTCCGTAAAATCCCGCCGGAGCTGGTCGCGGTTGACGCCGAGCAGTCGGCAATGTTCCGAAATCGAATGTTTCCACTGGATATCATCGGCGAGTTTCCGGCGGAACAGTTCCACGCGGTCGCCCGTATCGTCCGGCGAATGCAGGAAGCGCTGCAGGATCTGGAGCACCATCAGTTCCGCTTCCAGCACGTTCTGCGGCAGTGCGCTCTGATGCAGATGCTGCAGCGTGGAAAAGGTCTGGCGGAAGGACGAACATTCCACCTCGGTCAGCGGGATCTTGCGGGGGATGGGCAGTTCCTTGCCATTGTAATGCCAGTAAATGCGACGATCCTCCGGATGAAACACCAGCGCCGGAAACACCAGAATGATCACCCAGTTTTCCCGCGTGGAATCATATTCGAAGGACGAGGAAAATCCGGGCGTTGAAATGGAAAGCTTCGGGGTCTGTTCATCCTTTCCCGCATCGAACGAACTGCAGAAAGTGCCGTCCGGGTAATAAATGCAGTTCCGGACCAATCCCCTGATGCTCAATCCGAGGTGAACGGCCTGAACGGTCTGAGAGGATTTCTGCGCATGCCGGTAAACGCCCACATTCAGGATTTTCGGCAGGATCATTATCCGCTCCTTTTGCAAATTTATAAAAATTATGGCATTTTATATAAAAAATCAGTTAGAATATAGCATGCAATATTGAAAAAACAAGTTATTTTACGAATAAAACCCTAACAACTCGGGAGGAAAAAATGGGAATCAAACTTGGATTAGTCGGACTGGGCAGTTTCGGAACCGCATTTGCGCCGCTTTTCGCCTCGCATCCGCTGGTGGATTCGGTCATTCTGTGCGATGCGGAACCGGACCGGATCGAAAACAACCTGAAAAACGCCGCGGTCGCGGCCAAAACGGTCGGCAAAGTGCTGTCTCTGGACGAGATCTGCAAATCGGACTGTGATGCCGTGGCGGTCATCACGCAGCCGCAGCTGCATGCGCCGCAGTGCATCCAGGTGCTGGAATCGGGCAAATATGTGTATTCCGCGGTTCCAGTGATCTCCCTGCCCGATGACCAGGAGATCCTGGACTGGTGCGGCAAGATCATCGAAACGGTCCAGCGCACCGGCATGGAATACATGCTCGGCGAAACCACGATCTACCGTCCCCAGACCATGTTCTGCCGCCGCATGGCGAAAGAGGGCCTGTTCGGCGATTTCGTCTATGCGGAAGCCGAATACGCGCACGACCTGGATTCGGGCTGTTCGCTCCGGGAAGTTGCAAAGCAGCGGTCCACCGGCAAAATCGGCGAAAAACTGGCGGAATTTTACCATCCCTACCGGGAACGCGGCTGCAAAAGCCATCCGATGAGCTATCCGACCCATTCGGTATCCGGCGTGGTTGACGTGATGCGCAGCAAGCCCCTCAGCGTTTCCGCGATCGGCTACCGGAATGCCAATAGCGACCCCTATTTCAAGAACTACGATTTCAGCAATATCGTGGCGTTCTTCAAAATGGACAACGGCTGTTCCTTCCGGGTGGCGGAAATGCGCGAGATCTCCGCGAATATCGGACTGCAGGGCGAAGATTTCCGCCTCTTCGGGACCCGCGGCAGTTATTCCATGAACGAATGGCGGAACAACGGACGTACGGCTCCGACGCCGGAAAAGAAACCCAATGTGGCGACTAAATACACGGATGAACAGATGCGCGATCCGCTGCCGCCGGAAGTCACCGCGGCGTTCCGGGCCGCGTTGAACATCAAGGACGGCGACAGTGATTTCGTGCCGTCCGGCCACGGCGGATCGCATCCGTATCTGGTGCATGAATTCGTTTCCGCCGTGTATGAAAGACGCCGTCCGAAGGTCTCCGCCTGGGATGCCGCCACGTATATGGCGATGGGCGTCGCCGCCCACCAGTCCGCGCAGAAAGACGGCGAGATCGTCAAAGTCGCCGATTTCGGCAAAGTCTGGGATTAAAATCCCGCCGGCAATTCAAATCGGGCCCGAATCGTGATAAAAACGACCCGGGCCCGATTTTCTTCATCATCGGAAAAAAAACATGCGGAATTACTTTCCGGATATTTTGAGAATCCGGAAATCGTATTTCCGAACCGGAATTTCCACGGCATTATTCCCTACGGCCATTTTTTCTCCGGTTTCGAGATCAATTGCCGAAACGATGGTCCCCAGCCCGAGCGACGGATCGGGAACCACCTTCGCTGTTCCGCCGTCCTTCCAGTCGCAGATCAGGAGCAGCAGATTTTTTCCTTTGGAGACGGCGAGAGAAGAACTATCGATCCCGGTGATTTTCAGCGGATAATTCTCCTGATAATACACATGGACCGGGACTTCCGGTTCCCCGTAACCGAAATCGAAGAGAATCTGCAGCAGTTTCCGGTAAAGCGGAACATAAGAATAGAGTTTGATGTCATGTGTCAATGCGACCCCGATTGCCGACCGTTCGATCCGGCGTTTTTCTTCCGCCGTACAACGTCCCAGCATGATCAGGCCGAAAGAGATCGTTCCGGCCTGGCGTCCGGTATCGACCGTCTGTATGCTTTCCCGGGTGGTCCTCTCCTGATAGAACCGGGCATCCTGTCCGAACTCCCAGCAATATTGGGTGTAGGCGAAACTCAGGACCGGCATCAGTGCGGTATCGGTCATGTGCGTCATGGTCAGGACGGGCCGGTTCTGTTCATGAATGAGCATCGATGCCCGCCGGACCAGTTCGCGCATGTTGAACAGTCCGGAATCAGGATGAATTTTACCATGAACGTCCCGCCAGGCTTCGCTGGATTCCATATTGAAATTCGGCGACTGGAAAATATCGTCGATATAGACGATATCCATAAATGCCAGAGACATCTGCTTCAGATACCAGGCGGCGAAATCGCGGTAGCTGGCAACCGGGTCGAGAATATAAGGGTCGCCGCCGGCATAGCCCCAGCGCCGTTTGGGGAAACGTGTGCGGCACCATTCGTTCAGATAGGTCTCCGCTTCCGGAGTATCCAGCCGGACGCCGCGGCCGTTGGTGTAGAAAATGATATTTCGCGGTTTCAGGCTGGTCAGCATGGGCAGAGGATAGGCCAGCAGATCGGTCCGAAACCGTTTCTTCATTTTTTCCAGTTCAACGGGATCGGCAGCGGTGGCATAAAACTGCTTATATCCGGCAAGCCATTTTTCAAAGAAAGGATGATCGATCCTGCCGGTATCGCGTGCCTCGCGCAATTTATATAGCACAGACATATCGCGGCCGCGGGGAAAAATGTCGGTGCAGCTGGTTTCCGCGCCCCAGTAGCGGCCTTGTCCCAGCAGCGGCATATTGTATTTCTTCCCGACCTTGAATTCATGAATGCCGAAGGTATACTTTCTGAAATCCGGCGGTCTTGCTTTGACCGGAGTGGCCTGAAAACAGAGTTTGATGCTCTTTTTCCCGTCCCCGGTAACGGGAACGGATGCCAGGTGAACGACCAGAGTCAGACGATCTCCCTCATGGCGGAGTTCCTGGGTTTCCGCACCCGGCGCAGCTGACCAGTTCTTATCCGACGGGGAGGACACCGACAATCCGCGCTCAATCCCGCCGAGCCAGATATACGGAACAAACGGAGAAGGAATTTCCCTGCGGTAATTGCGGCTGCCGCGCCAGACGATCCCCTGCCCGACTGGAATTTTTCCAGAATATTGGCCGCGCAAAGCATCGGTCAAAGTATGCATCAGCCGAACCTCCGAAGCGCGGATGGGAATTTCCAGACGCAGCTTATCCAGTTTCCCGGCGGGGTAAAAGAATTCCCATTTCATGAAACCGTCGTATTCAGCAGTGACCTCATAATGCGTGGTCAGCGCCCCCAGCTGCACTGTCCCTTTCCCTTTCAGGCAGGTCGGAGTGATTTTTTCCCATTCCAGCTTTTTTCCGACTGCCCGGCCCCCCCGGCCATCCGCTTCGTAAAACAATGTCATGGGTCCGGCCAGCAGTTCGTGTCCCATGGATTTTATACTGTCATACAATCCTGCGGAATTGAAAAGATGACTCCGCAAAACAGTTTCATAGACCATTCCATGCAGCTTGACCGGAGTGAACCCAGGCAACAGCTGATCGCTCATTCCGATGCGGTTGTTTTCCCATTCAAATTTCCGGTATGTAAAATCACCCGTGACCGGAGCGATACCGGAATTTCCGAACGAGGCTCTCAAATGATATTTTCCCGGGGCAAGCACAGGCAGCTGCCAGTTGTCTTTTCTGGCCAGAGCGTAAGAAACCACCGGCGCAGCGGTCCGGGCGATGACTTTCCCGGCCGGGTCGGCGACTTGCAGTTCCACTTGCCTGATTTTTTTGACCGCATCGGCCGGCTGTGCGGCTGCAAAATCAATCTCCGAAGCCATTTTCATGGACGACGGGAAAAATCCATAACGCAGTTTCACCCCGCTTTCCTTCCGCAGACGGAAGATCTTTCCGGAATTGTCCTGCTGCCTGTAAAATTCCCGTTCGAACCAGACTGTCCGGCGGTCAACCGAAGAGACCTTGATTCTGCAATAGCACAATTCATGAACGGGAGCAATGGCTTTCACTCCGTAGACGGCACTCCCCCCTGGCGTCAGCTCCATTATTTTTTCCTCCGTCGTCGGCTGGGAGAA
Organism: Lentisphaerota bacterium; assembly: GCA_015061565.1. Taxonomy (GTDB): domain Bacteria; phylum Verrucomicrobiota; class Lentisphaeria; order Victivallales; family UBA1829; genus SIG94. Next base: position 19,296 of record SUWI01000034.1, read on the forward strand.
CTGCGGACGGAAGATATAGGAAATCAGAACTTTACGAGTTTTTTTCGATGGATTGGACACACAGATTTTCAATTCATGATTCTTCCGCTGTTCCGGGAGCTGTTCGGAAATTGCGGGAGCCGATTCGGACCACTGGAATTCCGGGATGGTTTCCGGATTGTCATAAGCGCCATTTTTCGGGACGAAATTGAACTGCGACTGACGAACGCCGGAGGCCAGATTGGACCAGTCACGGCAGACCAGGATCCCGATGCCGCGGAAAAGCTGCTCCCGGTCGATTCCGAGGACCCGCAACGGAATGGAACATTCCAAAGTCCAAAAACCGTCTTTCACCTGCGAAGCAGTTTTTACCCCTTGAACCTTCCAGGATTTACGGCCTGAAGTTTTTCTCCAGTCGCACTGAAAGCCGGCGATTTGACCGGAGCCGTCCACCAGCAGCTGATAAACCCGGTCGGCCGGTTTTTGCCGCGTCCCCGGATTGATCAGAATTTCCGCGGCATCAAAGAAAATGTCTTTCCCGTCATAATTCTTTAATTTTTCGCGGGACACCGGCGATTTGAGGGCAATGAACAGGGATTCGCCGTCGGAGGCGACCGTAATATGGTCCCCGGTCGGCAGCTGGATCGGAGATCCGGGAGCCATTACTCCGAGCAGCCGGATTCCGGAATGATACTCCCGGTCACCGTATTCGCCATCCAAAACCGGAGCATTGCCCGTCAGCGGAAGTTTTAAGGTCGGCAGCGGCAGGGTATCGGTCAGTTTCCGCGGCAATTCAAATCCCGGATCGGCGATGGAGGGATTTTCATCCGGGTCGAAAGTCATGGATGGCTCTCTGAATTCCATCCGGCTTGCAGACCAGAGCAATATGGAAAACTGAGCCAGCTTCACTGCCGGGTCGGAAACCGTATATTTCCATTCATAATCGGAATATTCATTCGAAAGGACAAAAGATTTGGATGCCGCTGTGCGTATGAATTTCCAGTTCCCCTTACTGCCTTTCTGAAGCATGACCGCAAGCTGGAAACGGCCTTTCCCTTTGGCCCGGACCGATAAACGGTAAGTTCCGCCTTTTGCCGCCGGCTGCCCGGGAATCGGCAAATGCACCGCATTGCCGGTTGAATACAGCATATTATAGCCCCAGGCATGCTTGACATAATCAAAATTGCCTGTCTCGCCGCAGACTTGAAATTTACCGGCATTATTGATCCGCCAGCCGACCGGATTTCCATTTTTCAACTGGGAAAAATCCCGGTTGCCCAGCATTTCCACGGGTGCGGAAAGTCCATACAGACCGCAAACAAAAATCAGTAAGATGAATATCTGTTTCATTCTGAATACCATGCTTCCTCCTTTATGCCAAGTGAGTTTGTTCAATCTCCCGTTCGAACTTAATTTGTATATGTAGTCGGATGTCCATACCAGAATTTGTTGGCCGCCGTGGTGTTTGGCGACTGCGGATAGGAAATCGACAGAATCGTCTGATATTTCATGGATTCGACATGTCCTTCGAAAAACAGCACATTCATGGAGAAATTCTGATGGCGGTAGACCCAGAAATGCATGTTGTCGCTTTCCTGCGGCATCCGCAGCAGATGATACGTTGCGACATTATTTCCTTTGTCGATATGGTGCGACATGCTTTCCACTAGGCGATAGCAAGCAGACGGCTGGGTGATCCGGGTCTGCTTGTAAGGTTTCGGCTGTGTGGCACTGACCCAGTAAGGGGAAAGGCATTGATTGAATCCATATTGCTGGTAATCATCCGATGCTGCCGTCGGATATTTTTTCCCAAGTCCGACTCCTTTGCTCTGCGTGGGACAATTCAGTTCTTTGACGATGTAACGGGTATTGTTTGCCGGATCCACTGTTCCTTTGATGTATCCCCAGCGGCGCAGACATTCCCATCCGTAACGGTTCCCTTCCGAAAAGTATCTGGAAAAATTGACGTATTCCGCATAATCTTCGCAATATTGAGACAAGGGAAGAAAGATCTGCTTCAGGTTGTTTTTGCAGCTGGTATCCCGGGCCTTTTCTCTGGCGGCATTCAAGGCGGGCAGCAGCATTCCCGCCAGGATCGCTATGATCGCTATCACAACCAGAAGTTCAATAAGTGTAAAAGCGCATTTCATCAATTCTTTTCTGCTGGCCTGTTTCGGAATCCTTTTCATCGCTGTCCCTTTCTTTAGAATGTTAATGAAAATTGATGCATTGTATTCAAGTATACAACTATACACTTATTTTTTCAGATTTCAAGTCCAGTTTGAAAAAATATAGAGTTTTTCTGCCGACTTGAAAAATTTGACTTGAAAAACAATTATTTCATTGTATAATTCAACCATTCAGGAAAAAGGAACAGAATAAAAATGAAACGGCCAGCACGCTACGAACAGATTGCGGAAATGATCTGCCAGGAAATCCGCAATGGAAAATTCAAAGCCGGAGAACGACTTTATTCGCGGAATGAGATCGTGCAGAAATTTCAGGTCAGTCCGGTGACCGCCACCCGTGTGCAGAATGCACTGGCCGGAGCGGGAATCATCCGGAAAGTGCGCGGCGGCGGCATTTATACTTTGCCACGGAAATATTCCCGTTTGGAGGACAAACTGAACCAGAGGAACAACTGCAAGCTGAAAAAAATCGTTTATCTGAAGATCAATTTTTCCAGTCAGTCCGGATCGCTCTATCAGCAAAAATACATTGACGCGGTAAAAAAAGCTGCCAAAAAAGCAGGGATCGAATATTGTGAAAATCCGATTTCTTCCTCCGCCGTTTCGGAAGATTTGCATTCGTATTTTGAAATCGAGGACAATACCGGATATATCGTGATCAACATGGGCACGATTTCCACTTTTTACGGAGCGGCAGCACTGTTGGATACCAGTGTCAGAAGCGTTTATGTGGATGGCGTCATCACCGGTTCGGACAGTATTTTGGCCGATTCTTTTGATGCCATGAGGCAAATGGTGGATGAATTGATTCGGCAGGGCTGCCGGCGTTTTATTTATGCTGAAAATTTTGTGCTGGATTCAGCGGGGATCGGTGTGGCGGAACGTTATCGCGGCGCGTTGTTCCATACACAAGCACACGGGATCAGACTTGAACTTGTAGACAGCGGATCCTATGACGATCTGCTCTCCGCAGTCAGGAAAAATGATTGTAAAACCGCAGTCATGTTTCCTCAGGATACTCCGGCGGGTATTTTCCTGCGGATGCTGAAAAAAGAAAAAATCCGCCATGTCACGGTCAGCGGATTCGACCATTTCAGTTTTCTGCGCAATCCGCCGAACATCATTACCGTGGAACCCCTTTTCGATATCTGGGCCGATGAAACGATCCGTCTGCTCAACAGTGTTCCCCAGCCGCTCTACCGGGTCCGCTTCCTGCCGATGCGTCTTCATGTCCCGGAAAACCGGGATTAAAATTCCTGCGTCTGCTTGTAATCGGCATGATAGCCTTTGGTTGCCTCCAAGGTAACGATACCGGCATTATAGAGGTTTTCCATGGATTTGTCCAGGGTGATCATGCCGTCCTTGCCGCTGGTCTCCAGTACGGACTGCAGCTGATGGGTCTTGCCTTCCCGGATCAGGCTCTGCACCGGCGGAGTGCCGATCAGGACCTCGAACGCCGCCGCGCGGCCGGCTCCGTCTGCCCGCGGCAGCAGCCGTTGGGAAATCACCCCGAGGATCACGCTCGCCAGCTGCTGGCGGATCTGGTTCTGCTGATGGCTCGGGAAAGAATCGACGATCCGGTCGACCGTCTGCGGCGCGCTGTTGGTGTGGATGGTCGCGAAGACCAGATGTCCGGTTTCCGCCGCGGTCAGCACGGCGGCGATGGTCTCGACGTCGCGCATTTCCCCGACCATGATCACATCGGGATCCTGGCGGAGTGCAAATTTGAGCGCGGAAGCGAAACTCAGCGTATCTGAATGCAGTTCGCGCTGTTCCACCACCGAACATTTGTTGCGATGAACATATTCGATGGGATCTTCGATCGTGATGATCTTGGCGTTTCTCCGGCTGTTGATCTGGTCGATCAGGCTGGCCAGGGTGGTGGATTTTCCGCTGCCGGTCGGACCGGTCACCATGATCAGCCCCTGATGTTTTTCGATCAGGCCGAGCACCGGCGGAGGCAGTGAAAGGGACTGCGGCGAAGGGATAACGCTGTTGACCACCCGGGCTACCGTGCCCAGCGAACCGCGCTGGAAGAAAGCATTGATACGGAACCGGACCTTGTCCTGTTCATCGGAAGTAAGCTGGACCGACAAGGCAAAATCCAGTTCCCGCTTTTCCTCGAGTTCCACCCGCTGACGGGGCGAAATGACGCTGTACAGCAGCCGCTGGATATCGACTCCGCTCAAAGGCGGCAGATCGATCGGCCGCAGGATGCCGTTGATCCGCAGCATCGGCGGCGTATTGACGGTCAGATGCAGATCGCTGGCATGGTTGTCGAGCGCCATGCGCAGCAGGAACCGCATGTTCACCAGACTGTTGTCCTCCGAATCGAACGATTCCCCGTAATAATTCCGGAACGAATCCGTGCCGCTTTCCATTCCTTTCAGAAGCAGATCGAATTCATCGGTATTGGTAACGGCCCGGCGGGCGTTTTCCAATGTGATCAGGTCATTCCGGTAGCACTGGAAGATGGCATGGGCAAAAGTGACCATGCCGAGCGCCGTGCCGCGGCGGAGCGAATCGTCCAGAAAATTGTAGTTGCGGTCGGCGATGGACTTGCGGACCATCGGCGTGCCCAGCAGGATCTCCACCGCGGGGATCATGCGGTCGGAATTTTTCCGCGGGATCAGCCGCTGCGAAAGCACCGCCAGCAGAGCCATCCCCAGATCGATGGCCGCCTGTTCCTGCAGATGCACCGGATACATGTTGATCAGCCGTTCGATGGACTGGATCGTATCGGAGGTATGGAGAGTGGAAATGACCAGGTGTCCGGTCAGCGAGGCATTCAGAGCCGCCTGCATCGTGTCCAGGTCCCGGATCTCGCCGATGACGATCACATCCGGATTTTCCCGCATGGCGCTCCGCATGGCCGCCCCGAATCCGCCGGAATGCGAACTGACTTCACGCTGCGAAACCAGCGATTTCGCATTCGGATGCAGAAATTCGATGGGGTCTTCAATCGTCAGGATATGTTTCCCCTGGGTCTGGTTGATCTGGTTGATGATCGCCCCCAGGGTGGTGGATTTTCCGCTGCCCGTGGAACCGGTAATCAGGATCAGCCCGCGCTGTTCTTTGCAGAGAGTCTCCAGCACCGGCGGCAGATTCAATTCCGTGATGTTCAGCTGATTCCCCGAAAGGATCGGCCGGATCGCCATCGCCGGTCCGCCGGCACTGGTAAAGAAATTCAGCCGGAACCGTTCGCCGGATGGAAATGACCACGAGGCATCCGCCGTCCCGTCATGCAGGTACGCGGTTTCAGCCTCCGGACTGAGCACCCGGCAGCGGAAACGGTCGATTTCGGCTCCCGGCACCGGCACCCCGTCCGGCGGGAAGACGATGTTCCCGCAGATCCGGTAACTCGGAACCTTGTCCGCGGTCAGAAACAGATCGGATGCATGGGTCTCCAGTGCATGCAGCAGGATGGATTCTATCAGATCGGCCATTTTTTATCCTCCTTCGTTGACTTGTCAATGCAGATTTTCCAGCCGGCAGCGGACGGCCGATGCCTGCGGGCCGGTCAGATGCCGGCTCTTCAGTTCCTTTTCCAGCCGGATCCGCAGCTGGTCTTCCCGCTCCGTCCCCTGCAGCAGATCGGCATAGCGCATCAGGATCCGGAAATGATCCTCGGTGCTCCGTCCGCGGACGTTGGGAAAATACTTTTCAGCGGCAGCCGCAGCCAGGTCATCCCGACCAAGGCTGTCGGTATAAAGATCCATCAGCATCCGGGTGATCTCCGCATTTCCGGGATGTTTTTCCGCCAGTTCGGACAGCTGAACTTCCGCTTCGTCGAGATTCCCCTGCGCGATCAGACTGTAGATCGGAGAAAGGGGCGGCGGCGCGGTTTTCAGATATTGTTTCGGATAAAGCAGTCCGAACGTGATCTTTTCCGCCACCGCGGGCAGATACATCCGCACCAGCAGCACGGCCGCGATCGCGGCAAAAAAACAGGCTTTGAGGACATTGAAAATGACGGAGAACGGATTGCCGGCGCTGCCGCACGCAAAAATCTCCCGGAGCATCAGCAGAAATAAAATCAGGATCAGCAGATTTCCGCCCAGACGCGGCAACGTTTCCCGGCAGAACAGTTTCAAGCGGTCTCTCCAGTCCATGGCTCCTCCTCACACCGGCCGGAAAACCGCCCGGCCGCGGATGAAATCCAGCGAATCCAGCGTCACATACAGGATGTCCCCGCACTTATACTGGACATGCCCGCGTCCGGCCCGGAAACGGCGCGTCCTGTGGTTGAATTGGGCATCTCTCCGCCGCAGCTTCTCCGCGGGGACGAATCCGAACATGCCCAGCTCCTCGATATTGCAGAGCATTCCCGCCGGGATGATCCGGGCGATGACCGCTTCATAGACCGGCGGCATTTCCGCTTCCGGATCGTCCTGCTGATGCAGATAATGCAGTTTCAAACGGTCGTTGGCGGCAAAATACGCGTTGTCGTTGCGTTCTTCCAAATGCGAACAGCGCTGCGCTTCCTCCTCCAGGAAATCGCGGGACATCAATTTCGTATTGGTATCCAGCGCCCACAGTTGACGGTGCACCAGCAGGTCCGGATAACGCCGGATCGGACTGGTGAAATGGCTGTAACGGGTTTTCCCGAGACCATAGTGGAGCGACGGCTCGGCGGCATACACCGCGCGCGGCAGCGAACGCAGGAAATTGGACAGGATCACCGGCTTGCGCGGATCGTCCGGCAGATTTTTCAGGAACCGTTCGCACGAGTCACGCTCGCTCAAGTCCCCGGTCGCGACATGGAATTCCGTCTGCATCATCCGGCTGAAATCCGCCATTTTCGCTTCCTGCGGCGCGGCATGGATCCGGTAGAGGCCCGCGACTTTCCGCGCAATCAGTTCTTCCGCCACCGCCGAATTGGCCGCCAGCATGCACTCCTCCACCAGCTGTTCCGATTCGCGGCTGAAATTCTTCTTCAATCCCGTCAGGCTCAAATCTTCACTGCTGCACAGCACCCGGACTTCCGTCGTTTCGATGGACAGCGGCTGTTCGGAATGTTCCCGGTTCCGCCGCATTTTCCGAGTCAGCTGGATCAGCCGGCGCAGATTTTTCCGCTGCTCCGCGCTCCAGGCCGCCGGACGGCTGTGCGGATCATCTATGAATTCCTGCACTTCATCGTAATTCAGCCGCAGTCCGATCTTCACCATTGAATGGACGCGCCGGCAGGACAGGATCCTGCCCGTGCTTTCGCGGATGGTGAACAGGACGGAATGGGCGGGACAGGACACCCCTTGGCGCAGACTGATCAAAGCGGTCAGCGCGCCCGGAAGCATCGGCAGGAACCGGCCGGGCAGGTATGAGGAAAAGCCCCGTTCCGCGGCCTTGCGGTCCCATTTTTTCCCGGCAGTCACCCACGCCGCCACATCCGCAATATGAACTCCCAGCTGGACGGTTCCCGGTTTCTCCCCGTCCGCAATGGAGACCGCATCGTCGAAATCTTTCGCATCTTCCGGATCGATCGTCACGGCGAACAGGTTTTCGAGATTTTCCCGTTCGATCTTTTTCGGAATGATCTTCGCGGCGGCCTGATTATCTTCCTCGGTATAAGGTTCGGGCAGCTCGAATTCGGCGATGACCGCCTGCAGGTCCGCGGCAATGGAACCGGCCGCGCCGTATTTTTCCACGATCTCGCCCTTCAGCGCTTCCGTGAATTTTCCGCCCGCATCCAGCAGCCGCACCTTGATCCAGTCGCCGACCTTGACGCCCCGCACCGATCCGGTGATCTTGACTTTGCCGTTGAAATGTTCATCCAGAGGATTCAGCAGACGTCCCGGCAGCAGTTCGCCCACAATAAACCGTTTGCTCCGCGAGATCACGGCGCGAATCTCTCCGACCGGTCCGAGATTGCGACGTCCCTCGGGATCGGTGATCACTGCGGCAACCCGGTCCCCGCTGACGGCATTGCGGACTTTGTCGGCAGGGATGAAAACCGTTTCCCTGCCCGGCCGTTCCACGAACCCGAATCCGCTCGGCGCCGCCATGAAGACACCTTCGATCTCCGTAAAATGACGTACCCTGTTTTTTCTGTTTTTCGACATGGATTTTCTCCTGATATTGACTGCCTGTGAAACAGTACTGCTGTTTTGGCAAAAATGCAATCACCAAATAAAAAAACATTCCGAAATTTATGATTTCCGTTATGGAGCGGCATCTGTCACGCTGACCGATCACGTCCCGCCTTTTTTTCGGAAAATTTATCATTCCCCCTTGACTTATTCCGAATCAATGCTATTTTATCGTTAGTAGCTCGAGCAACATAATCAGAAAAACAGGAAGTTCTCAGGTCATGATCCGGTGTAAAGACATTGCAGCGATGGTCGGGGTCTCCCGGCAGGCGGTGACGGCTGTCCTCAACAACAGCCGCCCGAATTGCGTTTCCAAAGAAAAACGCGAAGCCATCCTGAAAGCCGCCGCCGAACACAATTACCGTCCGGACCATGCAGCGCTGGCGCTGAAAACCGGGAAAAGCGGTCTGATCGGGGTCATCATGCCACCTTGGGAGAATCCGTACATCGCCGGACTCTGCATGGGATTCCAGCACTGCCTGGCGGTGAGGAATTACACGCCCGTCTTCGCGATTGACAACAATTTCAATCCTGTGCCCGGTAATCTGGATCAATTCCTTTCCCTTCGTGTGGCGGGGATCATTACCGTCGCAGCCTCGCTTCTGCCGGACAATATCGATATCCCGGTCGTCAGCTACTTCCACGATGACCCGCGATTCGACAGTGTCTGTCCTGATCCCGCACGGGATGCCCGTCTGATTGTTGAATATCTGAAGAAATGCGGACACCGGAATTTCGGATATCTCGGACTGCGCAATGACAAACGGATCAAGTATCTGGCCGCAGAGGCCGTCCGGTACGGACTTGACTTCCCGGTCCGCTGGCAGAGCTGGCAGTGGGGCTACGACGGACGAGGCGAACCGGACGCCTTCGACCAGCTGCTGAAACAGAACAAGGGCAAGGATCTGCCCACCGCGCTGGTTATCCACAACGACGCCATGGCATTTCATGCGATCCCGGCGATCCGGGAACACGGATACCGCATCCCGGAGGATTTCAGCCTCATCAGTCACGACGATGTTTCTTTCTGCAAAGCGGCCTCTCCCGCCCTGACCAGCATCAGTTTCGGATCACCGGACGAGATCGCCGAATCGCTGGTCGGACTGCTGATCGAGCGGATGGAAAACCCCGGCAGTCCGCGGAAAAAAGTATTTCTGAAATCGGAATTGATCGAACGCGAAAGTGTTTTGAATTTGAGAAACAAACAATAAAGCAAGGAGGATTTCAAATGAGAAAGAAAGAAAAAGTCGAAAAAACATCCCGTTCTGTATTCACGTTGATTGAGCTCCTGGTTGTAATTGCGATCATCGCGATCCTAGCGGGGTTGCTGCTGCCAGCACTGAATCAGGCAAAAGAAAAAGCAAAAGCGACCCACTGCCTCAACAATCAAAAACAAACCGGGTTGGGATTCCTCAGCTATAGCAATGATTTCAATGAATACTTGTTCATGAAGTACTATGACGGCAGATCATACCGGACTATCCTTTCGAACAGCCAGTATTGGAAAGGACAGAGGAACAATGCAAATGGAACAATGTTCTATGCTGGGGGCTATTACAGCATCAAAAATGATTTCTGCCCTCTGACAGAAGAACCGTCCGATACTGAATTCAACGGAATGTCCTATATTTACGCCACGCAGGGACTTCATAAAAATTATGGATCAATGGATGAATGGAGAACCACTGCAGTAAATCCAAGCGAAGGAAACAAAACGATGTATTTCATTGTTGTCAAAGCGTTCAAGAACAACTACAAATATGCATGGGGACTGGCTGACTCGCGTTATTCAATCAATATGCCGGAGAAAGGGTATAACTACATCACTTATGAAGAAAACAAGTATAATTTCGCTGCACGGCACAGCGGACGGGTGAACATGTGGTATTTCGACGGACATGCCAAAGCGGAAACACCGCAGGATGTTGCCAAACTCTACAAATATATATCCGGTCTGACTTTCTCTAGAATTTACACAAGCAACAAAGGCGGATGGCAGATGTTTTAACCGTTGGAACGCGAAACTGAATCATATAAATAATACCGATCGCATTCAAAGCATCAAATCGGTCTTGACAGACAAGAGCCAAAACTTTTGAAAACGGTTCTCAAATGGGCCTTTTTTGCAAGGCGGGTGGCATAATGCAGTTTAAAATACTTTCCCTGATGACAGTGATGATTCTGGTTATGGATCCATGCGGGAATCTTCCGACATTTGTTGCCCTGCTGAAAGATAAAACGCCTAAGGAATACTGCAGGATTATCGTCAGGGAGGCGCTGGCCGCGCTTATCATCCTCGTTTTTTTTCTGGTTTTCGGAGACCGGATTCTGGCGTTGCTCCATGTATCGAAACTTTCATTGGAATTCGGTGGATCGATTGTCCTCTTTCTGATTTCAATCAAAATGATTTTCGGAATGCCGATCATGAACGAATCAAAGGAAAACAGGAAAAGGGAACTTTTTATTGTACCACTGGCCGTTCCGCTATTTGCGGGACCGTCGGCAATCGCCATGACAATTGTTCTTCGCAATCAGGAAGAGTTCGGAATAACGGCAGCGGCACTGGTTTTTGCCTGGCTGGTTTCAGCTGCGATCCTGCTGTGCGGTCGATTTTTTTCCCGGATTCTCGGACCAGCAGCATTGGATGCAATGGAATCGCTGGTTGGTTTTCTGCTGACAATTCTTTCTGCGGAAATGTTCATTTCCGCCTTTAGAACGTTGACGTTAATAAAACAATGACAAGGGCTTGCATTGGAAATTTATAAAACCATTTGAAAACGACAGGAGGATAATGGACAGAAAAATGTTTTGTCATTCAAAGACACATTTCGATAATCTGATTGGGATTATCATCATTCTACAGTCGCTGTACAATCTGAGCGATGATGAGATGGAATATCAAATCATGGATCGGCTGAGTTTCATGCGTTTTCTGGATATGGCTCTTGACAGCCGTGTTCCCGATGCGAAGACGATCTGGCTCTTCCGTTCGAAACTGGAGGAACATAAGCTCACGCGGAAGCTGTTTGACAAGTTCAATGCGTTTCTTGCCGAGTCCGGATTTGTCGCGAAGAAGGGGCAAATTGTCGATGCGACCATTGTCCGAGTCCCCACGCAACGAAACAGCCGTGAGGAAAACAAGGCGATCAAAGAAGGAAATCCTCCTGTTGAAAATTGGAGCGAGGCGAAGAAGCGGCAGAAGGATACGGATGCCCGCTGGGTTCAGAAGAACGGGAAGAACTACTACGGCTACAAGAACCATGTGGAGGCGGATGTCAAGTACAAAATCATT
>SUWI01000344.1 GCA_015061565.1 Lentisphaerota bacterium
GAGTCCGTCGCGATCGTGGTCTCCGGCGACCTGTGGCGGGTCATCGAAGCGGACAATCTGAAAACCATCCGTGCCAAGCTCGAAAAAGGCGCGGGCCTGGTCATGATCCAGCCTTACAATGTGCCGGCAACCATGAAGGACCTGCTGCTGATGCGCACCGCGCTCAAAAACACCCCGCTCAAAGGGGAATGGCTCGGTGCGAAGCATCCGGTCGCGGCCGGTTTTGCACCGGAACTCACCCAGCCCGGCAGGCACTGCGAATCGGAACTTCTGCCCGGCGCGGCGTGTGCCGTCTCCTCGGTGAACGGTCCGGTTTTCGCCACCGGCAAACCCGCGGGGATCCGGGTGGTCCAGACCGCCTATTTCGCCGCCGGCGCCCTGCTCCCGGTCTTTCCGATGGAAGCGGAACTGCCGGACTACAACAATCTGGATTATCAGTTCGTGCCGCTGATCAAGAGCATCCTCTGGGCGGCCGGACGGCTGCCGCAGACTGTGGTCGAGGCGGAACGCACCGCCGACAAGGCCCGGTTCACCATCCGCGGACTCAAAGACGTTTCCGGTCTGACGCTGCAGGTCACGCTGCGCAATCTGCTGAATTCATCCAAGCAGGAAAAAACGCTGGCGGTGCCCGGGCCGGATGCCAACGGGACGGTCTCGCTGGAATTTTCCGCCGCCGTCCAGTCCGGCATCAATACCGCGGAATACCGTCTGCTCAAGGACGGCAAAACGGTTGACTTCGGATTCGCCGCACTGGAAAAGGATCCGCAGGTCAAGATCCTCAAGCTCACGATCGGCAAGGAACTTTACAGCGAAAAGGAAAAGATCTCCGGCAGCGTCAAACTGTCCGGAGCGGCCGACCGGGTCGCACTGAGTCTGATCGATGCGGAAGACCGCCTGATCGCCGCGGGAACGGCCGGAAAGGACGGCAGATTCGAGCTGGTCCTGCCGGAAGCCTCCACCCGGCGGATGACCCTGCGCGCAAGCGCCTGGAAAGGCGGAGTCCTGCAGTCGGTGAAAGACCGCGTGATCTATGCCCGCTACACCAGGCCGGTGCCGGATTTCGCGATCAGCGGCAGCGAACATGAATGGATGTGGGACATCAACCGGAAACTGCGGCCGTATTTCTTCCGTGAACTGCGCCGGCAGACCGGCTACGATCTGATGCGGCTCTGGACCGTTCTCAGCAAGGACCGCGGCATCGACGCATTCCGGGATTACATGCGTTTCGATTTCCCGCTGAACGTGTCCATCCTGTCGGGTCTGCGGTTGCGCGATTTCGCCACCCGCTACCAGAAACCCTACAACGAGACCGGCGACCGCAAATATCTGAAACGGTCCCCGTGTCTGCATGATCCGAAATATCTGAGCAGCCGGAAGAAACAGGTGCTCGCCACGCTGGATCTGCTGAAGAATTATTCGCCGGAACAGTTCTCCTTCGGCGACGAACTCAGTCTGACCCATTTCGGACGCGAGCACGATTTCTGTTTTTCGGAACACACGCTCAAGGCCTACCGGAAACATCTGCAGAAAACCTACCGCACGCTGGAGGCGCTGAATGCGCAGTGGGGTTCGAGTTATACCGACTGGAATGACATCGTGCCGCCGACCACCGCCGAAGCGGTGAAAGCGGGCAAGGAAACGGGGAATTATTCCGCCTGGACCGATTTCCGCGATTTCATGGACTGGAGTTTCTCCAACACGTTCGCCGAAACCGGAAAGATTGCCCGCGACGCCGGCTGGAAGACCCCGATCCTGGACATCTCCGGGGTGGACAGCGGCAATGCCTACAACGGCAAGCAGTGGTACCGGCTGGCCGGGATCCTCGACCAGGTGGCGCCGTATATCACTTCGGATGTCGGCGAACAGATCCGCTCGTTCTTCCGCGGCGCAGTCATGCCTTGGAACGCCGGATACAGTGCGGTCGGCGGAATCGTGGAATACCGTATCTGGCTCGATGCCTTCATGTTCAAGAAGGGCGGCTCCTCATTCTATTCCACCCGAAACACGCTTTTCCCGGATTATACGCTGCAGCCGGGGACCCGCGACTGGGCCAATGCCACCAAAGACCTCCGGGAAGGTTTGGGCGCCCTCCGCGCCACGCTCGACGAAGAACCGCCGGAAATCCTGATCCTGGCCTCCCAGCGGTCGATGTACGGGGCGTCCATCATCCGCAAATACGGAGCGATGCGCGAGGCGCGTTACGCCTGGGCGCTGCTGGCGACCGACCTGAATGTACCGTTCCGCTATTGTGCGGATCAGGAACTGGAAAGCGGACTGCTTCGCAAGACCTCCGCGCGGGTGGTGATCCTGCCGTTCTGCCGCGCCCTCTCGGCCAAGTCCTGCGAGGAACTGCGCGGTTTCGTCCGGAAAGGCGGCATCCTGATCGCCGACCGCATGCCCGCGGTCATGGATGAACACTGCAAGACCCTGCCGCAGGGCCGTCTGAACGATCTTTTCGGACTGCAGAAGCCCGATCAGGAAGGCGACCGGACGGCAATGATCGAGCTGGAAGGGCATAAAGGCCAGCGTCCGATCGGAGCCGCGGCCGGGGCCGACAGCAAAAACGTCCTGATCGAAAATAAATCCGGCAAAGGCCGCACCGTGTTCCTGAATTTCGCGCCCAGCAATTATGTTTCGCTGCGCAACAATTACGGCCGGGAAAAGGACGAGATCCTGGCACTGCAGCGGCTGTTCGTCAAGCTGATCGGAGGCCGCCGTCTCGAAAGCTTCCGGTTCGAGGCGGAAGGCGGCGAACCGGTCGGAGCGCGGATCTTCTCCTACAGGCAGAAAGGTTCCGGCAAGGCGCTGTTCCTGGGTCTGACCCGGAGCAATCAGGCAAAAGGAGCGTCCCGGATCACGCTGAAGTTCCCGCAGCCGGGCTATCTGTATGATATGCGCAAAGGCACGGTCTCCCCGGACAAGGTGAGCAGCTGGAACGTGGAACTGGCGCCGGCCAAATCGGTCTTCCTGGCCCTGCTGCCGGAAAAACTGAACGCGCCGGAACTCTCCGCCCCGAAACGGATCGGCAGAGGCAAGGTCTTCGATTACCGGATCACCGTGCCGGACACTTCGCTCGAACATATCTTCGAGATCAACGTCACCGCTCCGGACGGATCCCGGAAACGTCTGTATTCCACGGTCGCCCATGCGCCGAAGGGACGTTTCGAAGGTTCGTTCCGGACCGCGCTGAACGATGCCGCCGGCCGCTGGACGATGACGGTCCGCGACGTGATCTCCGGCGCGAAACTCACGCATGAATTTGAGGTCGTTTCAAAATAAAGAGGGATGAATCAGCTATGGAACCCATTCTCGACCATGACGTCCGGCTGCGGGAGATCTTTGCGGAATATGAGATCATTGATGCGCATGTGCATCCGCCGACCCCGCTGCCGAAAACCGATTATTCATTGTTCAAGCAGAATATGACCGGCGAACAGTTCGTTGCCGAACTCCGGCGCACGGGGATCAGCCGGTGCTGCGGTTCGGTCATCCGCGCGGTCAAGGATCCCGTCAGTTTCGAAGAGATCCATGTGCTCAACGCCGCGGCGCTGGATTTCCGTGAAAGCTATCCGGATTTCTACATTCCGGGGATCTCGGTCCATCCCGCCTTTCCGGAGGAATCCTGCGCCGAGATCGAGACCATGTACCGCGACCACGGCGTCCGGTTCGTCGGCGAACTGGTGCCCTACGCGATGAGCTGGAAAGGCATCGACGTTCCGGCCATGGATCCGGTCTGGGACCTGATCCAGCAGAAAGAATTGGCGGTCAACGTGCATCTCGGTGAACTGCGGGAGGCCGCAGCCATCCTTAAACGGTTCCCGAAACTGAAATTCATCATTGCGCACCCGACGGCCAGCTATCAGGAATATCTGGACCGGATCGACCTGATCGCGCAGTATGAGAATGCCGCGCTTGACATTTCAGGCAGCGGTCCGAATTCGTGGGGCATGGTGCGTTATGCACTCAACCGCGCCGGAACGAACAAGATCCTTTTCGGCAGCG
>SUWI01000345.1 GCA_015061565.1 Lentisphaerota bacterium
CGAGGATCGACCTGATCGCGCAGTATGAGAATGCCGCGCTTGACATTTCAGGCAGCGGTCCGAATTCGTGGGGCATGGTGCGTTATGCACTCAACCGCGCCGGAACGAACAAGATCCTTTTCGGCAGCGATTTTCCGATCCGGAATCCGGGCATGTATATCGCCGGAGTACTGTTCGAGCATCTGTCGAAGACGCAGCTCGAAGCGGTGTTCTCGCGCAATTTCAAAAATCTGTTCCGGTAAAATTCCGGCCGCGGATGCCCGTATTCTCAGTCAAAAAATCTGCCCCCAATGGCGGCTGAAATCAGATTTCCGGCCGTCATCGGGGGCTGTTTTATCAGAAAAAACATTCTGATGGTTTAATGAGACTTATTTCAGCTCGAAAACCATATCACCTGATATAGTCTTACCAAAAGTGAAATATATTTTGAAAAGATAAAAAAAGGACTTTTTCCAACGGGAGGGAAAAAGTCGATTGAAAATCATTTCACCGGGAATTAAATTTTAACAGGAAAGGCGGATAAAATGGCGAAATTCCAATACAGAATGATTGCGGAAAAAATCCTGGCGGATATCAAAAAGGAAATCCTGCTGCCCGGCATGAATGTGCCTTCATCCCGGGATCTGAGCCGGATTTACGGCGTCAGCCAGCTCACGGCAGTCCATGCACTGAACTTTCTGGCCAAACGCGGAGTCCTGCTGCACAATCCCGGCAGCAAATATACGGTTTCACGGAAGATGGAAAATGCGCAGGACCAGTATCAGTTCCTGACTTTGCTGTTCCGCCATATCTCCACGGACACGCCGGAATTTTACGGCAACCGGATCATCGCAGGAATCACTCAGGAAGCCGCGTCTTCCTCCATCGCGACCCTTTTTTCCGTCAATGCGGCAAAGACCATTTATAAGAATAAAAATTACATCCATAACAGCGACTTCACCTCGACGCTGGAGGAAGCGCTGATGCTGCCGAAACAGAATATCGGATTCATCGCCGATTATTTCATTCCGGACGAGATCCTGGAAGAGATCATTCTGCAAACCAAGCTGCCGGCGGTGGTGATCGGCAGGGCCAGCAAACTTCCCAACATCCATTCCGTAGTGCTGGATGCTCTGCCTGCTTACCATACCATGCTCGACATCCTCAAGCGCATGGGCTACAATGCGTTTATCTGCTGCGAGGATGTCCATCCCGCCCGGTATGAGGCGGACCAGCAGCACCGGTTCTACCAGAAACTGACTGAACAGGAAAATGCCCTGAACATAGTCGAATTCAATCAGGTCCCCCTGGTGCAGGAAAAAGGACTTCTGCGGGATGCCGTTGCCAGGTTTTCCGGCAAACGCATCGCGGTCCTGGCTTCCTCGGATTATATTGCCAGAAACGTCATCCTGCTGCTGCAGGAATTGGAGCTGAATGTGCCGATGCAGATCGGGGTGGTCAGTTTTTACGGAACGAGGATCGCCACGGATTTTCCGCCGAAATTGAGCTGTATTTCGATCCGTCCGGAGGATCTGGGCAAGGTCGCCGCCGACCTGCTGATCTCGCGCGATATGCAGTACAGGGTCCACAAAATCCCCATGGAATTCGTCTTCGGAGAAACGATATGACATATTCCGGCAATTTTAATTTTTCATAACATAAAACGAAAGGACAATAAAATGAAAACGAAAATCTTCTCTGGTAAGATGAAAATGAAGACCTCAGCAACCTCATCTCTCATACCTCATCTCTCATACCTGAAGCGTAAAATGCCGAAGCATTTTACGCTGATAGAGCTCCTCGTTGTGATCGCGATCATCGCGATCCTGGCGGGAATGCTCCTGCCGGCGCTGAGCAAGGTGCGCGCCAAAGCAAAGAACATTTCCTGTCTGAACAACTTCAAACAGATCGGCCTGGGATTTCATTCCTACGCCAACGACAGAAACGACTGGATGCCCAGATTCATCTATAACCGGAAGGTGTGGTTTGATCTGGCGCCTTATCTCAAGCTGCCGGTCCATGCAACGAAGGAGGATCAGGTGGATTACAACCGCAAGGCTCCCGTGGTCATCTGTCCCGCAGACGATAAACGCATAAATGCCGGAAATGTCCCCAATTTATGGTATACCTACGCACAAAATTATTATGCCACTTCCCAGGGAGACCACTATACACTGACGCAAGAATCCTGGATAGCCCGGCAATGCAGACTGTCGCGGGTCAAACGTCCTTCACAAGTCGCGATTATGGGCGACGGGAGACGGGCGAATAATGATCATGTGGGCCTTTCCGTCAATACCTGGCCGTTCAAATCCATTGCCGATTCCGTTGCAGGAGTTCATTTCCGGCACAGCGACTATGCCAATTTCCTGCTGTTTTCAGGCACTGTAAGCACAAAAAATTATAAGGAAACCGTCAACAGTAAAAAATTAATGGAGGACAGATGATGATCATGAAAAACAGACCAATCCTTATTTTGTCGGCCCTGCTGATGCTGCCAGGCACAAGTGTATTCTGCGCAGACGCGACCAGATTCAATCCGAACCCCGTCATCCCGCGCCGGATCGAGATCAAATCCGAATCGGCGATCCCGCTCGCATCCGGGGGAAAAGCGCAGTGTGAAGTCGTAGTCCCGGCGAAAGCCTCACCCATGCTGCGTTATGCCGGTTCCCAGCTGGCGTTTTATCTGGAAAAAATCATCGGCGGCAAAGTCGCCGTGACGGCGAAATCCTCCGGCAAAAAGACGGCATTCATTCTGGGGCCGTCCGGCGCGAAGCTGGCCGGGTTCGATTTGAAGAAACTGGACCGGGACGGCTATATCATCAAAACCATCGGCAGCCGGATCGTGATCGCGGGCAACGACGACGCCCGGGGAAATCCCCAAAAAAACATCCCGCAATGGAACGAACGGGGAACGCTGAACGGCGTTTATGAATTCCTGGAACGTTTCGGCGGCGTGCGGTTCTATTTTCCCGGCGAGATCGGCACGGTCGTTCCCCGGAAAGCGGACTGGAAACTGCCGGAGATCGACATCGTCGACCGTCCGGACAATACCTACCGGCAGGCTTACTACGGACATGGGGCATTGGGAAAAAAGATCGCGTTCTACCGGGGAACTCCGGTCCGGGAAATCCGGATGGGACATCTCTTCCAGACCCGGATGAGCACGCTGAATCTGCCGAACTGCCACGGGCTGGCTTATCTTGGGCTGGTCGAACGTTTCGCCAAAACCCATCCGGAATATTTTGCCTTGCGCGACAACGGGGAACGGATCAACGGCGTCAATCCGAAAAACGAACACGAGGTCAGGGGGCAGCTGTGTTACAGCAATGAAGAGTTGAAAAACGAAATCTACCTGGACGCCAAAGCGTTCCTGAGCGGACAGAGCGCCGCCTCGCGGGGCATCGTCATGCCCAACGGCAAGTCTTACTGGGAGCGTTCCCGTCACAGCCTCCCGTTTTTCAACATCATGCCGGGCGACGGCATGTATCCCTGCCATTGTCCGAAGTGCTGGCCGGTCTTCTCCACCAAAGACCGCCAGAAAAGCAGCGACCTGATCTGGAAGTTCAAAACGGACATCGCGCGGAAATTGAAACAGGAAGGCGTGCCGGGATACACCACCATGATGGCTTATGCCGCTTACACCAAGATCCCCAATGTGGACATACCGGACAACGTGATCGTCCAGCTGGCGCAGACCGGGCCGTGGAATGAGAGCAATCCGGAGGGTCAAGCCAAATCCCTGCAGCTGATGAAGGACTGGAAAAAGAAACTGAACGGCAAAACCTATCTGTGGACCTACATCTGCAAAAGCGGCAGCCGTCCGGTGATGTATATTCCGGCGTTCACGCCGCGGGCGGTCGGCAGTTTCTTCAAGAAAGCCGCTCCGGAGATTTTCGGCTGTTTCCTGGAATCGGAAACCGAATACTGGATCTCCAACTTCATGAACTACTATGTGTTCGGCAAAGTGATGTGGGATGTCACCACCGATGTGGACGCCCTCATGG
>SUWI01000035.1 GCA_015061565.1 Lentisphaerota bacterium
TGGCGAAAACCGGATCGCAGGTCAGGTTGATCCCGAGTTTCCGTAAACCCACTTCGTCGCCCGGCGTCGGCAGATGGGAACAATGCATCTCGCAGCCGCTGAGCTTGCTCAGCTGATTGACCGCACACTTGGCGGTCGGATTGTTCGCCATGCTCACGCTCAGCGCGATCAAAGTTTCATCCAGCGCCAGACTTATCCGTTTGGTCTTCAGGATATTTTTCTTGAGCTGGCCGACGGAATTGATGACATCCGGTGAGATCAGCGGCAGATCGTCCGGCAGGCCGGCCAGCACCTTGACCGCATTCAAAACACAGCTCGACGCGGCATGCAGCAGCGGGGAATTTTTGCCGGTGACGATTTTCCCGTCCGGCAGTTCCAGCGCGGCGCCGCAGAAGAAACCGTCGTTGCCCTTTCCTTCGGTCGCGGCCGCCGCCGCGGCGGCATCGCGCGCGGGCTTTACGACCACCCGGTCCTCTTCATGCAGTTCGAGATTGTCCATCAGCACTTTCATGCGGTCCACGCTGGACCGTTCGGCCGCACCGATCGCGTATTCGCATTTGTAGCGGAAATTCCGGCGGATCACTTCCTGGCAGGCGGCCTCGCGCACCAGTGCGTCGTCGGTGATGGCAAAACCGACCCGGTTCACACCCATGTCAGTCGGCGACTGATAGACCTGATCCTTGCCCATGATGCGCTCGCAGATGCGTTTCACCACCGGGAAGATCGCAATGTCGCGGTTGTAATTGATCGCCGTGGTCCCGTAATGTTCCAGGTGGAACGGATCGACCATGTTGACGTCGCCGATATCCGCGGTGGCGGCCTCGTAGGCGATATTGACCGGATGGTTCAGCGGCAGGTTCCATACGGGGAAGGTCTCGAACTTGGCATAGCCGGCGGCGACCCCGCGCTTGTACTCGTGATAAACCTGCGAAAGACAGGTCGCCATTTTGCCGCTGCTTGGACCCGGTCCGGTCATGATCACGATCGGCTTGTCGCTTTCGATATATTCGTTCGCGCCGTAACCGGCATCGCTGACGATCAGGTCGACATCGGCAGGATAGCCTTTGATCGTCTTGTGCCGGTAAACGCGGATGCCGCGGCGTTCGAGTTTGTGGATGAAATTGTTGACGGCCGGATGGTCCTCATAACGGGTGACCACCACGGATTTGACCTCAATCTGATAATCCCGGAGGTTGTCGATGATCCGGAGCGTATCGGCATCGTAGGCGATCCCGAAATCGGCGCGGATCTTCTTGCGTTCGATATCGCCGGCATAGATGCAGATCACCACCTCGATCTGGTTTTTGAGTTTCTTCAGCAGCTGCAGCTTCACATTGGGATCGAAGCCCGGCAGAATGCGGGCCGCATGGAAATCATAGGCCAGTTTTCCTCCGAATTCCAGGTAAAGTTTGTTGTTGAATCGATCCGCCCGTTTGAGGATCTCCGCGGATTGCTCTTTCAGATACAGAGCATTGTCAAAACCGGTCTTTTTCATTTGTCTGTGCATCCCATCAAGTTAGTTTTCCCCACTTAACAGGGATGCTAATATATCAGAGAATAAGGGCCTTGTCAAGAATAAAAATTAAAAATTTTTACGTTTCGGAAAGCCGCGTTCCCTCCGGTGCGGGAGGATGCGGAAGTCCGGCTAGAGATAAGGATCGTCTATCTTATTGCGGCCGGGATGACGGTCCAGCCATTGCCGGACAGCGGAAACAGTTGAATCCAGCCGCTTTCTGAGCTGAGGAAGTTCCCGGGCCGCAGCTGCCGAACCCTTTCCTTCATCAACAGCATCGCTCAAACGGTAAAAATCTGCAAAGACAGCCGCCAGCCGCGACCGGAGCTGATTGAAATTCCGGTCCGGATGATCGGCCCACCGGGCATAACGGCGAGTCCGATTCCGCATGTCCGGAGTGACCGCCAGATCCAAAGCGCATGCAAGACGGAAATCAATATCATCCAATGATTTTTTCATGGTCTGCAATTCACGGAGCACCCGGCCGAGAGGTTCGGAGTCGATTTTTTTCCGCAGTTCCTGACCGGCGGCTATGGTCTTCCGGACTGCCTGAAGGGGCGGAAGTGCGGCAAACCGATCCGGATCCATGACCGGGATTTTGTCGCCAGAGGCACGTTGTGCCAGGATCAGATAACGGGCACGTTCCGCTTTGAAACGGTTGTAAAGCGCGGCATCCAGCTCGCGGAAATCATCTCCGCAGTAAAAATAAGCGGCATCACCCGGAGCAAGGTCGAGCTTGACGGAACAGCCGGTAAAAGCTGCCAGTCCGGAAAAATCGAATTTGTTCCCTTCCGGCAGGATCAGCGTGCCGCTTTCAGCCCCCTCGGGATTCTGGTTCACGGCAATGACGACAAGCCCTTGGGGACTTTTCAAAGCGTAGCACTTAATCGCCGGGCCCTGGTAGTATTTATTGGAGGACTGATAATCCCGACACTGGATCCTGACGGAATCGGGCAGCGGGACGACCCGGGATTTCAGAAGCAGAGCCCCCACCGTGGCGAATGTTCTGGCACAATCGGCTACGCCCGGCCAGGAGGGGGAAAACTGTCCGGCCCCGCCGAGCATGGAATAGCGGTACATGGAATAGTTCATCATCCAGGGCCAGGTCCCATTGGGGAATCCATGCCATGAGATCCCCCTGACTCCGGCAGCCGCAGCCAAATGCAGCATCAGCCGGATCTCTCCTGCCGCGGGGAAGGCATACGGGCTGTCGTCCGGTCCGGCGGCGAACCCCTGCGGCATGAACCACACATCCGTCGGCGACGCTTTTTGCACGGAACGGCGGAACTCGGGGTAAACGGACCAGGGATTGCGTCCCGAAGAAGCAGACCGCTTGATCGGATAAAAATCCCCGACCAGGAACGGCACATAGGGTGCCATATCGGTCCGGTGGGAATGCAGATAAGGAAAAGTCAGTATATGTTCCGGCAGCACGGCGCGCAATTCCTGATGGACCCGGAGCATTACCGCAATATTTTGAGGCAGGAGTTCATCGCCGGTATAGAACAGCGGAATGACATCCTGATATTCCCGGATGTATGATTTCAGCTCCGGATGATTCATCATCTTCAGCTTTTCCGGCCATTTCTGCTCCATATATTTTTCGACGTCGACATCTTCCCGATACAGAAACAAAGTGGAAAGGAAGCATTTCATCTTGAATTTGCGGGCCATTTCTCCGATGCGGTTCCGTCCGGCTTCATCACGCTGGGCCGCCAATATGTTCCCGTAGACAAAACGGCCGGGAACGACGGCATTGAAATAATTTTCGGCCAGAATACGCATCAGCCGCCGGTTCAGGACGGCATGCCGTTCCGCAAAACTGGTGCGGTTGTCATGCAGACCGCACATTTCCGGCTGATTGAGGTTGCCAAGACCTGCACTGAACGGGAAAAAGCAGTCGAATTGCTTCGGGAGTCCCGCACGGACCGGAGGATCCGGCAGTTTGACCGGCTTGACTTCTTCATACCGGGGATTGGCACCACTGGCATCGTGGTAAAACTCTTTCTTTCCCGGTACCACGGAAACCGAAGCCGTGACGATTTTTTCTTCCCCGGGTTTCAGCTGCAATTCCCGATGATACCACTCGATGGTGCTGAAATCGGGCTGCATGCAGAACCAGCAGTATAAACGGCGGACACTGCTGACATCAAATTCAAAGAGCAATGCACATTCCTTTTCCGTATAATATTTGGCTTCCCACCCGGCCCGGAAGAGATCGTGGACCACGGAATTCAAGCCGTTCAGGGGTGCGCCGCTCTGCCGGAAAATCGTGATCCAATCGGGAGTCGGCCAGGAAAAAACTCCCGGTTCGGAACTCACCAGATTGCGGATGCGCTGGTCAAAATCCAAAGTGTTCTTCCCCGTGTTGCGGAACTTTATTGCCAGCTTTACTCCGAGCGGCTGCAGTTCATATTTTTTACGGATCTCCAACCCGCTCAATTTTCCGGAACGGAGCAATGCCGTGTATTCGCGCATTGACGGACCGGCGGCGGTCAAGACAAAGGGCAGGCGCTGGATTTCGCCGACCGGAGATTTGGCGGGAATCATTTGCGCCAGCATTCCCGCTCCGCGCATGAAGCTGGTCGGAGTGGTGAATTCGAACTGCTTCTTTTTCCAGAAAAAGGAATCGACCGCGCCTCCGGAATTCCGGTTGAACCGGACTTTCAGTTCCCCATTTTCCAGCTGGTCTCCGGCCGAAACCGAAAGCTCCGCATCATCAAAAATGACATCGGCATCGTCACGCAGGGTCTCCAGCGAATAACGCACACCCGAAACGTCTTCGGGAACCGTAAACACCAGGTTCAGGACGGACCAGTTTTCAGCTGCCTGCTTTCCGGCCATCCGATACTTCTTCATCTTTTTTCCGTTTTTATCAAAAAAATAAATCCGGATATACCCATTGCCTCTCCCTTTCATCCGGACGGATGCGGCCAGTTCGGACCCGGCAGTCACGGGAATGGTCCGGTCGAAAACGGCACTGTTGAAACCGCTCTTGCCGATGGTGTGCAGCCGGAGCGCGTTTTTTCCGGAGAATCCCGGCCGGACAATGGAAATATCGCATTTTTCCGCACCGCTGTTAAGAATGCATTGCCAGTCTTTGGCCAATTCGATCCGCCAGCGGCTTTTTTTCACGGGCACGGTCTCCTCAAACGAATGGTTGCCGAGCAGATTTTCTCCCCCCGTTGCAACAGAGATTCCCACAGCAAAACACAATGCGGCGCAAAAATATTTTTTCATTCTTCCCGCTCCTTTCCTGAAAAATGCCGGTTCAAGGAAGCGGCGGTTCCTTCACGGTCATCAAGACGTTGGAATTCCATAAATCGCTGGCACCGGTGGAGTTATTGTAATAGACCGTCGTTTCATGAGAGACATGTCCATCCAGATACGATTGGTTTCTTCCCTTGCCATGCGCCCCGTAGCGGCCGACGTTGGCCCACTTGGCGGCATGAAGCAGATCCCCGGAATTGACTCCGTTTTGCCAGTAGCCGCTGTTTCCGGGATAGGTGTAGGCCGCATGGGAATCGGCAAAGACAAACTGCCTGTTCTGGTTCGTGAATGTCCGCATCTTGTTCAGAATCGGATATTTCTCACTGGTTGCCCCCGACACGGTAAGACTCATCCGGGCGACATATCCGTAGCTCAGGTAGACCTGGGTATTGGAATACCGGTAACGTCCGCTTGAATCACCGGGGCAGACCAAAGAGGTTCTGGTTTTCGTTTTGGAATCTCCCCTTTTGTCGGATTTGAGTATGTAATTCATCAGAATATAAGTATACCAGTGCATCTGGGTCGGAGAACTGTACCATGGCGCATTGCTCCATTGGTAAGGACAGAGGAAATACTCGTTGTTCTCATCGGTATAAAACTGCCAGAATTGCGAAATTTGTCTCAGATTGTTGGTGCATCCTGCCCTTTGTGCCATTTTCCTTGCATTGTTCAGGGCCGGCAGCAGCATCCCCGCCAGAATTGCAATGATCGCTATCACAACCAGAAGCTCTATCAGCGTAAAACGGCAAGCAGTTTTACGCTTCCGATATGAGTGCTGAGGTATGAGAGATGAGGTTTTGAACAAGTTTTTCTGTCTTGTCATGGCTGTTTCCCTTCTATGTCAGGTTTTGTCAAGTGACTTTTGCCTTTTTATCACACTTTTCCTAATTTTTCACGATTGAGGCGTTTTTTAGTCAAAACGGTTTCAGGATGCTTTACGGACGGACCTGCCCTGACAGGGGCGGTGCTTTTTTTCACATCCAGTTCCGGCACGACCAGCTGATTCAAGACCGGATGCTGTCCTGGAGAAAATATCTGATCCAGGAGCAGACGCACGGACTGGCAGTATATCTGCTCGCTGTGCTCAACAAGAGCTGTATAAAATGAGTCGTAATGGCGAGGAACGATTTTATGTTCGATAACATAGGAATCATTCAGCATCCTCGCCCCGATGAGACTGATATCCCGGGGCACGGAATAACCGAGTTTCTCCAAGGAAGACTGGGCAAAAAAAGCCCGCGAGGAATCCAGGCAGACGAATGCGGTCGGGGGCTCGGCGAGAGACATTACCAGTTCAAGCTGCGGGGTGAAATCCGGACATCCATCCTCAATCAGCAGCTCGCCGTTGACCCTGGCCCTTTGCCAGACTGCATCCCAATCGGTCCGGTGGGGCAGCCGCAGGAGATCAAGCATGTTCAGGAACGCATCGTAGCGTTCTTTCTGCGGATATGACTTGATCTCGTCGCAGATGTATCCGATTCTGGTATGTCCCAGATCTTTCAGATGGGATATCGCCAGCCAGGCCCGCATCTGAGGGTCGGAACGGACACAGCTGCAATTCAGTTCCGGACAGAACTGATTGATCGCCACGCAGGGGATCCCTTTCATGTACAGGGACCAGAAATCCGGCGGGACCCGGCCGTGGAACAGAATGCCGTCGACTTCGATATCACGTCCGGTCAGACATTGCGGGGGCTTGAAATCCAGCCCGACATGGCACCACATCAGGGTGCATCCGCCGGAATCCAGCACCCGCGACATTTCATCAAATAATTTACGGAAATTCAGGTTTTCACGGAATTTCGCTTCGGAATAGGACGTGCTGAAAGAGAGAAACAACACGCTTTTCCGGCGGAGTCCGCGAAATCTCTTCCGGCACGTAATATGCCGTTCCGGGGCAGGAACCGCAAACGTTCCGCTGCCCTTCACCCGGTAGAGCAGCCCGTCCCGCTCCAGATGGTCCAGCGCTTTGCGGACCGTGGAGCGGCAGATCGAATACCGGGCGGCAAGCACGGATTCGGAGGGCAGCCTGCTTCTGCCGGGAAACTTCCCGGAAAGAATATCATGCCGGAGATTGTCCTCCAGTTGCTGACATACTGTCAATACCGCCATTTTTTCTTCCCGTCCTGAATAATGAAGAGATCCGTTTCTTCGCAATATTATAACCGGGAAAAAACTTTTTACAAGCGGAGGCAGAAAAAAACAAGGTACAAACCTGTCTGCAAAAACAGACAGGTTACGCGCCATAAGTCGATCCGGACGCAGCGGGGGAGAGCGGCCGGATCGCCGCGCTTACGGTTTTGCGGTCTTCCGGCTCACGCCGCGGACTTGCGGAGCGTCTTTCGGCGATGCCCATTCGCATTGCGCCAGCACCACCAGTTCGGAATGCTTGACCGAGTTCGATTTGGTCGCAAAAAGATACCCGAGTATCGGAATATCCGCCAGCCACGGGATCCCCGTGGACGATTCCACTTTCTCCTGCTTGCGCAGACCGCCGATCACAAAACTGTCCCGGCCATACGGCAGGCTCACCTGCAAAGACACCACGCTCGGACTGCTGATCCGGGGCTGTCCGTTGGACTGGAACCCGATCAGGCTGGTGTTGTTCAAGGTCACCTGGAACGAGGTTTCCGCGAGGTTGACCGAAGCATTGGTCACGGACATGGTGAAACCGTATCCGGAGGACGCCGTGGTGATCTGCTGATTGCCTTTACCGACGGGATAATTGCCGTGGGCGACCGTGTCGGCAACGGCTCCGGTTTTCTGCCTGATCTCGCCGATCAGAGCGGACAGCAGTTCATACGGTCCCACGCCCGTATCGGGCAGGTCCAGCGCATTCGGATACGGCTTGGATGTGTCGATATAAAAAATCTGGGTGGTGCGGTCCAGTTTGGCGGGCGTGTTGTTGCGGATCAGCAGTTCGCCGCTGTGCACGACTTTCGCCTTGCCGCTGCTGGCCAGAAAATCCAGATACCGGCTGTTCCATTTCGGATTGAAATTGTAAAAACTGGTGCGTTCGGATCCGAAAGCTTTGGCCATGCCGCCGCTGTAAAGCGCCGACCAGTTGTTGCGCATGCGTCCGCCGGCGGAAAAGAAATCGGCGCCCTCGTTGTTCTTCCAGTTCTGGAAATCGATGCCCATTTTGTCGTCGTTCTCGTCGTAGATTTCGAGGACGGAAATTTTCAGCCGGACCTGCGGGATCGGCACATCGTATTTCGCGAGCAGTGCGGCGATATTGTCGCAGGAATAATTGGAAACGTCGAAGATCAGCCAGTTCAGGTCGGGATCGGACGTGACCAGGTCCTGTCCCTGCCAGAGTTCGGTCACGTCGGAAATGTTCATGCCGACATTCTGGATCAGGTTCACCAGATTTTTCGCAGGCACGAATTTCGGCAGATAGAAGAAGATCTGCGTGCCGTAATTCGCCCCCATCTGCGGCCGGTCCATGAATTGGATGATCGAATCCAGCCCCATGCCGTTTTCATGGTCCTTGAAACGGTATTCCTCCGCGCTGACGATCAGCAGGCTGGTGCCGTCCACGTATTTGAGGCATTCGACCGCGGTATTGCTGCCGAGCTGGAGCGTCGGATTGTAACCCGGCTGGGCGGTCGGCGGCGTGGTCAGCACGGGCGAGGACACGGTCGCTGCCACGGTCGCAGCCGCCGCGGTGCCGATCCCGGTATTCGTGCCGGGCGTGCCGCTGCCGCCGTTCACCGCGTTCAGCGGATACTGCTGCTGCAGACTCGTGTTGCCGACCCGTTTCGACTGCACCATCTGGCGCAGATAATCCCGGATCTCATACGGATCGACATGTTTCAAAAGATACGTCTTCGTGACCACCCGCGGATCGTTGTTGTCCCGGATGAAATGCACGACTTTGGTCTTGTCCTGCACATTGACCAGCAGCTGGGCCTCGACCCTCGTGCCGTCGTATCCGGCAGTGTTCTGGATATTGGAATCGCGCGGCGTGCCGGCGACCTCGGCTGCGGACAGCGCCGCAGCGGCCAGCAGAATTGCGGAAACACAGTAAAAAGATTTCATTTTTCCCCCTCGAAAGCAGTATTATTTGCCGATTTTGGTGAGCACGCCGACAGACGGACCGTCGGGCTTGGCAGTGTTGAGAATTTCCGCCCGTACAGTGAGACAGACATGTATTTTTTCCCGGCTCGTGGTCGTGGTGCCGAACAGATATCCCAGATACGGGATCTTCGACAGCCACGGGATGCCGATCGTCTGCTTCACATCCTGCTCCTTCTCCCATTGCGACAGGATCATTTCCTTGTTCAGCGACAGCAGCGTATTGCCCTCGGTCACGCCGGTTTCGATGAGCTCGTGACCGAGGTTGTTGCGCTCCATCACATTCGCGGTCTGGATGCTGTAGCCGAAAAACACCGTCCCGTTCGCATGGGCGAGGCTGCCGGGCTGGTAAGGTTCGATGGAAAACGCCTCGCTCCGCGGATACGGCGCCTGCGCCTCGCCCTGTCCGCTGTCATGCAGATTCACCACCGGCGCATTGATTTTCAGATAGACCTGATACATCCCTTCCGGCAGGGAAGTGATGGTTCCGACGCTGGTCTTGTCATTGTCAGATTTGATGATGTTCTGCAGCTGGGGACTGAACATCAGCGCATAACTGTTCGTTTCCGAATTCGCGACGGTGAGCGAGGCGCTGTTGCGGATATCCGCCTTGCCCGACTGCTGCAGCACGCGCAGGAATCCGGCGTCGAACTGCGGAGCGAAAAAGAAGGCGCCGAACGGACCGGACATCCCCTGCAGCGCCGCACTGCCGCCGGAAGACAGGTCGAACGCCTGAAATCCCGCCTGAAAAATATTCAGTCCCGGACCGTTTTTCCACGCCAGATAATCCAGTCCGATATCGCGCATCATGCTTTCGCGGATCTCGTAAACGTTGAAATGAAAAGTGATCTGCGGCGCCGGCCGGTCCAGCCATTCCAGAAACTGCATCGAATACGAGGTGTTGGAGGAATTGTCCTTCCAATAGATCTGATTGGAATTCTGGTCGTATCCGTAAACCGAACCGTAAGCGCCCTCGCCGACCGCGGCATTGACGATGATGTTGACCAGCGTCTGGCCGGAACGGTATCGGGGCCGGTAGACCGCGCGCGTGATGCCGGTCCCCTTGATGATCTCGCCCGGCACCCGGCCGTCTATCTTCACTTCGCGGTCGACTTTGCTCACGAAATCGTCCACATACGGCATCATCTTCACCGGACAGGTCACGGTCAGGAACTGCTGGTTGTTATTGCCGTATTCGATACAGTTGACCGATGAGTTGATGTTGTAGCGTTTGACCGCCGCCAGCAGAAACGGCGTCACATCGTTGGACTGGACATATTTCAGGGTGTATATCTTGGATACCATCCTGTCCTGCGCGTCATCCTGAACGAACCGCAGGGTCCGGGTTTCCGGTTCCTGTGCCGCCAGTCCTGCGGCGGCCATGAGCATCAGACACAATGCTCCCGATCTGATTTGCAGCATAATTTCCCCCTTGCAAAAATGTTGCTCCGGCTGATTCCGGATGAGGGTAACATATTCCGGCAGGAAGCACTTTTCAAGCTGGAAACAGGTTCGCGGAGACCGATTGCGGCACAGATGACAGGATATTCTTTACGGGCAGGATGGACCGGAAAATTTCCGTTTTTTTCTCACCGGTCGATTTCCATGGTCACATTAAAACTCATGGCCTGCGGCGGAGCCGGCAGCGTCTGCAGGGACTTCAGCAGATTCTCCACCGAAGTATCCATGGCGGCATTGCCGGAACGTTCCTGGATGACAGCGGAAATGATCCGGCCGTCGGCGGCCACGCGGAAGAGGATGATCACTTTCGGACGGCTGTTCCCGTAAACGGACGGCTGTTCCCAGCGGCGTTTCAGGTAGGCTTCGACCTTGTAATAATAATCGCTGACTTCCTTGCTGACGATGCCTTTCGGACCGCCGCCCCCGCCGGGAGTTCCCGTGCCGCCTGGCGTGCCGGTCATGCTGCGCAGCTGGCGGGCCAGGTCGTTCATCCGGGCATTCCGGGCGTTGTCGGCAGCCGTACGGCTGGGCTGGACAGGCTGGGGAAACGGATTCTGATTGGGATTTTTCACCCGCTTGGTGCTGATCTTGATATCGCTGGCATCCAGCAGTTTCTTTTTCGGAGTCGGTTTGGTCTGCTGGACCGGGACGGTTTTCTTGCTTTCCGCCACGGTTTTCGGTTTGACCGGATCGGGTTTCTTTTTCACGACCTTTTTGACCGGTTCAGGTGGTTTTTCCACCGGCTTGGGCTGCGGTTTGGGCTGCGGTTTGGGGGGATCGATCGGCTGGACCAGCTTCGGGATATCCGGGATCTTCGAAAGCGGTTTGCCCTTGTCCGGAGTCCGTTTGGATTTCTTATTGAGCGGAGAAGGATGCTCCGACATGTCCGGATTCTCATTCGGCACACTGTCCACAGTCGGCAGACGCATCACATAGACCGGCGGCTTGATCATTTCCGAAATGGCCAGGAAAATCATCGGGACGATGATCAGTGCGGCATGACAGGCCATCACGATGCCGGCGATCACCGTCTGGCGGCCGGTCTTGACATATGGCAGAGGTTCTTCACCCGGCACCCGGCCGGTCACCATATAACGGTTCATCGACGGGATCATTGCTCGGCCTCCGTGACCAGCGAGATATCCGCAAAGCCGGCCTTTTTGATGGTCTTGAACACATCGATCACATCACCATAACGCAGTTCGCGGTCCGCACGCAGAAAAAATTTGTATTTCTTGCTGTTCCGGTCCTGTTTCAGTTCCCGCAGGCGCGCCAGCAGTTCCTGCATGGAAATATTCTTCTTCCGTTCGAACTGAATGACTTTGTCTTTCGTGACATGGATCACTTTGGTGTAGTCATCTGCCTTGATCTCGGCCGCCGCCATCTTCGGCGGGGAAACATCGATACTGTATTCCAGCAGCGGAGCGGTGATCATGAAAATGATCAGCAGAAAAAACACCGTGTCCATCAGCGGCGTGATGTTGATCTCATCATAAGTTTTGCT
Organism: Lentisphaerota bacterium; assembly: GCA_015061565.1. Classification (GTDB taxonomy): domain Bacteria; phylum Verrucomicrobiota; class Lentisphaeria; order Victivallales; family UBA1829; genus SIG94. Next base: position 11,826 of record SUWI01000035.1, read on the forward strand.
TTGAAAACGACGGCGCATGGATCAGGTCTCCCACGGAGTGTCGTTCGGATTCCGGATGCCGACCAGATCGGGCTGCTGCAGAGCAGGCTGTTCCGGTTCTTCCGGCTCAGCCTTCACGGGGGGCTGAAGATTGAATTCCTGCTCCAGACGGGCCTGTTCCCGCTGAAAACGTTCCTGTTCGAACCGTTTGCGTTCACTCTCCTGACGGGCCTGTTCCTGCTGACGGAGACGTTCCTGTTCCTCTTTCTGAAGACGCTCCTGTTCCAGACGCGCCTGTTCCTGCTGACGGAGCCGTTCCTGTTCCAGACGGGCCTGTTCCTGCTGGCGGAGCCGTTCCTGTTCCAGGCGCGCCTGTTCCTGCTGGCGGAGACGCTCCTGTTCCAGACGGGCCAGTTCCTGCTGGCGGATTCGTTCCTGTTCCAGCCGTTCCTGTTCGAGCCGTCTGCGCTCATTCTCCTGACGTTCCTGTTCGAGCTGTCTGCGTTCCCTTTCCAGGCGGGCCTGCTCTTCCTGGCGGGCTTGTTCCTGCTGACGGATGCGTTCCTGCTCCTGACGGGCCTGTTCGAGCAGATTTTTCTGCTCCTGGGCTTTTCTTTCCTGTTCCTGCTGTTCCTGCAGCGCGATATTTTCGATTTTGAGCTTGACAATGAATTCTTCCACAAAATTGTCCAGATGCACGATGGTAGATTTGATGCTGCTGGTGATGATATTGTAGCCGATCACCGAGGGAATAGCCACGACCAGACCGAGCACTGTGGTGAGCAGGGCGCCGCTGACGCCTGGAGCGAGCGTCTGGATATCGGCCTTGCCGGCGATCGCCAGCTCAGTGAATGCCAGCATGATGCCCCACACCGTTCCGAACAGTCCCAAAAACGGACTGATGCTGACTGCTGTCGCCAGAAAGATCATCTTGCCTTCAAGCACAATGATCTGGTCGGCCACCGCCTGTTCCATGGTCGCCCGGATGATATCGATCTCTTCGAACGACAGCGCTCGGCTGGAGCCGTTCGGCAGAGTTACGTTCATCTGACTGATCCGGAGATAAGCCGCCTCACACACCCGTGCTGCCGGACTCGGCTCCTCTTCGATCCGGTCGGCAAAGGTCATCGGATTGCGTTTCGAACGGAATTTCTCCAGAAAGGCCGCACAATCCCGCAGCGCACATTTCAGGCCGATCCCCTTATCGACCATGATGCACCAGGTGACCATGGAAAAAAGGAAAAGGACTATCACGATCCCTTTTCCGAGCACATCGGAATTTCTGAAAGCATAATAAAGGCTGGTATCGGCCAGTCCGGGAAGCGCAAACGGTATCATCAACGGCATTTTTCACCTCTTTATTTTGGAGAATTTTCAACTCATATCGGGTAATCTAATACCGTTTTTTCTAAAAGCCACTGCTGAAAGTGAAATTTTTGCAATTTTTTCCGAAATTTTTATCGGCGGCAGTCCCGCTCCGTTTCCGGCAGCGGCAGTTTCCGCTTTCACGGCAGCAGTAAGACTGTTTTTATTTTTCAAAAACAAGCAAACTGTTTCAAACTCTTTCATCATCTTGCAAATTGTTACAATGAAATATGTTCGGACTGAAAAAATTGATGATAAAATGGGATTTTCCGGTTTGCAAAAACGGTTGCGCCGTGGTATATTATTCGGATTTCAATTTATGGAAGAAGACATCACTTCAACCAATAGAAAAGATGGAGGCAAAAATGGTCAAGAACTTGAACGCGGCACCGAATCATGCAAAGCTGGTGTCCTGGGTAAACGAATGGGCGGAGCTCTGTGAACCGGAAGGCATCTACTGGTGCGACGGAACCAACACCGAGTATTACGGACTGTGCGACGAAATGGTCAAATCGGGCCTGGCGGTCCGTCTGAACAGCAAACTGCGTCCGGATTGCGTGCTGTTCCGCAGCGATCCGTCCGACGTGGCCCGCGTTGAAGCCCGCACGTTCATCGCTTCCGAAAAAGAGGAAGATGCCGGCCCGACCAACCACTGGATCGATCCGGTCGAACTCAAAAAGACCCTGCGCGGCCTGTTCAAGGGCTGCATGCACGGCCGCATCATGTATGTCATTCCTTACTCCATGGGCCCGGTCGGCTCCAACATCGCCAAGATCGGCGTGGAAATCACCGACTCCCCCTACGTCGTCATCAACATGCATGTGATGACCCGCGTCGGCAACAAAGTGCTTGAGATCCTCGGCAGCGACGGCGAATTCGTCCCCTGCATCCACTCCGTCGGCAAACCGCTGGAAAACGGCGCCACCGACAACGGCGTCTGGCCCTGCGCCCCGATGGAAAAGAAATACATCGCCCAGTTCCCCGAAACCCGTGAAATCTGGTCGTTCGGTTCCGGTTACGGCGGCAACGCCATCCTCGGCAAGAAGTGCCTCGCCCTGCGTATCGCTTCCGTCCAGGCCCGCGATGAAGGCTGGATGGCCGAACACATGCTCATCCTCAAGCTCACCAATCCTCAGGGCAAAGTCAAATACGTCACCGGCGCGTTCCCGTCCGCTTGCGGCAAGACCAACCTCGCCATGCTCATTCCGACCATCCCCGGCTGGAAAGTCGAGACCATCGGCGACGATATCTCCTGGATGAAGTTCGGCAAAGACGGCCGTCTGTATGCCATTAACCCGGAAAACGGTTTCTTCGGCGTCGCCCCCGGCACCTCGATGAAATCCAACAAGAACGCCATGCTCTCCTGCGCGAAGGAAACCATCTTCACCAACTGCGCCCTCCGCAAGAACGGCGACATCTGGTGGGAAGGCATTGATGTTCCGCTCGAAGAAGGCGAAAAACTCATCGACTGGAAAGGCAACGTCTGGGAAGCCGGCAAAGTTGATGCCGAAGGCAAGCCCGTCAAGGCCGCCCATCCGAATGCCCGTTTCTCCGCCCGCGCCAAGAACTGCCCGGCCATTGCAAGCAACTGGGAAGATCCTGCAGGCGTGCCGATCGACGCGTTCCTGTTCGGCGGACGCCGTCCGTCCACCCTCCCGCTGGTCTATCAGTCCCTCTCCTGGGAACATGGCGTGATGATCGGTTCCTCCGTGGGTTCCGAAGTGACCGCCGCCGCGCTCGACGTCAAGGCCGGCACGGTCCGCCGCGACCCGTTCGCCATGCTGCCGTTCTGCGGCTACAACATGGGCGATTACTTCCAGCACTGGCTCGACATCGGCAAAGTCGCCGGCGCCAAACTGCCGAAGATCTTCTGCGTGAACTGGTTCCGCAAGACCGCCGACGGCCGCTGGCTCTGGCCCGGATTCGGCGACAACAGCCGCGTCCTGAAGTGGATCTTCGAACGCTGCGACGGCGAAGGCAAGGCCGTTGAGACCCCGATCGGCTACATGCCGACCGTCGACGCCATCGACCGCACCGGCATCGAAAAGGAAGTCACGGCCGAAGACATGGCCGAACTGCTCCGTTTCGACAAGGAAGGCTGGCTCAAGGAAGTGGAGATGATCAAAGAGCACTACAAGAAATTCTCCCGTCTCCCGAAAGTGCTGGCCAAGCAGCTGGAAGATCTGGAAGCCCGCATCGCCGCTTCCAAGTAAGACTTCGGTTCAAGAACAGCAAAACCGTGCGGAGGAACCGTTTTCATGGCGGTTCCTCCGCATCGTAAAAAAATCTTTAACCATGCCCGCACCGAAAATACACCGCCTGAACCTGGAATCGGTCGATTCCACCAATACTTACGCGAAAGACAATTTCGATGTCCTCGCGGACGGTACGCTGGTTTGCGCGGAAATGCAGACTGCGGGCCGGGGCCGGATGGGACGCCGCTGGGTGTCGCCTCCCGGCTCCAATATTTACGCCTCGCTGGTCATGAAACAGATCAGCAATCCGTTTTATGCCACCGTGACCGCCTCGCTGGCCGTGCTCAGTCTCCTGCTGGAAACCCTGCCCCGCGGCGGTTTTTTCATTAAATGGCCGAACGACATCTACGCCGGCTGCCGGAAGATCTCCGGCATTCTCTGCGAGACGGTGTCCGGCTCCAACGGCATCAGCGGGATCATTGCCGGCATCGGCGTAAATATCAATCTGGAGCAGTCGGAACTGGATAAAATCGACCAGCCGGCAGCTTCGCTCAAATCCCTTTCCGGAAAGAGTTTCGACCTCGAAAAACTCATCGGCATCCTGGCGAAAAAACTGGCCGGATTCTACGCGGTTTATCTCGCCTCGCCGGAAAAACTCTTCGCCGAATGGAAATCGCACAACCGGATCCTCGGCCATCAGGTGACTTTGATCGATCCTGACGGCGCCAGCCGCCCGGTCCTCGCCACGGACATTGCCGAAAACGGGGAACTGATCGTGGAGGAACACGGTGTCCTGCGCCGGTTCAACTGCGGGGATATCTCCCTCGAAAAGGAGGACCGGTTCGAATGATGATGGTTCTTTATTTGCCGCAACGCAAATTCAACATAAAACAACAGAACAAGTGAGAGAACGAAAATGAGTATGATTCTTGACGGGCTGAAGCTGATGGTCATCGGAATGCTGACAGTGTATGCGTTTCTGCTGATCATGATCTTCTGCATGAACCTGCTGGCCAAAATCCTGGCGCCCATCGCGGCCAAGTATGAAAAGAAGCCGGAACCGAAACCCGCCCCCGCAGCCGGCGACGATGCCCTCCGCGCCGCCGCGGCCGCCGCCGCTTTCGATGCCAATTCCAAATGATCGAACAATTAATATAAGGAAAATGTGTAAATGAAAAAAATCAAATTCATGGATTGCTCCTTCCGCGACGGCTTCCAGTCCTGCATCGGAGCACGCGTAAAAACCGATGACTTCCTGCCCGCGCTGGATGCCGCGGTCAAGGCCGGCATCACCCACCTCGAGATCGGCGGCGGCGCCCGCTTCCAGGCTCTCTACTTCTACTGCCAGGAAGACGCTTTCGAAATGATGGACAAATGGCGCGCCACGGTCGGTCCGGACGTGAATCTGCAGACCCTCTCCCGCGGCGTCAACGTGGTCGGTCTCTCCTCCCAGCCCACCGACATCATCGATCTGCATGCCAAGATGTTCAAGAAACACGGCATCACCACGATCCGCAACTTCGACGCCCTGAACGACGTCCGCAACCTCGACGTCTCAGGCAAAGCCATCGCCCGCCACGGCCTCAAACACCAGATCACCATCACCATGATGGGCCTGGCTCCCGGCCTCAACGAAGCTTATGCGCATACTCCGAAATTCTATATCGACCGCCTGAAAGAGATCCTCGCCAGCGACATTCCGTTCGACAGCCTCGCTTTCAAGGACGCGTCCGGCACCTCCACTCCGGCCACGGTCTATGAAACGGTCAAACAGGCCCGCGCCCTGCTCGGCAAGGACAAAGAGATCCAGTTCCACACCCACGACACCGCCGGCATGGCGGTCGCCTGCAACTGGGCGGCGGTCGAAGGCGGCGCCGATGTGATCGACCTCGCCATGGCCCCCCTCTCCGGCGGCACCTGCGAAGCCGACATCCTCGTGATGTATCATCGCTTCCGCGGCACCGATTACACGCTCGACGTCGATCCCGAAAAGATCATGAACGTGGAAAAGGTCTTCAAGAAATGCATGGAAAAATATTTCATGCCGCCCGAATCCATGCAGGTTTCGCCTGAGATCATCTTCAGTCCGATGCCCGGCGGCGCCCTCACTGCCAACACCCAGATGATGCGCGACAACAACTGCCTCGACAAATACGACATCTGCATCAAGGAAATGCGCGAAGTCGTGGCCAAAGGCGGTTTCGGCACCTCCGTCACCCCGGTCTCCCAGTTCTACTTCCAGCAGGCCTTCCGCAATGCCGTCATGGGCAAGAATCCCGACGGCTCCTGGAAGCTCGATCCCAACGGCTACGGCAAGATGGTCCTCGGATACTTCGGCAAGACTCCGGTCGCGCCCGATCCGCAGGTCGTCAAATGGGCGTCCGAACAGCTCAAGATGGAACCCACCACCAAGTCCGTCGTCGAGATCAACGACGCCAATCCGAAACTCGGCGTCAAAGCCGCCACGGCCGTCCTCGAACAGAACAGCCTGCCCGTGACCGATGAAAACATCTTCATCATCGCGGCCTGCGGCGACAAGGGTCTGGCCTTCCTGAAAGGCGACAAGCCCATGGGCATCCGTTACAAAGAGGAAAAGAAAGCGGCCAAGAAAGACGGCGCTTCCGCTTACACCGTCGCAGTCGGCGGCAAGACCTTCAACGTGCAGGTCAACGGCGGCAAAGTCACGGTCGACGGCAAGACCTTCGACGTCAGCGTGGCCGCCGGCGGCGCGGCTGCGGCGGCGGCCCCGAAAGCGGGCGGCAGCGGCGCGGCGTTCGAAGTGACCTCCCCGATCCCGGGCACCGTCACCAAGATCATCGCTCCGGAAGGCACCCAGGTCGAAGCCGGCGCCACCATCGTGATCATCGAAGCCATGAAGATGGAAACCGAGATCAAGACCGAAAAGGCCGGACGCGTTTCCAAGATTCTCGTGAACGTCAAAGACGTGGTCACCGCCGACCAGGCGATCGCCACCATCGAGGAGTAAGCCAAGATGAAGAAACTCACAACCGTCTTTCTGACTTTGGCGCTCTTCGCCGGTCTGGGCTTTGCCCTTAAGGCCGCCGATGCCCCGAAGAAAGATTCTTACGAAGCGCTGAAACACGATCCGAAATCCGGCATCGGGGTCACGCTCACCGAAATCACCAAAAAGGAAAAAGACAAACTTTTCACCCCTGCGCAGGCGCAGTATCTCCGCACTCAGGCCAAATACCTGACCTTCGCGGAAGACAACCTGTTCCAGTGGTTCGAACTGCCCGACGGACGTTATGCGCTCATGTATAAGACTGAGCTCAAGGACGCCGCCGGCAAAACCATCAAGGCGCCGGAAGCCACGATCTATTCCGTCTCCGTGGCGGCCAACCAGAAGATCACTCCGGGACGCGAGATCCTGGTGTTGACCATGCCCGGCTTCAGCAAGGCGAAATGCAAGAACATGGGCAATTTCCTGCCCCTGGCGGTCAATCCAGCGCTGCAGCCGTCCAAAACCCTCAAACCGGGCACGATCATCGCTTATTTCGCCCCGGTCCTGATGGTCAACGACGCAGTTGCCGAAGGCACTGCCGCGCAGAAGCTCGGCAGCATGACCGAACTGCTCGCCGGTCTCTGGGAAAGCACGGGCATCTATGACATCATCAATCAGACGAAATCCAATTTCGCCTCCACCTGGACCCTCGGTCTGGGCCGTGTGCTGATGATGGTGGTCGGCCTGGTCCTGATCTATCTGGCGATCGCGAAAGGCTTCGAACCCCTGCTGCTGCTCCCGATCGGATACGGCGCGGTGCTGGCGAACATCCCGCTGGCCGGCATCTCCGGTCCTGACGGCCTGCTCGGCATGGTCTATGTCGTCGGCATCGACACCGGCGTGTTCCCGCTGCTGATCTTCATGGGCGTCGGCGCGATGACCGACTTCGGTCCGCTGCTGGCCAATCCGAAATCCGCACTGCTCGGCGCGGCCGCCCAGTTCGGTATTTTCTTCGCGCTGCTCGGCGCGCTGGTCCTCTCCAAGCTCGGCATTCCGTTCGACCTGAAAGATGCGGCCTCCATCGGCATCATCGGCGGCGCGGACGGCCCGACTTCGATCTTCCTGACCAGCAAGCTTTCCCCGAAACTGCTCGGTGCGGTGGCGGTGGCGGCCTACTCCTATATGGCACTGGTGCCGATCATCCAGCCCCCGATCATGAAGATGCTCACCTCCGAAGAGGAACGCAAAATCAAGATGAAACAGCTCCGTCCGGTCTCCAAGCTGGAAAAGATCTGTTTCCCGCTGCTCATCACGCTGCTGTGCGCCTTCCTGCTGCCCGATGCGGCTCCGCTGATCGGCATGCTCATGTTCGGCAACCTGATGCGTGAATGCGGCGTGGTCGACCGTCTCAGCGACACCGCGCAGAATGCGCTGATCAATATCGTGACGATCTTCCTCGGGACCGCAGTCGGCGCGAAACTTTCCGCCGACCAGTTCCTGACCAAGCAGACGCTGGGTATTCTGGTCCTCGGTGCCATTGCGTTCTCCGTCGGAACTGCCGCGGGCGTGATCTTCGCGAAGATCATGAACAAGCTCAGCAAAGATCCGATCAATCCGCTGATCGGTGCGGCCGGCGTTTCCGCGGTGCCGATGGCGGCGCGCGTAGTGAACAAGGTCGGACTCGAAAGCGATCCGCGCAACTTCCTGCTCATGCATGCCATGGGTCCGAACGTGGCCGGCGTGATCGGTTCGGCAGTAGCGGCAGGTGTCCTGCTCAAGGCGTTGGGCGGTCTCTGATCCCCTGCCCTGGATAAATAATCAGCCTCGGCTGTCGCTTATGACGGCCGGGGTTTTTCGTCTGATTTCAGATGATCGGGGCTCGCGGAAAAACCATCATCGGCAGCCAAGCCGCATTCCTCCACGCTGAGACTTTTCTTTTTGTTTTCAGATACTGCATGCAGAATCGGCCATTACCAACAGCAAAGCCGCATCAATCAACTTCCCAATTCAAAAAGCAAAGATTTTTGAATTTATCCATACTGGTACATACCAGTATATCAGATATCGTTTTCAGTTCAAAATCAGTTCTTTTTTGCATAAAACCATCTACTGGTATGGACAACCGTACCAGCAGAAAGTTTTTATTGCCGATTTCGCTTTTTGTGAAATCAAATTCCATTCTGTTAAAGAACTGCCAGGCTGCCAAAGAATGACTGAACGATATAGTCCAAAGCCGATACGATTACCGAAAAATCACAATTCAAATCCAATGTTCTAGCTTGAATCCGGTTCCCGCTCATCGTATAACTGTTGTCAGGCTGGATCGCTTCATTGGTTTTAGCATACAGGATGAGTCCGGCAACTTCATGTGGCGTTCCGGCCAGCTCAGCTTCTTTGTTCTTCACATAGGTAAAAATCTGGTATAAATTGTGGGAATGGATCGAAAATGAATCGTATTGGTGCTGCAAAGTTTGAGAATAATATTTGGCATCTATTATAAGGATTTTATTATTGAGAGACAGCGTAATATCAGTTTGCATAATGGGAAGCATGGCACGTGAATCGTCCGGATCCAGAATCCATGGGATCTGCGCCGGATGAGCATGAAGCAGCGGATATCTCTTACGATAAAACGCCAATATGAATTTCTCGTATAAGCGATGCAGACATTCATCGGAGAGGAATGATGCCAGCTTATGTTCTCCTTTTGTCGTAGTGAGCAGAAGTCCGTCAAAAACGAGACGGCAAATACCGAGAAGAAGCTGATAGGTCTGATTGCTCCGCTGGAACCCCAGCCGGGTCCAGAGAATTGCGGCAGGCTTGATCTCGTCAATATCCGAAAAAAACGGCAGTATTTTCTTTAATGCGATTTTATTTTTCGCAGAAACTTCGCCATGTTTAAACAAAAGGCGGACGGTGGTTTTCAGTATCTGATTAAAAAGATTGTTTTCCGAAAGCTCATCATAATTGCAGGTCAGAACATTTTTATGGGCTATGCGGTTCCTGATGGTTTCGGGGAGGTTGATTTTTCCCCGCATCACGGGAAGAACATCCTGCCGTTCCAAATATGTTCTGTGAAGCCCGCGTTTCAGCTGCAAACTGATCCCATTAACCAGAATTGAGGCAAAAAGGTCATGAATATTGTCAAACTTTTCGACAGCAATATCTTCCATACACGACTGATGCAAATCAGAAAAAGCATAAGTCAGCATGTAGTAGATATTTTTAATGAAAATACTCTTATCTTGCGTCATGAAAAACACCGTGGAGGATTTCCTGCCATTTCGAGAACTTTTCCTGCTCATCGAACCAATATTCAGAAAGCATGGGCAGAATATCATAGTCAACAATACATTTCAACCGTGCAGCAATATCATCAACTGATTTCAGATTGCAGAGATAACTGTGTCCGATACAGAAACCGCGCCCCAGGGACCTGTCGGCAGAAATCTCGTCGTTCAGTCTGGTGAGCTGGTCGATCAGCCGGTCGAGAATGGGCGAATTAACATCCGCCTGATATTGGGCAAAAATATCGGAATCGAAACCCGGTTTGACGGTAAAGAAACTGAACCGGCGACGCAAAGCATAATCGATCATGGCCAGACTGCGGTCAGCCGTGTTCATCATGCCGATCAGATAGAGATTGGCGGGAATTGAAAACCGTTCATCCGAATACAGCAGCTGCAACTCAATTCCGCGCTTGTCATTTTCAATCAGCATGAACAGTTCGCCGAAAATTTTACTGATATTGCCGCGGTTGATTTCATCGATGATGAAAAAGTATTGATTTTCGGGATCGGTTTCCGCTTTTTTGCAGAAATTATAGAACGCTCCGTGTTTCAGTTCAAACCCGTTCGCAGCGGGCCGAAACCCCATGATGAAATCTTCATAAGAATAATTCTGATGAAACTGGATCATTTCCACACGCTCTTTATTCTTGCTCCCGATCAAAGCATAGGCCAGCCGTCTGGCAATGTATGTCTTGCCGACGCCGGGTGCACCTTGGAGTATGATATTCTTTTTATAAAGAAGCAGATTTTTCAAGGTCTGGAACTCCTGTTCGGAAATGAAAACATCATGCAGGAAATCCTGTTCCGAATAATCGGGATATTGGATATCGACAGCCTCGGCCGGATCGTCTTCCTCTGTCTCAAAAAACGAATTCAGCTTATTGACAAAACCAGTATATGGAGTGATATCGGTCAAGGTTTTCGTAATGATGTTGCCGGGGTAATCCCATTCCCCGCAATGGGTCCAATTCACCTTTCGGATATGGTTGTAATCGTCTGGGGCGTTTTCATCAAAAATATATTCGGAAGTCACGATTCCGCGTCCAACCAGCTGCGATCTGCCTTTCTTGGCGATGATAATGTCGCCGGGCTGGATTTCGTTGGCAAACTGCCAGGTTGCCAATGCAGAATTCTTACAGGAACTTGTCGGATCATAACATTCCCGGATTTTTTCTCTCATGGCTTCTTTGCTGTCGAACTTTCTCAGGTCACCGATCTTCCCCCAGCCAATCGCCATGATCCCCTGCTTGTAAAACGAATCCCAACATTCCGCATTTTTACCAGGTGCATACATCCAGTAGTAAGTCTCAGGAACATTTTCATCAAGTGAGGAATCACCAGTTTTCTCTGCTTCATTATCTGGGTCATCAAACGGCAATTCGCCCTGAATGCTTCCGTTCATTTTCCCTTGATTGACCTGTTCCGAATAACGCCAGGCTTCCATAGAAAGATCGGGGAAGTTTTTGATCGGGCTTTCACCGGTCGATAAAAACTCTTTTACTTTATCAGTAATTTCCAAATAATGAGCTGCCGATATTTTGGAACTTGATTCCGGCAGACTCGCAGAAAACGCTGCAGGCAGCTTTCCGGAATCGTAAATGTACCATTCGCTGCGCTGATCAAGATTCAAAAAAATATCCGGAGCGATCCAGAACAGCCCCATCGTGATTTTGCTTGTTCCATTTCCTTTCCTGTTCACCACGATGTCAAAATATTTGGTAAAGGCTTTCTTATTATCCTCATTCTGATCGTCGGCATATTTCAAAGCATATTCGAAAAGGCTCCATAGATCATCAATGTCATGATTACCGCGTTCATGTTCAAAACAATAGAACGTTGCATTCAGGTTATTAAGCAGGGGAATACCGTCAAAATCTGCGGGAATTTTAGAAGAAATATGCAATTGTTCCGCAAAGCAGGTGATAATTTTCAGCCGATTGGACTTCGTCTGGTGTTTATTGAACAACCCGAAGACTGTGAACGGGTCAATATCAGTCAGATGATTGTCTTTTTCAAGCGTCGGCAAAGGCAAATTGATTTTCTGGAAAATATCTTTGATTATTTGAATCAAATCTGGCCTGCTGTTTCTGAACCCCAATAATTTGTCGGCTGATTCACGATAAAAAGCTCTCCATTCCATATTCATGTCCAATCTCCTCTCTCGTGGATTCTCCCGGTAGTATATCCTTCACTCCGCATTTTTACAAGTGCGAATGGAAAAAATGACTGTGATTACTCATTTTTTAACTCTGCAGAAATCTTTCCAAATTTTAATTGGTTCGGCGGTGGCGGCCGGTGTGCTGCTCAAGGCTCTGGGCGGACTCTGATCCCCTGCCCCGGATAAAAAAATAAGACTCGGCTGTCGTTTATGACGGCCGGGGCTTTTTTGTCTGTTTTCAGATGATGGGGGCTTGCGGAAAAACCATCATCGGCAGCCAAGCCGCATCCGCCAGTTCCCGATCTCCAGAACAGCTTTTTAGGAATTATCCATACTGGTACGTACCAGCATATCATATAGTTTTTCAGTTCGAAATCGGGTCTCGTTTGCAAAAATCCATATACTGGTATGGACATCCGTACCAGTAGAGAGATTTTTATTTCCGGTTCTGATTTTTTGTGAAACGAGGCCGTTCCGGAGATCAGGGATTTTTACCGACCGATATGCGGAACTGAGTCAAATAAAAACGATCCTTTGAGTTGAAAAATCAAGAACAGGAACTATATTTCACTTGAAGTGGATAATTAAGAAAACAGGTATTTTTCGAGGGGGAATGAATATGGATCGGGTTTGGACTGCTTTTCTGCTGGCATCCGCCGCCGGATTAGCTACCGGAATCGGCAGTTTGATCGCTTTTTTCTTCGACCGCACCAATAAACGTTTTCTCGCTTTTGCTTTGGGCTTTTCCGGCGGAGTCATGCTTTATATCTCGTTCATGGAACTGCTCGCCGAAGCCAGACAAACTATGAATGAACTTTACGGTATGAAAGGAGCTCTCGCCGCGGTCGCCGCATTTTTCGGCGGGATCGCCCTCGCCCTGCTGATCGACCGGCTCGTTCCGGAAAGCGGCAATCCGCATGAGGTCCGTCCGGTCGAGGAGATGGACCATCCGCATCACAAGGATGCACTCTTCCGCAGCGGTCTGTTTTTCGCACTTGCAATCGCCGTTCACAATTTTCCGGAAGGCATGGCCGTTTTCATGACCTCGTTCACCGCTCCGGAAAGCGGAATCTTCACTGCCCTGGCCATTGCCATCCACAATATCCCGGAAGGAATCACGGTTTCAGTGCCGATCTATCACGCCACAGGCAGCCGCAGACAGGCGTTTTTCTGGTCGTTCCTTTCGGGTCTCGCCGAACCGCTGGGAGCTTTGTGCGCCTACCTGATTCTGATGCCATTCCTGAACAAACCCCTGCTGATGCTGCTCAATGCCGGAGTCGCCGGGATCATGGTTTTCATCACTTTCGATGAACTGCTGCCGCTGGCACAGGAATACGGCGAGCATCATCTTTCCATTTACGGACTGATCGGCGGCATGCTCCTGATGGCCCTGATCCTGCTTTGAAAGAAATGTCAAGCTGGAACGATGAAACGGATCCGAAAAACAGGGATTTTACCGGCCGATATGAGGAACCGGGCCCTTTCGTTATGATCGGCTGCCGGCCTGAACTCAGGAACGATTCCGGTTCAGTTTCGCCTGGAAACGGAGCACATCGGTCCCGTTGTGATTGGTCAGGAACGAGAAGGTGTTTTTCGACAGGATGAACGGCTGCCCGGTCTTGCTGTCCGAGACGATCGCGTTGTAGTGATTGCCCCACGGTTTGCCGTTCTGACGCACGATCTCCGGCTTACTCCAATGGATCAGATCGGACGAAGTTGCGATCTGGACCACTTTGCCCTTGTCATCCGCATCCGGGATTTTTCCCTTCTTATAAGCGATGATCGGCTTGCTGCTCATGAGATACAGCTTTTCCGGCTCGCTGTAAACCACGCGCGGATGCCAGCCGTCCGCCAGGACCATCGATTCACACCCGAAAAGCCCCGATTCACTGAAACTGCCATCGTAATATTTGACGAAATCGCCCATCAGACCGTCGGTCCGCTTGCGGCAGCGGGCAACATAGACATCGCAGCGCTGCCACGCCTCGTCAAAAGTATTTTTGTGCAGGTCGAGCGTCATGATGTTATAGTAAATATAAATGAAATCATCGTCAGGGGGGATGAACAGGCTGAAATCGCCGCTGCCGAGACGGATCAATTTGGACGAATCCTGTCCCACGGCATTGCCCGCGCCGGGATTGTAGAGATCGGTGAAGGCGGCTTCATGGCCGGCCAGCACCCAGCGGTCGAACGTCCAGTTCCGCCCTTCGTCATCGGAATGCATCAGCCCCACGTGACGGAAATCGGAATCGAATTTCGGGGTCTTGCACAAGCCGAACGCGTCGTATGCGGTGCCTTTGCCGTTCCAGCCGGTCTCATTGTGGAACCAGCAGAAAAAGCGGTGGGTTTTCGGGCAGATATAGAGTCCGAACGGCCACATGCTGCCGCGCGGCAGGATCCCTTCCGGATAACGGATCCCGTCAAAGGCATGTTCGCAATGGCCGACGCAGAAATTGGTGAGGATATCATAACGTTTGACCATGTCGTCCAGACAGGTTCCGGAAAACACGGCGATGTTTCCCATGTGGGAATGTCCGCTCATGGCCCACAAGGTGCCGTCGACGTCGCGGTACATCGGCGCGGTGCCGTCCTGATACACGTTGTATTTCTGCATGAAGGGAGATTCTTTGGCTTTCCCGATCTTCAATGAATACTTGCTGAAAAATTTGCCTTTCATAAGGATACCTCCGGTCCTTTGGTTTGTGTTCCCTGATAAAATAAGCCGCGGGTCAAATTTTTTCAAGGAAAAATCTGCGTGATATCGGTAAAATTTCATCCGGGGCAGCCTGGAAAATCGGGTTCAACCGGCGTTTTTTCCATTTTTAAGCTTGAATCCGGCGAAAGGAATGATATATTATATATTTTGTCCGGATTTCCGGAATCGCGGAGATCTTCGGTGCAGAAAGAATACGGTCTGAACCAACTTAGGAAAACAGATTATGAACGCGGCAAAAGAATGGAAGAATTTTTCGCTGGAACAGCTGCAGGCTTGCAGGGAAGAACTGGAACAGGAATATGCCGGATATGTCAAACAGAATCTGAAACTCAACATGTCCCGCGGCAAGCCCGCCGGCACCCAGCTCGATCTCTGCAACGGCGCGCTGGAGACCCTGTCTTCCTACACGACCGCGGACGGACTCGATGCCCGCAATTACGGCGTCCTGGACGGCCTTCCCGAGGTAAAAAAACTTTTTTCCGATCTGCTCGATATCCCGGCTGAAAAGATCATCGTCGGAGGCAATTCCAGCCTGAACCTGATGTATGACACGATGGTCCGCTGTCTGCTGTTCGGCACGCGGGGCAATACGCCGTGGAGCAAGCTCGGCAAGGTCAAATTCCTCTGTCCCTCGCCCGGCTACGACCGCCATTTCGCCATCTGCGAGGAACTCGGCATCGAAATGATCACCGTGCCGATGCGGGAAGACGGGCCCGATATGGAACTGGTGGAAAAACTCGCCGCCGAAGACGATTCGGTCAAGGGCATCTGGTGCGTGCCGCTGTATTCCAATCCGCAGGGGATCTGCTACAGTCCGAAAACCGTGGAACGGCTGGGCGCGATGAAAGCCGCGCCGGATTTCCGCATTTTCTGGGACAACGCCTACGGCGTGCATCATATCTATTCGGAAGAAAAACTGGCGGATATCTTTGCGGCCTGCGAAAAGGGCGGCCATCCGGACCGCGTCTTCTATTTCTTCTCGACCTCGAAGATCACCTTTCCGGGCGCGGGCGTTGCGATCTTGGCCGCCAGTCCGGACAATGTGGCCGAGATCAAAAAACACATGGGGATCCAGACCATCGGTTACGACAAGCTCAATCAGCTGCGGACCCTGCAGTTCCTGAAAAATGCGGACGGTGTCCGGGCCCACATGCGCAAAATGGCGGCGGAACTCAAGCCGAAATTCGATATCGTGCTCAATACGCTCCAAAGCGAACTCGGCGGCACGGGCCTGGCGCAGTGGACCAGCCCGAAAGGCGGTTATTTCGTGGCGATCGACACGCTCGACAACTGCGCCAAAGCCACGCTCGAACTGGCCAAACAGGCGGGCGTGACCATGACCGGCGCGGGCGCCACGTTCCCCTATCACCGCGATCCGCGCGACCGCAATATCCGCATCGCGCCGACTTATCCGACCGCGGACGAACTCCAGACCGCGATCCGGCTGTTCTGCGTATGCGTCAAACTCGCCGGCGTCCGCAAACTTATCGCCGAAAAACAGTGATTTCCCAAATTCCGAGGTAAAATATGAGCACTCAAGGCAATCTTCATGACCGGCTCAGTTATTGCTACAGCTGGTCGGTCCTGGCGGAAGATCCGGAGGCTTTCCGTTCCCGGGTCCGCGAGTTCATCGACAACGGCGCGCGCCGCTTCGTCATCCCCGACGGGCTGCTCCTGAAAATGGTCCGCGATCCCGAAAAAAAGAAATTCCTCCATCAGGTCTGCGACGAAATGGACGTGGAATTCAGTTCGGTCCACGGCATGGACGGGAATGATTTCGATTTGAACATCCCGACTCCGGAACGGCGGAACGACATGTTTGCCGAACATATCAAAGGCATGGAGATCGCCGCGGAATTCGGCTGCAAAACCTATACGGTCCACGTGGGCGCGGCATTCTACTGCTACAAGCACATTCCGCTGACCACCCTGCGGCCGCTGGCGCTGGAAACGCTGGAAAAACTGCTTCCCGCGGCGGAAAAACTCGGCATCATCGTGGCCGTGGAAAATTCCTTCGAAATGCCCAACTCCGCCAAGGAAGTGATGGGTCTGGTCAACCATTTCCAGGGGAATCCCGCCATCGGCGTCTGCTACGACACGGGACACGCCAACTGCATGGCGTCCGCGCCCGGCAAGGACAAGAGCAAATACGAACCCTACTTCAATACCTGCTGGTGGGAAGACGGCGTGATCTGGGAAGACAACGCGCTCGAACTGATGCAACCGCAGGTGGTCACCTGCCATATCCACGACAACAACGGCTACGGCGATCTGCACAGCATGCCGTTCGACGGTACCATCGACTGGCTCAAACTCATGCCGAAACTCGCCGCCTGCCCCCGCATGATCGACTATCAGACGGAAGTCTGCATGAAAGACGGGACCAACTGGGCCGGCAAGCTGCTGGCACCTCCGGGCGGCTATTCCATCCGGCGGCTGACCGACACGTTCCGCTATCTGGGCTTCTGAACTGATCGCCTGCTGAAAGTCAAAACCTGATCCTTGGATCCCGTGTAACGGGCGATCCTGGTGTCTCCGTATCCTCCGTCAAAAAATTCGCGGGATCCGCGGCTTTTCGAGCGAAACGATATCGGACCCGAATAAAAAAGACGGATTTTTCCAAAAGCTCGCAATATGAGATTTGCTTTTCGGTCAGGGTGTGCTATTGTTACCAGGATGAAAACCTTGCTGACCGAAAAAATCTTTCATCTGACCGACCTGCTGATCCGGGCGGGAGAACCGATGTCGATCATCGAACTGAGCCGGCAATCGGGCATCGAGCGCAGCGCCTGCTGGCGGATCGTCTCGGATCTGCGCGCGCTGGGCTATCTGCGGCAGACATCCGGACGGAAAATCGAGCCGGGTCTGGGCATGATCTACTGGGGACAGGCGGCGTATTCGCAAACTTTTTTTCCGCGGAAAGCGATGGAAAAAATCGCCCAGACCGCCGGCAAACTCTCGGTCAAGGCGGCGCTGGCAGGGTTGTTCCAGGATCAGCTGGTGTATTTGTACCGGGATGACAGCAGCATCCTGGATTATTTTCATTTTCCGGTTGACAAATCCAACGTGGCCCTGTGTATTCTGGTCCGGAAATACGGCGGGTCGAAAGCGTTGAAGATCCTCCGGCGCGCGGCGGGAAAAGATTTCGATGCGAAATTTTTCCGGGAACGGATCGCGGGGATGGAGAAGAACGGGTATGCGCTGGAACGCGGCAGAAACGGCTGCAATATTGCGATCCCGGTGGAACGGGGCGGAGAAATTTTCGGGCTGTCCTTTTTTCAGCTGGAGCGAGACGGCCGCCGGATCCCGCAACTGATCGTGCAATGTTCCCTGCTCCGAAACGAGCTGGAAAAAGTCTGAAAAAAAATATCGCGGATTTTGTCAAGTTAAGGGCTGGTTTTCCGCGAACTTAATGGACGCAGTGGACATAGTGGACAGACGCGCGGTTCATGTCATGACACGGGATCGCAGTTTTTTCGCGACTCCAGGATATCGTGCCGCGAATTCGGTTCCCGTGTCCGGCCCGATATACTCACAGTTCGGATGAGCTGCAGCCGGTCAGAATAAGCATTTTTTCAAAAAACAGCTTGTATTATGGAAAGCCTGCACCTATATTAAGTAATCCGAAATTTTTAATAAGGAAGGAGCAAGCAATAATATGAGCAAAGTCAGAATCGGAATCATCGGCTGCGGAGCCATCGGCTCGGTCCACGCCGACGCCTATGCCAAAGTCCCGGATGCGGAAGTCGCCGCCCTGTGCGATATTCTGCCGGACAAACTCAAAGCCAAAGCGGAACGCCATAAAGTCGCCAGAACTTATGACGATTACCATAAGCTGCTGGCCGATCCGGAAATCGACGCGGTCAGCGTCTGCGTGCCCAACCACATGCACGCCCCGATCGCCATCGACGCCTTCAAAGCGGGCAAGCACGTCTTTCTGGAAAAACCGATGACGCTCAATGCCGAGATCGGCAAAACCATTCTGGCGGCGCGCGATGCCGCGGGCAAAAAACTGCAGATGGGCATGGTCTGGCGGCAGACTCCGGAAGCGGTCGTGGTCAAGGAAGCGATCGACAACGGACGGCTGGGCGAG
>SUWI01000036.1 GCA_015061565.1 Lentisphaerota bacterium
ATTCCGGCAATGGGGGCATCCGATTCCGCCAGACGTTTTCCGGCCTGCAGCAGCCGGTAATCGAGCAGACAGTCGATCGGGGAACCGCCCAGCAGCTGCCGGAACATCCGCCGGTAATAGGAAATGCTCATTCCCTGCTGTCCGGCAAGATCGCGCAGGGTCACATCGCGGACATAATTTTCGGTGATGAAAAAGAGCGACTGCGCGATTTTTCCGTCCGCTTTGACCGGATCAGTTCCTTTCTGGAAGATCAGCCGTTCCGCCGCCAGCTGTTTTTCCAGCACCGCCAGCTGGCTGCCGGGACGCTGCAGTTTCTGTTCTTCCTGACATTCGCACACCAGCTGTTCGAGACGCGGCAGCATTTTCTCCGGCACGATCCGGACCTCCTGGTCCTTGAACGCCGGCGCATTGGCACGCATCAGCGCCGCAGTCTCGGCAGTTAGAAGAAAATCCAGAAACGCCATTTCTTTCAGCGGAATGACCGATTTCACTTCCCCCGGCCGGATAATGAATGCGGCGCCGGGACGCAGCAGAAATAAATTTTCGCCGATCCGCAGACAGCCGATACCGGATCGGACGATCCGGATCAGATACTGTCCTTTTTCCGTCGGGGAAGATGCCATGGGATCGGAGTCCTTTCAGGAGTGTTTCCGGAAAAAATCCACCAGCGGTTCACGGTATTCCGGCCGCTTGAGCGCAAATTCCAGCGTGGTCAGCAGGAACGAAAGCTTGTCGCCGGCATCGAAACGGCGGCCTTTGATCTTCACCGCATACATCTCCTGCCGTTTCAGCAGGCTGCGCATGGCATCCGTCACCTGGATCTCATTGTTCTTGCCGCGCGGCGTGCGGTCCAGTTCCTCGAAAATCTCCGGCGTGAACACATAACGCGAAGCCACCACCAGATTGCTCGGCGCCTGTTCCACCGCAGGTTTCTCCACCAGACCGTTCAGCTTGTAAATATAATTGTCAGAAGAAACGCCGTCTATGACACCGTATTTGTAAACCTTTTCACGCGGGACTTCCTCCACCGCCACGACCGAGGCCTGTTTTTCACGGAACACCGCCAGCAGTTCGGACAGCACGGGCTGGTCGCCGGCCGTGACATTGTCGCCCAGCAGTACCGCCACGGGTTCGCCCGCGGCAAAACTTTTCGCATAGCGCAGCGCACCGCCGAGCCCGTCGAGTTCCTGCTGGTAAACATACTGGATCCGGACGCCCCGGCCGATGTTCCGGAGTTCATCCAGCAGCTGTTTTTTGCCGGAGGATTCCAGCCGCTGTTCCAGTTCGAACTGCGGATTGAAATGCTGGCAGATCGATTCCTTGCCCGCGGAAATGATGATCAGGATATCGTCGATCCCGGATTCGGCCGCCTCTTCCACCACATACTGGATGACCGGCTTGTCCACGATCGGAATCAGTTCTTTCGGAACCGATTTGGTGAACGGCAGGAACCGGGTCCCGAAACCCGCCGCAGGGATAACGGCTTTCATTGATAGGCATCCTTCATATTGTGCACGATGGACGGTTTGATGACTTCGATCTGGAACTTTTTGAGTTCTTTCTGGAGCCGCTGATACATGGCTTCATCCTCATACGTGCCGATGATGGCGCCGCCGGAACCGGTGAATTTCGCCGAAGCGCCGATTTTCCGGGCCATTTCCACCATCCGCCGGTTCTTGCTGCTGATCGCTTCCGAACAGACTTCGCAGCGGAGATCGAAATTCCGGTTCAGCAGCGCCGGGATTTTATCATATTCATGGGCTGCCAAAGCATCCCGGACCTGATCGGTCAGACTGCTCCATTCCTGCATCGCCGCCAGCACTTCCGGCTTGCCGTCGTTGAAATCATGACGCAGACGGCTGTGCAGGATCTCCGAACCTTCCGCCAGGTCGGTCCGATAGGCGATATACAGGTTCAGGTCGGCAGGAATATTGATGGCCTTGTATTTCCCGACTCCGAATTTTTCCATGTGACTCCGGTTGAAATCCATATAGACCGGGTGATTGTAGGCCTGCGCCACCCGGTCCTGCAGTCCCGCCGGGATCCCCAGTTCCTCCGTTTCCACTGCCAGCACCAGATTGGCAAAATGGTCCGGACGGATCTCCACGCCGTAGAAGCGGCACAGGCACCGCATGGCCGCGGTGATGATTGCCGAAGAACCCGCCAGTCCCAGCCGGTTCGGAATATCGCTTTTGTAGCGCATCGTGAAGTTTTTATTGTCGATCGCCAGATCGTGTTCCTTCACATATTCATAAAACTTCTTGATGGAGCCTTTCAGCAGACGGATCCCGCCGTAATAGCCGTAAAGCACGATGTCCTTATGCAGATCCTCCATGCTGGCGAACGTGTTATGGTCGCGCAGCGAAGGCAGCAGGTCCAGATCGGGACTTTCATACAGTTCCGCTTCGGCGGAATAGTTATGGAAGACAAATGCAATAGTCTTGCCGAAATATCCGTCCGAAGGATTTCCGACCAGTGCCGCACGGGGAAAAGCTTTGCATCTCAGGATCATAGGACCTCCGTCACACGCCGGCCAGCGTGGTTTTGTAGGATTCGATCAGCGTTTCCAGCGGGATGGAGAAATCCGATCCGGTCCCCTTGACGCTCAGAATGCCGGAATTGTTGGTCCGGCCGACTTTGGCGAAAGTGAATCCCGCCAGCGCTTTTTCCAGTTCCGCGGATTTTTCCGGGGGACAGCTGACCAGGAACCGGCTGTTCGATTCGGAGAACAGGATCTCCGGATCGGACATCCCTGCGGTATGCGGGACTTTGGTCAGGTCGAGTTCCAGGCCGAGCCGTCCGCCCATCGCGGACTTCGCCGCGGCCACACCCAGACCGCCTATCGCCGGGGTCGCGGCGGAGGCCAGCAGCCCTTTGCGGATGATCCCGTCCATGACCTTGTACAGCGCCAGAGCCTTGGCCGCATCGACTTTCGGAACCTTGTTGCCGGTGGCGCCGAGCATCGCGTAATATTCGCTGCCGCCCAGTTCCGCATAGGTCGTGCCGATCATGTAAACATCATCGCCGGCATTCTTGAAATCGGGCGAAAGGCTGGTCGCGATATCGTCGATCTTGGAAATGGTGCTGAACAGCACGGTCGGCGGAATGGAGATCTTCCGTCCCCCGCGGGTGCTGTCGTTCTTCATGCTGTCCTTGCCGGAAATACACGGCACGCCGAACGCGCAGGTGTAATCATACAGCGCCTTGTTGGCCCGCACCAGCTGCGCCATCTTGTATTCGCCGTCCGGGGTCTTTTCGCTCTGGACCGGATCCGGCCAGCAGAAGTTGTCCAGACCGGCAATGCGGTCGATCCGGCCGCCCGCGGCCACGATCCGGCGGATCGCCAGGTCGATCACCGACGCCATCATGTGATAGGTGTCGATATCGCTGTAGCGCGGCAGAATGCCCGCGGCCAGCACCACGCCTTCACGCGAAAGCGGTTCGATCATGAACACCGAAGCATCGTTGGCGACATCGCGGGCCTTGCCGACATACGGCTTCTGCACGCTCAGGCCCTTCACTTCGTGGTCATACTGGCGGGCCTTGTATTCCGCCGAACAGATGTTCAGGCGTCCGAGCATGGCGGTCAAATCGGCCGCGGCATCGCGTCCGGCCAGCGAGGGTTCTTCGAAATGCGGCGCTTTCCATTTGGCGGAAAGGGTCAGCCGCGGCAGGCCGCCGTGCATGAATTCGATATCCAGGCAGCAGACGGTTTTATCGCCCCACATCATGCGGAATTTGCCGTCGTCGGTGAATTTGCCGAGCACGGTGGCTTCCACGTCGCGGTCGGCAGCGAGGGCCAGGAATTCATCCAGATTTTCCGGCGGGACCGCGAAACTCATGCGTTCCTGCGCTTCGGAGATCAGGATCTCCCACGGCTGCATGCCCGCATATTTGAGCGGGGCTTTCTGCAGATCCATCACGCAGCCGCCGCAGATCTCGGCCATCTCACCGACGCTGGAGGAGAGGCCGCCCGCACCGTTATCGGTGACAAAGCGGTACAGACTTTTGTCGCGGGCTTCATACATGAAATCGCTCATGCGTTTCTGGGTGATCGGGTCGCCGATCTGCACCGCCTGCACCGGACTGTCCTTGTGCAGTTCTTCGCTGGAGAACGTGGCGCCGTGGATGCCGTCCTTGCCGATCCGGCCGCCGGTCATGACGATGATGTCGCCGGGCTTGATTTCTTTTTCCCAGCCGTTCTTGCCGTTGATCTTCTTCGGCAGGGTGCCGAGCGTGCCGCAATACACCAGCGGCTTGCCGATATAGCGGTCATCGAAAACTTCCCAGCCCAGGCCGTACGGAATACCGCTCTGGTTGCCGCCGTCGATCACGCCTTTATGGACGCCGTCGCGCAGCCGCCGCGGATGCAGCAGACCTTCCGGCACGTCTTTCGGATCGGTGAACGGGGAGCCGAGACAGTAACCCCACACGTTGATCAGCAGATTGGCGCCCTGCCCCGTTCCCATCGGGTCGCGGTTCACGCCCACGATCCCAGTCATAGCGCCGCCGTAGGGATCCAGCGCGGACGGGCTGTTGTGGGTTTCCACTTTATAGGCCAGATCGATCTTGTCGTTGAACGCGACCACACCGGCGTTGTCGGAAAACACGGAAACCAGCCAGTCGATCTTTTTCGCGATCTCGGAAGTGCTTTTCTGGATGCAGGTTTTGAACAGGGAAACGATCTCTTCCTTCTTCCCGGATTCCCGATCTTCGTAATTGACCTTGGCGCTGAAGATCTTGTGTTTGCAGTGTTCGGACCAGGTCTGCGCCAGCACTTCCAGCTCCACATCGGTGGGATTGTTTCCGAGGCCGTATTTCGCCCGGTCCTTCGCATTGCGGAAATAGGCCTGGATCGCCTTCATCTCTTCCAGCGTCAGCGCCAGAATGCCTTTGTGACTGATCTCCATGAGTTTCTCGTCGGAAACTTCCAGGTTGAATTCGCGGACAACGCCCGATTCGGTGCCTTTGACCACGGGCTTGTTCAACGGGATCCCGTTGGACTTGACTTCGGCGGCGGTATAGACCGCGACGCTTTCGATCAGTTCGTTGGCCAGCACGGATTTGGCGATGCCGAGCAGTTTTTCCTTCGTGAGTTCCGGCGCCTGGAAGAGATATTCCACGGAGCTGAACACCTGTTCGTCCTTGCGGAGCTTACGGCCGATGATGTCGCCGATCGCCTCATGGGCGGTGCGCGCCACGTTGTCGGTCACGCCCGGCTTGAAACCGACCGCCGCCAGAAAATCATACGCCGGCGGATTCGGATTGGTGCCGATGAAATATTCCTGCGTGACCGGATTGGCCAGTTCTTTCGCGATCTTCTCGGCTTCCGCCGCCGTGATGTCGGCCGAAACCGTGAATACGTCACGGGTGCGCAAGTCTTTGATGACATCCAGTCCGGTAAAGCCTTTGATGGTTCTGATGACCGCCTGGCCGCGGGAATCGCTCCAGCAGTTTTTCACGGAAATTTCGATTCTGAAATCCATATTCATTTCCTTTACTTTAAAGTCCAGTAAATTCAGGATGTAACAATACACCGGAAAACCGATTTTTTCAACCTGTTTTTGATGATTTTTCGGAAATCTTGCGCCCACCTCAGCCGTCCGGTTTTCGACGGCCCTTTCCAGGCCCCATGATGTAGTACAGTTGTTTTTTTCAAAAAATACGTTTCCTAACTTGCAAAAAACGCGGATCGGGGGTATATTACCTTTTCGTTTGATTATTTGGAGTAAAAAAAAACAAGAGTAAACGCGCATGTTCAAAAAAATCTGGACACCCGACATGATAGTGGAAATCATCCTTTCCGCCAATGGAAAGGAACCCCTGAACTCCCATTATTTTTCGACCACACATCCTCAAGTATATGCCGCGGCGGAACGGATCTTCGGATCCTGGGGCAATGCCATCATCGCCAGCGGACTGGACTACAACGCCATTCGGAAATACCGGATCTGGAGCAAGATGCGCATTATTTCCGCCATCAAGAAACGTTATCGGAACGGCGAACCGCTTTCCAGTCAGCAAGTCCAGAACAGTTTCAAATCGCTTTACATGGCATCAGTCCACCATTTCAAATCCTGGGGTACCGCCATCCGAATGGCCGGTCTGGATTATGACTCGATCCGGATGCGGCGCAGCATGACCGAACAGCAGATCCGGGACGAGATCCGGCGGCTCTATCACAACGGCGAGGATATGGCCTATTCCAATATGCGGAAGAATCACCAGTATCTGCTGGCCTACGGAATGAAAAAACTCGGCGGCGGCAGCTGGGCGGAAGCCCGCAGGGCCTGCGGCATCACCGAAAATTACCGTCTGCGGCCCGACAAACGCCAGACCCGTTCCCGGATGCAGATGACTCAGCTGGAACTCTTCTGAGTTTCCGCCAATTCCGTCACCTCACGGAGCGCATCGATCACATCCGCGGCTGATACCGCCTCCATGCACGCCCGGTCACCCCTGGGACATACCCGTTTGAAACAGGGTGCGCACGGCTGTTTGTCGAACAGGATGCGCCACTTTCCGGACAGCGGCGAGGTTGCGGCCGGATCGGTCGATCCGAAAGGTGCCGCGCCGGGTGTTCCCAGCACGGCCGCCAGATGCATGGCTCCGCTGTCATTGGCCGCGCAGCAGACCGCTTTTTTCAGCACCAGCATCAGCGTTTCCAGAGTCGTTTTTCCCGCCAGATCGAAACCGGATCCCGGCGGCAGGCCGGACAGCGCCTTGCGGGCGTCTTCCGCTTCCTTGCCGGTGCAGAGCAGGACCGCTTTGCCGCCGCGTTCCCGGACCCACCACTGCGCAACTTCCGCGAACCGCAGCGGATCCCAGCGTTTCGCCGCGCCGTAAGCCGCCCCCGGCGCGAGCGCCAGCAGATTGGGGGTCTGCAGCACCTCCCGCAGTTCATCGGACCAGGTCTCCGGTTCATACGGCAGATCGAATTCGGGCAGGACTCCGTCCCAGTCCGGCGCACCCAGAGCCTGCGCCATGGCCAGATATTTGGCCGCCTGATGCGGCAGATTCAGCTGATGATCCAGACGCGGCGGAAAACGGAAGGACCGCGCCAGCAGGAAAGAACGGAATCTCGCATCCGTTCCGAAAAGTCTGGGCACGCGGCACGTCTTTATCCACAGAGCATCCCGGAAGGAATTGTTCAGCAGCAGTCCGAGCCCGGCATTGAGCCACCGCACCCGTTTCCGTTCTTCCCAAGTCGGAAACGAATGGGCATCGGCCAGATCGATCACGGCATCCACGATCCCCGGCAGCATGCGGAAGAGGGGCGCCAGCCCCCGCGGACAGACTACAAACAGTCCGCAGGGATGGGGAACCGTCCGGCGGAGCACGGCCAGCGCGGGCAGCGACATGACCGCATCGCCCAGCCAGTTCGGGGACCGGACCACAATGCCGTCCCGCCAGTCGGAAAGTTCCAGCGGATACTTTTCGAAACGCGGGACCGGACCGATGTCAGGGATGATTTTTTCCGCGGCCATCGGAATGATCCGGATTCAGGATTTGAGTTCGGACAACGCAATTTTGACGACGACTTTTTTCAGGCTGCACTTGCCGAGGCAGGTGGCGCCTTTGCCCATGTGGGCATCCTGCGGCAGCAGCAGCGTGAAATAACCGGGGAACAGCTGCACGTTCAGCTCGGCCGCGTGTTCGTCCGGACTCAGGAATTCACAGTCTTTTTCCGCATTGTAGGGAGTCTGGACCGGCAGTCCCTTGGCCATCCGGACGAAGATCGTCTCATGTCCGGCGATCAGGACCTGCAGATCGGCAAATTTGCGGTGGACTTCATATTTGGCTGGCGCGCCGTCCTCGGTTTCGTAGCTCATGACCCGGGCGGTGATCTTGTCGCCGTCGATCTTATAGCTGCCGTCCGGAGTCGAGGCATTCAGGGTTTTCACAAATTCCACGGCTTTCCGGAAAGCAGAACCCATCGGATAGGAGGCAGCGTTCTCAAGCGTATCGTAAATCATGATTCTTTCTCCATAAAGTTATTTGCCGCAGCATTTTTTATATTTTTTGCCGGAACCGCAGGGACACGGATCATTGCGGCCGATCTTGGCTTCCTGGCGGACATACGGAGCCTGGGGGACCAGTTCGCCGTCGTAGAAGACCCATTCGCCTTTTTCGCGGCGGAATTCGGCGATCTCATGATGTTCCATCGGAATATTCCGGTCCCGGTAGCGGGCGATGAATTCCACGATCCCGGTATCATCATCGGGTCCGCCTTTTTCCGTGCGGATGATCTCCAGTCCGCTCCATTCGGAATTCTGCGACCAGCGGCGGATCTCTTCCCGGTCGTTGTTGTCCCGCTGGCTCGAGTGCAGGGAATTGATGATGAAGTCGATCTCACCTTTGACGTATGCGCTGTAACGGGCGCGCATCAAAGCTTCGGGCGTTTCGGCTGGAGTTCCGTGGATCACTTTTTCGCAGCAGTCGGCATAATTTTTACCACTGCCGCAGGGACAAATCGTTTCAGACATGTTTATACCTCATTTCATGAATGTTGAAGTTTCAGTTCAATCTTCCAGTTTGGACAGTTCATCCGATGGCGCATCCTTGTCTTCACGCCGGTTCGAATTGCTCCGGACCCGGTATTTTTCCGGATAGACCACGCTCACATCGTCCTTCGAACAGGAGACGCTCCGCCCGGTGTCATCCATCTGCACCACCACGGTCTGGGTCAGCAGGTTGCGGTCGATGATATGGCCGCGACCTTCCTTGCATTCGCAGCAGTCGCCGCGTCTGGGCATGGTCTTTTCCAGTTCCAGATAGCCTTCATGCTCATATTTGAGACAGCATTTGAGGCGGCCGCACATGCCGGAAATGGTAGAAGGCGTCAGGGACAGGTCCTGTTCCTTGGCCATCTTGACATTGATCGAATCGAACGAGGTGAGGAAGGAACAGCAGCAGAAGGGACGCCCGCAGATGGAAAGTCCGCCGATGATGGCCGTTTCATCCCGGACCCCGATCTGACGCAGTTCGATCCGGGTATTGAACGCCATCGACAGCTGTTTGACCAGTTCGCGGAAATCCACCCGTCCTTCCGCGCTGAACTGGATCGCCAGCAGCTTGCCGTCGAATGCGTAATGCGCATTGATCAGTTTCATCGGCAGATTCAGCCGTTCGATATACTGTCCGGCCGTCCGGAGCGCCGATTTGGAACGCATCAGATTTTCATTGGCCTTGCTCTGATCGACCATGGTGGCCTTGCGCTGGATCCGGGGAACTTCGGCCCGTTTTTCCGAAGGCGGACCGCTGTGATGGACCTCTTTCGGCTCGGCATCCGGATTGTACGGAGTATGCGAAGACGAAATGATCTGGCCGTAATCCAGAAAAAAATCTTTACGGATAATGCAGAAGTCTCCGGTCTTCAGCGACAGGGACTCATCGCCCCTGGCTTTGTATTTGAAGCCGTTGTCAAGCAGTATTTCATAAAGAAATTCCATTGATTCTCTCCATTTGGACTTGAAACATTCACTGTTTTACAGTAAAATACACCAGTTAAGACGGATTTCAATTGAAAAAGCAGGAAATTCACTAAAAACTGACGATAAAGGGCGGAACATGGCAGCCAATGACAAAAATCTGATAACGTGTGTGGAATTCGGCACGCATTCGGTGCGGGCTTTGCACGGGATGTGCGACAAAGCCGGCAATCCGGTGGTGGTCGGCCTGGGACAGGAACCTTCGGACGGCGCAGTCTGCAAAGGCGAGATCATCGACGCGCAGAAAGCCTCCGCCGTGCTCGAAAAAGCGCTGGCCGATGCGGACAAATCCGCCGGGATCGTCAATGAACGGCGCAATGTCTACTGCATCGTCAACGGCTCCGGCATCACTTCCCGCCAGGGGGAAGGACAGGTCTTCATCTATGCCGATGACCACCGCGTCCGCCAGAACCATATTCTGGAAGCCGTCAACAAGGCGCAGAACCTGGCCCTGCCGCCGGATCAGATCCTGCTCGGATCCTTCGATTCCTATTTCCTGCTCGATTCCCATAACCGGGTGTCCGATCCGGACGGCATGACCGCCAGCCGGCTGGATGCCTTCCTGCATATCCTTTCCATCAGCCGCCGGCCGCTGGAGATCACCAAGTCGGTGCTGCGCGAACAGGGTTTCGAAGATTCGATCGAATTTGTCTTTTCACCCGTAGCCGCGGCTTTCGGGACTTTGCAGGAAAAAGAAAAAAACGACGGTGTCCTGCTGATCGACATGGGCGCGGGGGTCACCTCCTACATCGTGATCCGGCGCGACGGCATCCTGGCCAGCGGCGCGCTGGCGGTGGGCACCGACAATATCGCCAACGATCTTTCGATCGGCCTCGACCTGGGGATCGACCAATGCCGGAAAATGCTGACCGATTCCGATCTGGCCGCCAGGATCCATTCCGGCGAGCCCTTTATCGAGGTCGGCGGACAGGGCAGCGGGTCCAAACGGAAGATCCCGGTCGGTTCCTACGAACGCATCATCGAGCTCCGGCTGCAGGAGATTTTTTCCATCCTCCGCGAACAGCTCGACCCGCGCACCTGCACACCGCAGCTGGAATCGGGGATCGTGTTCTGCGGCGGCGGCGCCATGCTCGCCGCTGCCAGGAAAAACCTGGAGGAAACCATGCGCATGCCGGTCCGTCAGGGCATCCCCTCCGGTTTTTCCGGCGCCATGACCGCTCTCGACAATCCGCTCCGCTATGCCGATCTGCTCGGTCTGCTCAAATATGCCATCCAGATCGGCGGCGACCAGAACAGTTCCGGCATGAGAATCGGTGACGCGCTTGAAGATTTCGGCGAAAATCTCTTCCAGAAAGTCAAAGATCTTACCAAGGTATTCAAAATATGAACACTCCATCTGAACTCATCCCATCTGCAGAACCGGCCGAAACTGCCGCTGCTCCGGCCAGGAAGATCATGATCGTGGCTCTGGGCGGCTGCGGCGCCAAAACCCTCAACGCCTTCGCATGTCTGCCCGGCAGCGGATCATTCCGGACCCTGCTGCTGGAAACCGACAAGGAATCCGCGGACCGCTGCAGCGCTTCCGCCGTCCTTCGCGCCGAAGTCAACTGGGCGGCCAATACCGGCCTGGGCTGCGGCGGCGATC
The DNA here is from genome assembly GCA_015061565.1 of Lentisphaerota bacterium. Lineage (GTDB taxonomy): Bacteria > Verrucomicrobiota > Lentisphaeria > Victivallales > UBA1829 > SIG94. Next base: position 11,098 of record SUWI01000036.1, read on the forward strand.
CGAAAAAAGCCGAACGGGCCTTTTCACGCAAACGCAATGAGATCACCCAGGCGCTCTCCGGACAGGATTTCATCATCGTCACCGGCGGTCTGGGCGGCGGCACCGCGACCGGCGGTGTCCGCGCGGTGGCCAGCGTGATCCGCAGCCTTTCCATCCCCGCGGTTTTCATGCTCACGACTCCGTTCTCCTTTGAATCCTACACCAAACGCAGCAACGCCGAACAGTGTCTGCAGGATCTGCACGGGATCGCCGAAGTGCTGATCCCGCTGCCCAATGACCTGCTGTTTTCCTCCCTGCCCCCCGATACCGAAGTCGAACCTGCTTTCGAGAAAGCCGCTTATGAACTCGCTTCCTCGATCTTCGGCATCGCCGAACTCTTCCGCAGCCGGAAACTGATCGGGCCGGATTATGCCGAATTTTCCGCCGCGCTCACCAAAGCCGCCAATATCTGCTCGTTCGGCTGCGGCCGGGCCTCCCAGAAAGACGGTCTCGACCGCTGCGCCATCGCGCTGGAACGGATGCTGGAATCGCCCTTCCTCGGCGGCATGGACCGTCTTACCGCCTGCAGCGCCCTGATCGTCACCATGACCGGCGGCGATCTGCAGTTCGGCGAAATGAAGCGCACACTGGAAAATCTGGTATCCTTCCTCCCCGTCGGTATTCCGGTTTCCGCCGGCGCCACCATCAACCCCGAATACCATGACCAGGTCCAGCTCTGCGCTCTGGCCGTCCAGTATGTCCAGACCGCCCGGCCCGCGGAATCCCAGGGCCCGTCGCACGATTCGCTCTTCCCCGGTGAAACCAAGGATTCTTTCGAACAGGGACTCCTGAATCTTCAAAGTTATTCCAAGGGCATTTTCTCCAACTGCCCGCCGGTCAAATACAAGGACGAGGATCTGGATATCCCCACCTTCCAGCGGCGCGGCATTGCGATCGACAAGGGCGGCACTTCCCGATGAGATCCGTTTTGCTGTCCGCAGGCCTCTGTCTGTTCGCAGCGGCCTGTTCGCCCGCGGTCCCCTTCCGGGAACTGCCGAAAACCGATGCCGCTCTTGCACAGCAGTATGCGGAAAAATCCGTGGCGTTCGGCGCCCGTCATTCCGGTTCGCCGGCCATTGCGGCTTATGCCGAATGGATCCGGAAAACCGCCGCGGAATCAACCCGGTTCGAGGTCTCCGAACACCGTTTCGAAGATGTGACCCCTGCCGGAAAAATGACTTTCCGCAATATCATCGCCGAGATTCCCGGCCGCTCCCGCGAATGGGTCCTGATCGGCTGCCATTACGACGCCAAAAAATTTCTGAACACGCCCGGTTTCCAGGCCGCCAATGACGGCGCGTCCGGAGTCGCCGCGCTGCTCGCCATGATCCGCGCACTGGAAAAATATCCGGCCAGACCGCCTTTCACGCTCCGGTTCGTGTTTTTCGACGGCGAAGAATGTCTTTATAAGTATGGTGAAAACGACGGTCTGCACGGCAGCCGCGCGCTGGCGCAAAAATATGAACAGAGCGGCGAGCTCAAAAACTGCCGTGCGATGATCCTGCTGGACATGATCGGCGACCGCGACCTGAACCTGACGCTGCCCGCCAACAGTTCCCCCGCCCTGACCGCGGCCCTGACGGAGATCATCCGGCAGCATTTCCCCGCCCTCCGTTTTGAAAAACTCAGTTACGACATGCTGGACGATCATGTGCCGTTTTTCCAGCGAGGCGTACCGTCCATCGATTTGATCGATTTCAATTACGGACCGGGGAACAGCAACTGGCATACTGCCGGCGACACGCTGGAAAACATTTCCGCGCAGAGCATCTGCACGGCAGCCGACCTGACCTTCGCCCTGATCTGGAATCTCCCGCCAAGGTAAGCAATGACTCACACGGACTTTCACGGACACACACGGAGCAATACACCATCTGTGTCAGTCCGTGTCAGTCCGTGTGTGAGCCATAATAAACCTGAAACTATATAATTGGAGAAAAAATGATGTCTGAAATTCTTTTGCCGCACGGCGGCTTTGAAGATTTGAAGAGTTTTCAACTGGCGCGGCTGATTTTTGACATCACTGCGCGCTTCTCGGAAATGTATATTGATGCCAAGTCACGGACGCGCGACCAAATGACGCAGGCGGCACGGAGCGGAGTTCAGAATATCGCGGAGGGCTCCGAAGCGGCGGCAACCAGCCGCAAGACAGAATTGAAACTTACGAATGTTGCCCGCGCGTCGCTGGTCGAATTGCAGCTGGACTATCAGGATTTTTTGCGCCAGCATGAACTGACGGAATGGGACAAGGATCACCCTGCCCTGATGGATTTCAAACAAAGGCGGATTTCCGATATAACGGCTTTTCGTTCCTGGGTGCAGGATATGCGTAAGTCAATGCCGGACATGCGGCAATCGGCAATCGTTGCCAACGGGGCGCTGTCACTGTTGAATCTGACGATCTTTCTGCTGAAAAAACAGCTGGAAAAGCAGGCAGCGGCCTTTGAACAGGAGGGCGGCTTTACGGAGCACCTTTATGCCGTGCGGCAGAAAAACAGGCGGAAGACATCATGAATCATAATTCGGCCACTGGTTCAAGATATCTTCCGCACCGGACATGACGTTGTTTCCTTTCCATGCTCCTGAGATAAACCTGGTTCAGCTCGTTTTCAGAAATTCAAGTTTCGGATTTGGATGGAATTTATTTCCGTTCCGAGTTTTCTGGTCACGACAGGACATTTCGCCAGAAAGAGGAATGATACCGGATACGGTACGGCATCCAGCGTTTCAAAATTCCCCTGTCCCTTGGCTATGATCAGATCCGCGGCTTCCAGCGTCCGGCGGAACTCCTCTCCGATGAACTCCGGCATGGTCCCGGGAATCGAGCTGCCGTTGTCCACAACGGGAATGGAGGCGTCAAAACCGGAAATTTCCAATTCTTTGCGGGTGACATCATTCAGTGTGTTTCTTCCCCGGACTCCGATCGTGACTTTGTCTTTGAACAGATCGATGAAAATCCGGTCGAATACGGCTTCGCCGCAATTGTCCAGCAAATACAGAATCCTGCGGGCTTCCCGGATTTTCAGTTCGAGTTTTCGCATGGCAGCCCGGTCGATTGGCCGAATAAATGTCTGCCTGATTATTTTTACTGCATCTTTCAGATCCAGATCGGCATAAATTCCGAAATCAAGCACGTTGCCGGCAATGGCCAGCCGGAGCCGGGATTCGAAACATTCCGAATCATATTCCGAAATGTTTTTCAATTCTGGCAGCAGATTTTTGGCCAGAGTCGTTGATTTTTCCTTTTCCGGCCGATAGGGATCGGCTTGGAGATCTCCGCAATGCTTGAGAGCGATTTCCATAATATCGCGCACATAATAGGCAGGACTCCAATGCATGCCGCAGTCCGCCAGCAGATGCATGGATTCGGTTACGATCCGATGTTGCAAAACAGGATCGTCAGTGCATTTTTTTGCAATCGAGACCGCATTCCGGGTCAGACAAGGCAAACAATCCAAAAGTGCGTTCATATCAAGTTTCCTCTTGCTGGAAAACAAATTTCCGTCGGCTGATTCGATCCAGCGTGGGCGGAATCTTTTATCGTTCCCCGGGTTGAACCCAGTCAACCCCGGGGAACGAATTCCGATAACGATTCCCTTTCGAAAGAATTATTTTTTCTCCAGCGGAATGACTTCCAGATCGTCTACCCAAACCGTTCCCGGCTGATGGTAGAGGAAGATCCGGAATGAAAGCCTTTCGCCGGGCAGCGGTTTCAGTCTGGCAGTCTTCTTTTTGAGTTCATCAATTTCGACCACTCTTTCAAAATAACGCCAATCATAGGATCCGGTGAAAAACTCGGCCGCTCTCAGCCGGTAGGAGGTGGTATCGTAGCCTTTGGCATCGAACGGCTGCAAGCCGATGAACGTAAGGCTGTTCGGGATGGGTTTGATGTTTTCATACTTGTACCAGCCGCGAATCAGCAGGTCATTCTTCAAATCTTTGATTTTGCCCAGATTCGCGTCGGCGATCGCCCAGTGTTTTTCCACATCCCCGAGTCGGAGACTGGCCTTGCCGGAATGTTTCACTTCCGTGTCGATCCGGCATTTCGGACCGGGTTTTCCCCACTGGTTGATCCATTTTTCGCTGTAATTTTCGAACCCGCCGTTTTTCAGCAGATTTTTAGAAGCGTCAACCGGTTTGTATTTGCGCAGCGGATTGTCGTCCTTGACCAGCAGCAGGCGGTCAAAGAGAACCATTCCGGGCTTTTGGGAACCTTCGACCCACGGTTTTCCCTGGAATTTCATGGAAACCCAGATATCGCGGTCTTCGCCGAGAATGCCGATGGTGGGAAGATAGGTTCGGAATTCCCACAATTTGTCATAGTAGACATACAGCTGAGCAAGAATCCGGATCCGGCCGAGCTTGTACCAATGGAACTTTTCATCCTGCGGAATATCTTCCTTCAGGAATTCCAGACCGCTGCCGGTTCTCAGTGCAGTACTGTAAAAACCCAGTTTGTAGGGTCGGGTCTGCGGCAGTTTCGGATTCCGGATGGCCATGCCGCAGACGGCATCGGGGTCTTTGACCGCATTGTCGTTCGTGCGCTGAAGCTGATTCCAATGCATGTCAATGATTTCACAGCCCTTGAATTGCTCCGGAATGGGAACCGGGTAGTGGGAATAAAGATCGGCTTCTCCACGATGCTTTTCCTCCATCTGGGCTCGCAGTTTCCGGTCGTGGACGGTCCACAGCTTGACCTGATCAAGACCGTTTTTCAGGAAACGCGCCGAAACGGCTTTGAGGTCGGTTTTGTAGCCTTGCTTCATCAGCTCGTCAAGACGGAGGAACATGGTTCGGTCCACGATCACCCGTTCGCACCGGACATGAAGGTTGGACCGGGCATCGCTCCGGGTCGCGTTTTCAGCAGCGTCCAGCCAGCCGTTGACCTTTTCGAAAAATTCCTTGTCAAGGAAAGAACGATCTTCCTTCTGGCGTTTTTCCAGATATTCCAGATACTGCTGCATGAAAGGAGCGGCGGCGCCGTAATATTCCCGCATGAAGCGGGCATTGAGTTTTTCGATGTCCTGCGTCGGATCATCCATCATCTTCAGTCCGAGATAATGCTGCTGAACGGAAAAACTACGCGACAGCATGGCTTCATTTTCGCCGAAGTAGGAATAGACGCCGTTTTTGACACAGAAACGGAATTCTGCGGCAATATCCTTGCGGGTTTTCACGAAGGGATAAAGGTATCCGGTAAAAATCCGCCAATAAGACCAGATGGATTTCCAATGGACGAATTTGCTCCAGGTTTCCAGTTCCCGGCCATTGGGCGTGCCGGGAATCAGAGGACGATACAACGATGCGTCGCAATAGCGGATCATGACGTTCTTTTCCGCTTTGATGGTTTTGGGCGGTTTCTGCGTAAAGGAATAAGCAAACGTCTGAAGGATCACGTCCGGATATTTTTCCCTGACGCCGCGCGCCATGTAATTGACAAAATCCAGGTTGGGAGCGGAGTAGGAGCCTTCCTTTTCCGCCAGTTCCCGGCAACCCTGGCACCAGCATTCGCTGCCGCCGGGACCGTCGGATTGGCTCAGGTCATAGATTCTGGGAATCGTGTAGGATGGGTTGTTTTTGGCTTTTTCGCGGTCTTTTTCGATGTATTTCAACAGTTCGGCCAATACGATCCGGCGGACTTCCGGGTTGGTCATGCAAAGCATACGGCACTCGCCGCCGCTAATCCTGGGTCCGAAAAGGTTCGGGTTTTTGGCTGCCCGGACGGCTTTTACATAATGGTCAAACGTATGGCAGTCATTGGGACTGCCGATCCGCATATGAAGGCCGAACGCCGCCGGGAAGTTTTCTTTGTTGCGCATTCGCCAGGTATAATCCGGCGACGGGATGGCGACATAGAATTCCCTGCGCATGATGGCAGGTTTGCCTTTTTCATTGATCTCCGGCAGTTTCCAGCCCGGTTTTTCGGGAATGACCTCGACATCGGGCGCCGGCCAGGCACAGCCGGCGTATTTTTCCAGGAATGTATAGACACCGTAGACGAGTCCTGGTGCACCCCGGCCGGAAATGTACAGTTTCCCGTCCCGGAACGCAAACTTCCATTGCTGTTTTTCCAGTTTCGGATCGTTGACCAGAATAATGTCTCCAGCCTGCGGAGCCGCAGGGGATTCCTTCGTCTGGAAAATCCGTCCGGATACTCTGGTCAGACAGCGGGCCAGATCCTTTGCCGCAAATTGAACGGCCTTGTCTCCTTTTTCGTAATGGATGTCGGCCGCACCCAACAGGGAGACGGCGCCCAGCAGACACAAAATAATGTTTTGCTTCATCTTTTTTCTCCTATGTTATTTTCCAGGAACCTGGTGTTTACGGTTGAATATTTCAGATCCGCAGCTTTACACCAGCGCAAAGAACGTGGTATCGTTCAATTCGCCGGGACGGAACGGACGGAATCTCATGCCGAAAGCGAAAGGCTCCGCCGGAATTCGGTAGTGTTCATCCAGTGCCGGTCCGCAGGAACACGAACCGATCCCGCTCTGTTTCCAATCCAGATTCAAACAGAGATTTTCCGAACATTCGATCTCATGCGGATGTTTCGCTTTCCAAGCAGCTTCCGGCGTGAAACGGTGAATGCTGAAATTGAAATTCATTCCCATTCCCCGCACCGCAAAGCCGGCCATGTGCAGATCGTAAAACGCCGCCCGCCGAACTTCACTGCGGTTGCCGTCTTCCTGGGGCATGACATACGGAGTGTAGAGCGCGTCTACCCCCGCTTTGAAGAGGCCAACCCTCTGCGCCGTTTTTGAATCCACATACGATTCGCCCGGTCCGAGACCGAACCACTGCACGCGGTCCATCTCCACTGGCAGAAACAGCTGGAATCCAAGGCGAGGGAAGAAAGGCATAGTCCCCTGCGGCGTACCTTTGATTGCCAGCGTAAAACCGCCGTCCGGATGGAAGGTGTAGAGATATTCGCACCGGATGCCCGCCAGGAGCGCCGGCGGAGCCGCCCGGGTGATCACCCGGACCGTCTTCCGGTTGGGATCGGCTTCCACGGATTCCAACCGGTGCTGGAACTGATGATAACGGGCATTTTGCCACTCGTTCCAAGCACCGGAACCCTTGCTGTCGTTGTCGATCGGTGCCCTGAACAGGTTAAAGCGCGGTCCCCGCTCCAGCAGCGGCGTGCCGTCGAGCGTCCAGTCCGTGATCGATCCGGTGTTTTTACTGATCGCGATCCGGGCTTCATCAACTGCGATCAGCAAGGACCGGGGATCTTCATCCATTTCGATTTCCGGCAGATGGTTTCTGACCGGATTGCGGACGGCGGCCGTTTTCACCGGCAAGGCGAATTGAGCCCAGGCGATTTCATATCCGGCCCTTGCCCACAGCATATCCCGCCCAAGATTGAAAGTCAAGTTCAGGAAATATTCCGCTCCGGATTTGGGATGTTCCGGCAGTACATACGGAATTTCCAATATCCGGCGGCTGCGCGCCTTGATCCGCAGTGGAGCCAGTGCTCCGGTCTGTACCGGAACGCCGTTTTCGCTGAGGCTCCAGGTAATGTCGAGATGTTCCAGCGTCAAGAAATCATAATGGTTGCAGACCTCGACCAGTCCCTTTTTCAGGTCTTTGGCGGCGACCCGGACCGGAGCGTAGACTTTTTTCGTTTCGATCATGCCCGGCGACGGGGTTTTGTCCGGGAACAGCAGACCGTTCGTGATGAAATTTCCATCGTTGGGCTCATCCCCGAAATCGCCGCCGTAAGCGAAGAATTCATGGACATGACCATGTTCGTCTTCCTTTTGAGTGCGGATGCCGTGATCGCAGAGCTGCCAGATGAATCCTCCCTGCATTTCCTTGTGTGTAAAAAAGGTCTGCCAGTAGTCTTCCAGTCCGCCCGGACCATTGCCCATGGAATGGGCGTATTCGCAGAGAATGAACGGTTTCCCGCCTTTGCAGTATTTTTCCACCGTTTCGATGCAGACCGCGGGAGTTAGATACATCCGGGTCACGAAATCCGTGATTTCCGCTTCCTGATCCCGTTCATAATGAAGCGGGCGCGTATTATCTCTCCGCCGGGTGTACTCGGCCATTTTCCGGTGATTGATCCCGAATCCCGCTTCGTTGCCCAGTGACCAGATCACGATCGAAGGGTGATTTTTATGCGATTCCACCATTGCCCGCATCCGGTCTACGCAGGGCTTTTCCCAATCCTTCCACATGGTCGGATTTTTGCCCTCGCCGTAGCCGAATCCATGAGATTCCAGATCGGCTTCGCACATGACATAGAATCCAAGTTTGTCGCACAGCTCGTAAAAAACCGGCGAATCCGGATAGTGACTGGTCCGGATGGCGTTGACATTATGCCGTTTGAGCAGCAGCAGATCCCCTTCCGTTACCTCCCGCGTGAGCGCCCGGCCCAGATCGGCGTCAAATTCATGCCGGTTGATGCCGCGGAACATAATCGGAACTCCGTTTACCAGCAGATTGCCTTTTTTGATCTCAACCGTGCGGAATCCAATCTTCAGCGATTTGTATTCAACTGTGCCGGATGAATTTTTCAGGGTCAGCAGCAGTGTGTAGAGAACGGGCGTTTCCGCCGTCCAGGCACAAACGTCTTTCACTTTGGCAGAAAACGTGGTCCGGATTCTTTTCCCCGCCTTGATTTCCGGCAGGGCATCCACCAGCGGTTTCCGGAAAACCGGATTTCCGGATGCATCAAAAAGTTCCGCCTCAAGCGTCAGTCCGCGGACAGCGCTGGAGTCAGTATTCAGAATGTCCGTTTCCAGTTCGAGCCGGCCGTCTTTATAAGCCGCATCCAGCCCCGCGCGAACGAAAATGTCGCAGATGTCGCACCGAGGGACCGCACAGACCGAAACATCGCGGAAAATTCCACTCAGCCACCACATGTCCTGATCTTCCAGATATGTCCCGTCGCTCCATTGCAATACTTGGACTGCGATGCGGTTGATGCCTGTCTGGACAACGCTGGTAATGTCGAATTCCGAAGCGTTCCGGCTGCCCTTGCTCATCCCGGCCAGCTGACCGTTGATCCAGACATAATAAAATGAATCGACCCCTTCGAACCGCAACAGGATGCGGTGTTCCGCCCAGTTATCGGGAATCGTGAATTCACGGATATAACATCCCGTGGGATTTTCCGTCGGCACCAGTGGCGGATCGATTGGAAAGGGGTATTTGATGTCGGTATAATGCGGATGCCCGTATCCTTTCAGCTGCCAGTGGCTTGGCACCATGATGTCATCCCATCCGCCACAGTCGAAATCGTCCAGAAAAAAATCTTCCGGAACTTCCCCAGGGGCTGGGAAGAAGGCAAATTTCCATGTCCCGTTCAGCAATTTGCAGAATGGGGAAAGTTCCGCCTGTCCGGTCAAGGCATCGTCCCGGTTTTCAAACGCCATTGTAAAAGCCCGGTAAGGTTCTTTGTTGATCGAAGTTAAATTCTGATTTTCCCAGTCGTTCATCTGCTGCAGACCCTTATTGTAATTCAAAGTAAATGTTGACAGCTTGACTTTCTGCCTTGTTACGGATTAATCAGCCACATCTCATCGGTGTATTTGTAGCTCCCCCTCATGATCGGAGATACATGACCGTCGACAAACAGGGTATTGGAGCCGCCGCTGTGACGGAATGCCATGGCAGTTTCGGTGTAATTGGAATCGCTGCTGCGCATCGCTCCGCCGGACAGAACAAACCACCGATAGATGAGAAACCAGGTATATCCTTCGGTGATATGCATCAGTCTGGATGGCTGTTTGATCCTGATGATTTTCTGCATCCCCGCCAGATTGAGGTTTTTGCCGCTGCGGGCGTTCATATAAGCGTTCATGGCATAACAGCGGCTGGTTGTAGGTTCAATTCCCGGACAAATATAGTGTGAACCCAGTTTGCCGATAGGCCGCGTAGTGTCCTTAGGCAGTTTTGGTAAATAAGGATTCATGTAGAGTCTGTCCACCAGTGGATTTGTGACACTGGTATGATAGGACCAGTAATCCGATTCTGTCCAGCTGCTGTCGGAATAGGGTGTCGGCATCGAACAGGGCATGATCCAGTCATCGTTGTCCGCGACATATTGCTGGCAGCAGGTGCCGAGCTGTTTCAAGGTGTTGGTGCAGGAAATCGCCTGCGCTTTCTGCTTTGCCTTGTTCAGTGCCGGCAGCAGCAGACTGGCAAGAATGGCAATGATCGCAATTACAATCAGCAGTTCAATCAGCGTGAAGAGGTTTACGGCATACCTCACGTTCCGACGACTTGCATCATTCAACTGTTTCATCATTTTTTCTCCTTTGGTTGGTTTATGGTTGAATATTGAATGCGGTTTTGCGTATTAAAAGCGAAGTCGGGATCCGGACGATAAGGCTTCCTTCCGCCGGATGTTCGATCAGCTGGATCATCAGTTCCGCCGCCCGGTGCGGCATTTTGATACTCTGCGAATCGATTGTAGTCAGGGTGGGCTCTCTGTATGGCGAATATCCGCAGTCTTCCAAATTGTCATAACTGAGCAGCTGAAAATCCTTTCCAGGTGTCAGCCGATGATCCTGAAAAGCCTCCATCATGCAAAATGCCGCCACGTCCGAGGTGATATACAGCAGTTTTCCCGGCAGCTTTCCGCAGAGTTTCTGTCCCATCCGGTAGCTGAACGCACCGCGCTGAATAGCCGCAACTTCCAGTTCATACTGCGAGATCCGGTCCGGGTCATACCCCTGCTCATTCAAAGCCTGAAGAAAAGCATCCCGCCGATTTCTTCCATCGGAGTGATTTTCATATACGATGATGATTCCCGGAAAGTCATATTTCATGGTCTGGACGGCCGCTTCACGGCTGCCAGGAAGATTGTCGGCAATAATCTGATTGAACGGCTCCGGACTGATGTCTTCTCCGTTGAACAGAAGCATGGGCAGAGTCAAGGTCCGGAAATTGGCGAGAGTTCTGAGATCCCAAAAACTCCGGGAAATCATCAGCCCGTCCAGTTTTTTTACGGCGTTTTTCAAACTCTCAAGCCGGGAAACGGTTTTATAATCCAGAAACTGCACTTCGTGCCCCATCCCTTTCAGATGCGAGGCGATAGTCTGCGGACGTATATTCAACGCGGCATTATAGATCGGATTGTCGAGATGGTCCAGAAAATCCACGATGCCGATCCGGTACGTTTTTTTCTCCGGCTTTACCGCCTCGCTCACATACGTGCCACGGCCGCGTTCACGATAAACCAGCCCCGCCGCGGCCAGTTCGCATACCGCACGGTTGGCAGTAATCAGGGAAACGCCGAATTCCCGCTGTAAATCGGCATTCGAAGGCAGCGGCGAACCCGGGGGATATTCCCCGTTCCGAATCTTCTCCGTCAGAAGTTCGCGAATTTTTCTGGCAAGATTTTTTCTTGACATAATTATCTTAATCTTTCATATTATTATCTTTTCATTCTTTTATCTTTTTATCACTATACTTCCCCGATTTCTCCTTGTCAAGCATGTTTCAAAAAAAAATACGATTTTTTTATAAAAAAAACAGAAATGAAACATTATGATAATATTAAGCAATTAAAAAAGTTAACCACACACATCGACAGTCACTCGCCACACTCACCCAGACACAAAAAACGACCGGATTTCTCCGGCCGCCCCGGTCCCACTTTCAGGGATGATTTGCTCTTTAAGAATCGCAAAAAAGGGTCTCTCTCTTCTTCAAAATTGATTTTTGCTTTGACCATTGGCTTTTTTGTGCTATATTATCGACTTGAACAAGGAGCAGCATGAATCTGAAACCGCAATTCATCCCGATGAGCCGGGCGGAAATGGATCAGCTGGGCTGGCAGGAACTCGATATCCTGCTGGTCACCGGCGACGCTTACGTGGATCATCCGGCCTTCGGCATGGCTTTGATCGGACGGCTCCTCCTCGATCACGGCTGGCGCGTCGGCATCATCGCCCAGCCCGATTGGAAAAATCCCGATTCGGTCAAAGTCATGGGACGTCCCCGCATCGCCTGCGGCATCACCGCCGGCAACATGGACTCCATGGTCTGCATCTATACCGTCGGACGGCGTCTGCGTTCGGACGACATGTATTCGCCGGGTGGAAAAACCGGACTGAAACCGCCGATGGCGTCGGTGGTCTATACCCAGCTGTGCAAAGGTGCTTTCCCCGGCATCCCGACCGTGCTCGGCGGCATGGAAGCCAGCATGCGCCGCGTGGCCCATTACGATTACTGGCAGGATAAGATGCGGCCCAGTCTGCTGGTCGAATCCAAGGCCGATATCCTGGTCTACGGCATGGGGGAACGCTCGACTCCGGAAATTTTTCACCGGCTCGAACGCGGCGAAGACCTTTCCGGCATTCCCGGCACCGCGCGTTACCTCGGCGGCAAAGCCTCCGCCGAACTCAAGATCGACGATTCATTCGTCATGCTCCCATCCTTCGAAGAGATCAAAAACGACAAGGACGCCATCATGCGGGAAACGGTGGCCATCGAACATGAGATGAATCCCTGGTGCGGCCGCCGTCTGCTGCAGGAAACCAACGGCCGTTATGTGCTGGTGGAACCGCCGCAGAAACCCCTGACCACCGAAGAGCTCGACCATGTAAGCGAACTGCCTTATGCCTGGCTGCCGCATCCTTCCTACAAGGAACCCATTCCCGCCTATATGACGGTGCGGGATTCGATCCAGGCGGTCCGGGGCTGTCCCGGCGGCTGCGCGTTCTGCGGACTCGTGGCCCATCAGGGGCGGCACGTGGTCTCCCGCAGCGAGGAATCGATCATGCGCAGCCTCGCCCGGCTGAAAAACCAGAAGTTCTTCCGCGGCACGGTCAGCGACGTCGGCGGCGCCGCCGGCAATATCTACGGCAATTCGGTCAAGGACCGTTCGATCTGCGCCAAATGCCGCCGTTCCAGCTGCATGTTCCCCAATCCCTGCCCCAATTATCAGGCGGACGGACGCGCGCTGATCCATCTGCTCCGCCGCATGCGGAAAGAACCCGGCGTCAAACATATCTTCATCAATTCGGGCATCCGTCTGGATCTGGCCCTGATGCAGCCCGACCTGACCGAGGAAATCATCCGGCACCATGTTTCCGGACACATGAAAGTGGCGCCGGAGCATCTGCATCCGCGGGTGCTGGCACTGATGCGGAAGGGCAAGAGCGGCGAACTGGAAGAGTTTATGAAGATCTTCGAACGGGTCAGCCGCGAATGCGGCAAGGAACAGTATCTGATCCCGCTGTTCATCTCGAATTTCCCCGGCTGCACGGCGCAGGAAATGAAAGTAGTGGATGATTTTCTCGCCTCACATCACTGGAGTCCCCAGCAGGCGCAGGATTACATTCCGCTGCCCCTGACCATGGGTGCGGCCATGTATTATTCGGGCAAGACCGCCTCGGGTGAACCAATCGAAGTGAACCGCGGACTGAAGGAACGCCGCACCCAGCTGACCATGCTCAAGCACCGGCGCGACGGCGGCAAAGGCGGACCGGACCGCGGACGGTTCGATGGCTCCGGTCATGGCAAGCCGCATTTTCACCAGAAAAGCGGAAAGAAGTTTCCCAAACGGTAAGGCCCGTTCCGCTTCACTCTTCCTCATACCGGATGGAATCATACAGTGCGATGGCTCTGGCGGCATCCGCACCGGTCAGGGGCAGCGCACTGTATTCCGCTTTGTAATACAGCAGGAAAATGACCCGGGCGGATTCACTCAGGTTCCGGTTGATGACCGCGAGACGGTCGGCGAAATCCAGCAGTTCCAGCGTACCGCGTTCCTGTCCCGCCAGTTCCAGAGAGAAGCGCAGCGCGGTGTAAATATCCAGTATGGCCTGCCGGGGATCGGTCTGGGAACACGCTTCCGCCGTTTTCCGGAGTTCTTTGACCCGGACCGCTTTGGATATCCAGCGCCGCCGGATGAAGTAAAGCCGGAAAAAACGGTATCCGAAAAAGGCCAGCAGCAAAGCGGTCAGGAAGACCAGCCAGGTGGAAAACAGGAAATCGTAAAGGGATGAAAACGTGCTCTGGAAATAGTTGGAGAAACGGTCCCAGATCTGTTTCAGCCGGAACAGCGTGCCGCTCTGCTGGGATTTCCGGATCTTTTTCACCGTGCCTTCGTATTTGTGTTTGACCTTTTCCGTGATCTCCTCCTGGGCTTTGACCATCTCGACCAGGGTGGAATCGATCTTGCTCAGCTCATCCTTTTTATTATAATTGGCCAGCAGATCGGCTTTCAGGAACTGTTGCGTTTTCTCCGTCAGTTCCGGCGGCGTGATCCGCCATTCGTCATCGAACGGATCGCGAAGCTGTCCCAAACCCGCGGGGAGCGTGCGGCTCGGTATGGCGGACGGCGGCGTGGCGTCCATGGTCAGCCAGCCCAGCTGTTCGATATAGATTTGGGTCCAGGCATGGGCATGATATTCGTAAACCTCGAACATGTTGGACAGGGTATTGTAATTGCCGGGCGAAAAACCGACGGCGACGCGGGAAGGCAGACCGGCGGCACGCGCCAGCACGGCCAGCGCACAGGCAAAATATTCGCAGTGTCCTTCCTTAAGTTCGAACAGAAAATAATCCGCCGGCTCTTTCCCGGGCGGAACCGGTTTCGCCTCCAGTTTGTAGGGGTATGTATTCCGCAAATGATCCCGGAGCGCCAGCGCTTTCCCGTAAGCGGTCAGGTTCCCCGCGGTAAGCCGGGACGCCAGCTCCATGACCCGCTTGGAAATTTTCCTGCGGGGCAGAGTAAGATAATTTTGCCGGGAAATATTTTCGGTCCAGGCGGGATCGGGCGGAAGCGGTTTCCGGACCGGTTTGACTTTCTTTTTCTTCGACTTTCCCTGATTTTTCGGTTCCGGCGGCGGTGGCGGTGCGGCAGCTTCCGCGGTATGGGTTTCCGGCGGCACCAGGGGGATCAGCAGCTGAACGGCAGTTTTATATTCGAAGGGCAGTTCAGGCGGGGATTTCAGCAGTTCCGCGCCGTAAAAAGTGGTCTTCAGATTCTGGCCGGCAAACATGGAATTACTGACTTCCGAGTTCAGGGAAGACATCCGGAATCCGCTGTAAAGCCGCAGGGAAAGCATTTTGACCAGCGTATATTTCTGTTCGGCGAGATGGGAACGGACTTTGGCCTTGGCCGGATAATCCCGGATGCGGACCCGTTCCAGCCGGGGAGATGCTTTCCACTGGGCGCCGTCATACTGGTCATAGAGGCGGGCCAGATGATAGAGTTTGACGTCGGATTTGACATGGAAGACCAGATCCTGTCCCTGGGAACTGCTGCCGCTGCCGTCAATGATGCTTTTGGAAACGGGATCCGGCAGATTGGCCGGAGTTCCCTTTTCACCGGCCGCGGTCGGATTCTCCGGTTTTTCTGCCGTCACGACGATCGGGGCATTGTTCCGGAGCTGATATTTTTTCGGGCGGAGCCATTGGCTGAGTTCCGGCGGCAATGCGGTTTCGCGGGTCGTCAGGAATGAGGTTTCGAACAGTCCCGGCGCATCATTGTTTTTCAGCGGCATCATGGCGAAAATATACCAGAACAACACCGCGGAAAGAATGAGCTGCAGCACCGCGGGATGCCAGAGACGGCGCCATCTGGACGGAATCTCCCGGACCGGCGGCTTGCCGGCCAGCGCAGAAGTACGGGAAGCAAAGGCCAGGATCAGCAGCAGGACGATCGCACCGCCCGTCAGATACAGATGCATCATGCGCGGAACCAGTGAACCGTAGATCAGCAGGAAGACGCTGATGAAGAAGAGGTAAAAATAATCTTTGGGCCGGCCGCCGTCCATGAATATGAGCGAGGCGATACAGAGACCTTCCACCAGGATCAGATCGGGGAAACCGGCTTTGGTGCGCCAGACCATCCAGCCGATCGCGCCGCAGAAGACGAGACAGTTGAAAATCGCCCGGGCCAGGGAATTCACCCAGCGGTAAGGCAGATAGACCGAAGCCGCAAAAAACGGCACTGCGGCCAGCAGTCCGATCGTCAGTCCGGCATGTCCGTGCTGCCAGAGCGCCCCTCCGACCGCGGTCATCAGCAGCAGGGCGAAGAGCCAGTGCAGACGGCTGTGAGGCGGAGTCGGCCGCATCCGGCTGGTATCGCAGATATATTCCGGTTCAGACCTGGGCGTTTTCATAAGCGAACAACTCCTCGAAACGGGTTTGGCAGGTCAGCAGCCGGGGCGCGAAAACCTGCGGGAAACGCCGGTCCTCTGGCGGCAGCACAAATTCCATGGGGTCTTCCTCGGAAACGATCGGGAAATACTCTTTGGCGGCGCAGACCCACTGCAGCTGGATATTCTGTTCCTCGAGGATCCGGAGCAGTCCCTGCAGGGCGGGCGACGCGGTCATGCTCAGCATATACAGCACCGAATTCTGCGGGAGGAATTCCAGCACATCGGACACCAGGTTTTCGATCTTGTTCCGGCACGGCTGCAGTTCCGTCAGCAGCTCCATGACCTTCACATGCACGCCGGCGGCATCCCCGTTGATCTGCATGAGATTTCCTTCGAAACAGGTGTACAGGGTCAGGAAACAGTATTGCGAGGTGAAATATTCGGAAATGGAGGCGGCCAGGGAGACCAGCGCCTCGAAATTGTTCTCCGCCGGATCCCAGCCGACCGAGGCGGCATCGGTATCCAGGATCAGCACGATCCGGTCGATCGCCGAGGCTTCGAATTCGCGCACCATCAGTTTCTGTTTGGCCGCGCTCAGGCGCCAGTGGACGAAACGGATCTCATCGCCCGGGCGATAGGGGCGGACTCCGAAAAAGTCGCTGCCCATGCCGGCATGCCCCAGCGGCCGTCCGTCGCCGGTCATCGAAAGCTGTCCCCCGTGGCCGGAAGGCAGCTCGTGCAGCGGCCGGATCTGCGGCTGGATCACCATTTCGCCCGGTATCCGGAAAGTCTTGCGCACCTGGAACAGACCGCAGGGATCGCCGGAAACGATCTGCAGTTTCTCCAGATGGAAATGGCCGCGCCGGACCGCGGTAACCTCGCGTTCCAGCCGGACGGTCTGATGCGGGCCGAGCGCGGGCAGTTCCCAGCTGCCGCGGCCGCCGGCGCAGAACGGCAGTTTTTCCGTGATCACCGCGGGCTGACGGAAAAGGAAAGTGCGGTTCCGGACCACCACCGGCAGGGAGACCTTTTCCAGACACCGGCCTTCCTGCATGATCTCGCGGCGGAGTTCAAAACCGGCGGCGGTAAACCAGCAGAGCAGAAACCCCGACAGCACAAAAGCGGAAATGACCGAGGCGATCAGAGCGGAAACCAGTCCCACATTCATGAATGCGGTTCCCAGCGCCGCCGCGGCCGCACACAGAAACAGCAATCCGCCCCGTGTCGGACGAGGGATAAGCATCAGTCCGGATCCTCATTGGGCATTTTGAGGGATTTCACAATACTGTCCAGCACAGAGGGCACATCATGCCATTCCGCGCGGTAACGGAGCTTGAGCCGCATCCGGTGGGACAGCACGATTCTGATCATTTCGCGGACATCTTTGGGGATGACATAATCACGTCCGTTGTAAGCGGCCAGAGCCTGGCAGCTGTGCATCAGAGCGAGCGAAGCACGGGGGCTGCAGCCGTTGGTCAGCGCGGGATGTTCCCTCGTGGCATTGGCGATCCGGACGATGTAATCCTTGATCTTGGCCGACACTTTGACCTTGCGGACCAGCGCCTGGCAATAAACCACGTCGTTGCTCTTGATCACATAGGAAATGCTGTTGAGCGGATGGGAACTGACCTGGGTATCCAGGATCTCTATTTCCGCCTGCGGACTGGGGAAACCGATCTTCAGGCACATCAGGAACCGGTCGAGCTGCGGTTCCGGCAGCGGATAGGTGCCCTGATAATCTTCCGGATTTTCGGTCGCGATCACAAAAAACGGTTTCGGCAGCACATGCGCCTTGCCGTCGATCGTGACCGAAGCTTCGGACATGCATTCCAGCAGGCTGGACTGCGTCCGGGGAGTCGTCCGGTTGATTTCGTCGGCCAGGATCACATTGCCGAAGATCGGCCCGGGAATGAAACGGAAAGTGCCGGTGGATTCCTCATAGACATTGGTTCCGGTGATATCCGACGGCAGCATATCCGGCGTGAACTGGATCCGGCGGTATTTCGCCTGAACCGATTTGGCCAGGGTCTGCGCCAGCAGACTTTTGCCGACGCCGGGAGTGTCTTCCAGCAGCAGATGTCCGTCCGCCAGCAGACAGACGATCAGATTGCGGATGACTTCCTGATTGCCTTTGAACACGATGGAGATATTTTTCTCCAGATCGCGGATCACCTGCCGGAGATTGTCGAAATTAAGGCTTTCCTCGGAAAGGTTGGCCCAGCGGGAACCGGTCTCGCCGTGGGACGCGATACCGGGATCATTGAACACGATGATAACACCGCCGACCTGAATGGTATCCAGATGTTTGAGCATCTGGCTGGACACCGGCTGGGCGTTGACAAAGGTACCGTTGGCACTGGAAAGGTCTTTGATGAGGATCCCATCCGGCTCGCGGCTCAGCACTGCATGATGTCTGGAAACATTCCGGTCCGAAACAATGATGTCGCAATCCGCTTCACGGCCCAGGATCGCACTGGTATGACTCAGGACAAATTCCCGGGTCTGACCGTTGCCTTCCTGAATGGTCAGGTAAGGGCCGTCATGTCTGCTGGAGTTTTTCTGTTCGTTCATTCCGACTCCTCCGGAAACATGGAAAATTCAGTTTTTATGCTTCTTCTTCGTCATCGTCATCTTCGGTGCTCGTGTATTCGATGCCGTTTTCATCGAACATCTTGCGGAGGTCTCTGCGGTCGATGGCCCGGAACAGCGCCTCATCCGGAGCAACGATGCCTTTTTCCACCACTTCGAAAAGACTGTTGTTGAGGGTGCGCATGCCCTGTTTGGTGCCGGTCTGCAGGACGGATTCGATCTGATAGATCTTATTTTCACGGATAAGGTTGGACACGGCGGAGTTGACGACCAGAATCTCGAGGGCGGCGATCCGGCCTTTGCCGATCCGTTTGCAGAGAGTCTGGGCGACTACGCCTTTCAGGGAACCGGCCAGCATGGCGCGGATCTGGGCCTGACGGTTGGCGGGGAACTGCTGAATGATACGGTCCACCGTGCTGGCGGCCGTGGTGGTATGCAGGGTGCCGAACACCAGGTGTCCGGTCTCGGCGGTTTCCAGAGCGATTTCGACCGTTTCCAGGTCGCGCATTTCGCCCACGAGCACGATATCCGGGTCTTCACGCAGGGCTGCACGCAGCGCATTGGAGAAGCTCATGGTATGACGCCCGACTTCACGATGGTTGATCAGACATTTTTTGCTCTTGTGCACGAATTCCACCGGGTCCTCAATGGTGATGAGGTGGTCGGTGCGGGTCCGGTTGATATAGTCCACCATGGCGGCCAGGGTGGTCGACTTGCCCGATCCGGTCGGTCCGGTC
>SUWI01000037.1 GCA_015061565.1 Lentisphaerota bacterium
TGCCATGAAACATGATTTTTCGTGACTTTTTCAAGAAAAAATCACAGTCGATGCGTCAAAATTGGTTTGACGCTGAAAAAAACAACTTTTTAACAAGAAGAGCCAAAACGTTTTGAAATTGGCTCACTTTACAGCAGAATTGCAAAATGTCAATGCCCTATGAAAACTTTTCCATTTTTATCGATCCGGACAATAATGTCCATTTAAATACCATCAAAAATACTTTCCGGTCCGTTTACTTTTACCGAAACGGTGCTATAATTATTTTCAGAAACCACAGGGAGGAAAGGAAAACCATGCGTTTTTCACCGCGTCAGCTGAACCGGAAAAGCAGCGAACCGCTGTATATCCAGGTGTTTCACATCCTGCGGCAGGCCGTGAGCGAGACTGCTCCGGATTCCGGGATGGTCCTGCCTTCCACTACGGAATTGGCGCATCAGTTCAAGGTTTCCCAGAATACGATCCGGGCAGCGATGCGGATGCTGGTGGAATCACGTCTGGTCTGCCGGATCCGGCATCGGGGCACGGTCCCGGTTTCCTGCATGCGGCCGGAAGATCCGCAGGCGGACAACCGTTCCATCGGACTGGTGTTTCCCATGTCCGCCTATGATTTCTGGCAGCCGGTGCTGAAAATCATGCATGAAGCCGCCGGCATCAAGGGATTTTCGCTGGACATTTATCTTTATAACGGTGACGGAACGGATCTTCGGGATGAACACCGCGCTCTGCAGCAGGCATTGCGGAACTGTTCGGGAATCATTCTTTACGGAGATTTCCGGGGTGCCGACCGTGCGCTGGTGGAACAATTCAACCGGGAACGTCCCCCGCTGGTTCTTTTTCTGATCGATCAAGAGAATATGGATGTGAGCCTGGTGGCCAGCGACGGCTATTCCGCCACTTCGGAAATGACGGAAAAACTGCTCCGCAAAGGCTGCCGCCGGCCGCTGTTCTGCTACCGGAACCTGAACAACACCACGCAGGTCAGGCTTGCCGGATTCAAGGATGCGCTGCAGCGTTCCGGCTTGGATTTCAAGCCTGAAATGACCTGCCGCATTGATTTTCCGGACCGGGAGATCCCGGCAAAAATCGCCCGTCTCAAACCGGATTCCCTGATCTGCAGCGCTTATTCGGAAGCCATGATCGTAAAGGATATACCGCCGGAAAACATCGTAGTTTTTGCCGCCCGCCACGGTCTGGATTACCGGCATAACGGGATCAACCTGGTAGTCAGTCCGACCGATCTGCTGGGTCAGGCCGCCATCGACGAAGTCGTGCGGAGGATCTACGAGCCGAAAGCCTACCGGCGCAAAATCCTGGTCCGGATGGAAAATGAAGTGTTCAACCTGAAAACTGCAGGAGCAAACAAATGAAGGATATACAGCTGGCACACTTTTATGCCTGGAGGTCCGTTCCGGATGCCATGGCTCCGGTGCTCATCCAGGAATTCGCCGACAACGGTGCGGAGAACCTGGTCCTGATCGAGGCCTGGGTGGAACGGCTGCTGAACGAACCAGGATTCTGCAGCAGGCTGAAAGGCTGGCTCGGCGCCTGCGGCATGAACATTGCCGAATGCCACGGCCTCTGGGGTGCGGGATATGACCTGAATATCGCCGAACTTCCCCGCCGCAAAGGCATGATCGAAGATCACCGGCTGGGCATGGAATACGCCGCCTTTTTCGGCTGCAAAACCTATACCGTGCACACCGGCCCCTATTACGAAGGCATGGAAAAACCCGTTTTCGAGGCACTGGAACAGCTGGTTCCCGCAGCGGAGAAAACCGGAATCATCCTCGCCATCGAAAACGGCTTCAATCCCGGCAATTCGCCCGATGCGCTGCTCCAATACCTCAAGGCGTTCCCCTCGAAGTATTTCGGCTGCTGCCTCGACCTCGGTCACGCCAACGGGATGTACGCCTGTCCGGGCAAGAAGAAGGAACGATATTCCGCTTATCTACAAAATATTTGGAAGAACGACATCCGACTGGAACCCGATCCGATCGGCAAGCTGTCCGAATATCTGGTCACCGCACATGTGCATGACAATGACGGCTACACCGATGGGCACATGCTGCCCGGCATGGGTACGCTCCCCTCGGAACAATGGATCCCCGCTTTGAAAAAATGCCCGCGTCTCGTCAGTCTGCAGGATGAGGTCAGTGCATTGACTTACCGGATCTCGATCCGGAAATTGTGTGAAACGTTTGACGAACTTATGAAACTGCAATGACAAAGGAGGAAATAATGAAAAAGAAAACCAGCACCGATTCATGTTTCGTATCTCGTATTCCACATTTGAGGCGTAAAAGTTTTACGCTGATAGAACTCCTGGTCGTGATTGCGATCATCGCCATTTTAGCCGGGATGCTGCTGCCGGCGCTGAACAGTGCAAAAGCTACTGCCAGAAGCATAAAATGCGTTGGCAACATCAAGGGGATCTCCCGTTATTATTCCCTGTACTGCAGCGATTATAACGAATACTTCCCGAACCCATACACGCTGGCCCGCGGTGACACCAATAATTATTTCTGGGAAAGTCTGGCCGGCATATATAAATTTACGTTCGGGAAAAAGAAGCTGAACGCACCTCTCCGTTGTCCGGATTATCCGGAAAAGGGCTATACGGACGGTTTGTTCGCAACCAGCTACGGCGGCAACACTACCGCGTTCGTCGGAGCGCCGTCGCCTACTTTTGCTGCTGCAAATCACCGCAAACTGAGCAGGTTCAAATTTTTATCCAGAGCCGCATTTATCGGCGACAACTACAATCACCACCGGGTGGATTGGGAAGGACAAACGGTTCCGGCGCCTAACAGTTATACCAAAGCCTGGATCGCTTTCCGCCATCGGGGACAGGGCAATTTTGCTTTCGGCGACGGCCATACGGAATCCCGGCTCCCTAAGAATGTGCCCTGCCAGCTGGCATATCCGGGGATGACTTCCTGGGCGAACGTTGATATATTGAAATGGTCGTTCTTCTGGAGCGGCAGGCCGGACAATCCGGAAGCTTTCAACGGTATGTGAGGGGAATAAAATGAAAAAAATGCTTTTGCTCATGCTGTCGGCGAACCTGGCCGCAGCGGAAATGGTTCTGGTGAAGGACGGAGTTCCCCAGGCGGAGATCGTTCTCCGGGAACGGCCGGCCGCATCCGCCCAGATGGGCGCGTTCGAGCTGAACCACCATGTCAAAATGATCACCGGAACGGCGTTTCCCGTAAAATACGGCAAGGGATCGCCGGGAAAACTGCATATCGAACTCGGCGGGGACGACAAACCCGCGGGGAAGGAATACAGTTCCATCCGCTTCACCGAAACGGGGATCCGCATCTTCGGAAGCGACAAACCTGATTACCGCAAGGTCAGTTACAATAATCAGGGAAGTTTTCCGGGACAGTACACGGGAACCTTGTTTGCCGTATATGATTTTCTGGAAAAATACTGCGGCGTCCGCTGGTATGGCCTGACGGACGAAGCGACCGCGTTTTCTCCCCGGAAAACCCTTGCAGTACAAATTAAGGATCACGACCACAGTTCCCCGACCGATGCGTTCCGGGGATTGTACAATAGCGGCGGCAGAGAAAAAATGCTCAAAGTCGTGAAATATACGCCGCGCGACGAAGCGCTCATGAAACTGCGCTGGAGAAACACTTCATTCTTCGGTCAGACCAACCATAATGTCTACCGGATCTATTTCCATTACTGGGGCAAAGCCAGAAAAAAGGAATACGCGGCTCTGTTCAGGGAACGCCGGGAACCATATTTCGCCCAGGGGTATAAAGGGAAAATGGTGCCGCTGGACGGATTCCTCCGCCGGGAATATCCGAACGATGCGGATTGTCCGCCGGGGATCTGTTTTTCCGAGCCGGAAGTCGTGGAATTCTTCGCAAACCAGGCGGTGGAACAGTGGAACGGGATGCCGATGGTCGGCCTGCCTTCCAACGGCCGTTACCAGAAACGGCTGGAAGGGAAACCGTTTTTCTCCTCGGTCCAGCATCAGGATACCCAGGGGCCGTGCTTCTGTCCGAAATGCACGGAGCGGCGCAAGGCGATCGGAGAAAACAACCTGATGTGGCAATGGATCGCCGATATCGCCGATGCCGCGGCGAAAAAACAGCCGGGAATCGGGATTTCCACGCTGGCATATCAGCGGTCTCTTGACTATCCGGAAAAAGTGAAGCTGCCGGACAACCTGTGCGTTCAGATGTGTCTCGGCATCCATGCCTGGTGGAATCCGGAATTCTACCGGATCCAGCACGATGAGATCTACAAAAAATGGGTAAAAAACAAGGGCGGGAAAGTCCTTTCGGTCTGGCTCTATCTGTTCGGTCCGAGCTGGGATTCCACGACCCGCTACAAGCACAAATTTTTCCCGGGGATCTATCCGCGCCACGCCGGGAAAATCGCTCAGGAAATGTCGCGTGACGGGATCCGCGGCGCTTTCCTGGAATGTGAACTGTACTGCAACATGCTCACCGGATATGTGGTGTCGAAGATCTTCTACGATCCGTCGCTGGACGCCGATGCCGTAGTCGATGAACATTTCACTTTGTTCTACGGCAAAGCGGCGCCTGAAATGAAAGCGTTTTTCTCTGAACTGGAGAATATTTACTGGAATTGGAAAAACTATCCGGCATCCATGTTCGGAAAAAACGGCGTCGCCAATCGTTTGCGGGCCCATTCGCTCGGCACGGGAATGCTGAATGCCGACAACAACTGGAGCGTCGGCACAGCCGAACGCATGAAACGGCTTTCCGAGCTGATCGCGGCGGCGGAGAAAAAGGCGGATTCGCCGCTGGTCCGGAAGCGGATCTCCTGGATCCGGAAGGGATTCTGGGATCAGGCCGTGGAAGGCCGGCAGGATCATGTCCGGCGGGGGAAAGTCAATTCCATGCCGGAGAAAAACATTGTCATCAACCGGGTTGAAAACGCGCATGGCGACCCCGCCGGGATCGATTGGAAAAATCAGATCTCCGCCGGCGACTGCCACTCGATGGAGGACGGAACGGTCATACCCGGCGTCTTCGATTTCAAAATCGCCGCGGACAATGAATATCTTTACTTCGATTTTCAGGAAAAGAAGCCGCAGAAGAAACTGGGGCTCTGGGGCAATTTCTTCGAACTCTTCCTTTCCGGATCCAACCGGAACCGCGTCACCCAGATCGCGATCAATCCCGCAACGGTAAAGCCCCTGCTGTATCTCACGGAAGAGATTAACGACGTGTTCTATACCAGGTCGACGGCTTTCAAAGTCAATTTCAAACAGCTGGAAAACGAAAAGAGCTGGCATTGGCAGATGTCCTTCCCGATGCCGGCCATCGGAGACGCCGATCTCCGCCGGTTCAATATGAATTTCCGCAGATATGACCCCGAAAACAAACTGGTCTGGAACAAGTTCTTCAGTTCCGCCGCCGAATGCACTTCCTGCATGGGCTATGTGGCGATCAGGGGAGGCGATTCCCGGTCGGAATACCGGCCCGGATTCAAGGAAGGACGGATCAGAAAGGAAATCGGCAACTGGTTCCTGAACAAGGGAACGATCTCCTTCACTGCCGATCCGGATAAGGCAATGGTCCGGATGCCCGCCGGGGACATTCTGGTCTGCACGCAGGAGATCCCCGCGGTCCCCGGCGACAAGATTACGGTCCGCTGGAAAGCCGAAGGAACCGTTGTCCCGGCCTGCAGCATCCAGATGTATTCCGGGCAGAAACAGCTCGGGCTCAAAAGCGCCAAAGCAGTTTCCAAAGGGAAAAACGAGTTCGAAATGACACTCCGGATCCCCGATAAGGTCACCGCGTTCCGGCTCTTTTTCAAAAC
Organism: Lentisphaerota bacterium; assembly: GCA_015061565.1. Classification (GTDB taxonomy): domain Bacteria; phylum Verrucomicrobiota; class Lentisphaeria; order Victivallales; family UBA1829; genus SIG94. The sequence continues at coordinate 5,812 of SUWI01000037.1, forward strand.
CGCAAAACCGGCGGATTTCAAATTCGGAACTCCGTCCGTCACCATCGGAGGAGGAAAACCGAAATGAAAAAATATCTGATACTTTTGGCATCCGTGCTGTCCCTTTTCCTCTCCGCTGCGGAATTACTGCCTGCCCTGGATTGGAAAATCCGGAATGGAAAATTGGAAAACTGGAGCGGCAAGGTGGAACCGCTGGAGGGTGGAGGTATGGTGCTGAAAGGACAAAACTGCATTTCCTACAGCCAGGCAAAATTTCCGGTGCGGGACCGGAGAAATGTCCGCATCAGCTTTGCCGCACAGGGTTATGCTTCCTGGATGGGAATCTACTGCTACAGCAATAACCGCTTCATCAGAAGTTTCCTGGAACGGATCCCGAATGCGGAAGGCCGGAAAAATTTCGAGGCTGTTTTTCCCATTCCGCAGCAGATCAAAGGGAAAACCATCGATTCCATCCGGATCATGTTTTCCTCCTCTTCCGGCTTGAAAATTTATCAGGTGGAAATGGTTTTGGAGAACTGAGAAATGCTTCGGAAAGAATATGACGCGGCAATCTGCGGCGGGGGTGTAGCCGGGGTTGCCGCCGCGCTCGCTTCAGCACGCCGCGGCATGAATACCGTATTGATCGAAAAGACCATCCTGCCGGGCGGTCTGGCCACCTCCGGGCTGGTGCTCGTTTATCTTCCCCTTTGCGATGGGAAAGGGCATCAGATGATTCACGGCATTTCCGAAGAACTGCTGAACGCATCCAATCGGTACGGTCCCTGCGAACCGAATCCCGAATGGGAAAAACACGGAAGATACATAGCAAGATTTTCGCCCGGGTCTTTCGTTCTCGCGTTGGATGAACTGCTGGAAAACGCCGGGGTCGATGTCTGGCTGGATTCCCGTATCATCGGCTGCACCGTCCAAAACAAACGGCTGACGGAAATCGAGGTCGCCAACAAAAGCGGCACGGTCCGGATCGGAGCAAAAGTGTTCGTTGACGCAACCGGAGATGCCGATCTGGGTTTCCTCGCCGGAGAGCCATGCCGTTTTTCCGAAAATTCCATGGTACTGTGGACCATTGAACACAATGAGCATTCCAAAAGCGAAAATGACCTTGACGGATGTTCCCACACGGCGATCCACGCGGATCGGCTGGAAAAGGTTTACACCACGGAAAAACTTTCGGGGAAAATGGTCACGGATTTTGTCCTGGAGGGACGCCGCCGCTACCGCGATCTGCTGAAACGGGAATACACGGAAGGCATTGCCGACCGGAAAAGCCATTATCCGCTGACGCTGCAGACAATCCCGCCCATCCGGAAAGGACGCTGCATACAGGGCTGTTTCACGCTGGATACCGGAATGGAAGGCCGTTCGTTCGAAGACCCCGTCGGTGTTTTCGGCGACTGGAGATGTCCGGGAAAACTCTGGCAGGTACCCTATCGTTCCCTGCTGCCGGAAAATCTGAACGGCGTGATCGCCGCGGGAAGGTGCATCTCCTCCATCGGCGATGCCTGGGAAGCGACGCGGGTGATCCCTGTTGCCGCCATGACCGGGGAAGTCGCCGGAACCGCGGCCGCCATGGCAGCTGCCCGGAACGGAACGCCGCATGATCTCCCGTATGCTGAACTCGCGGATGAATTGAAAAAAGCAGGATTCCGACTGGATTTTCCCCGTTGAACCAAAAAAAATGAAATGCGGCAGTATCGGGCATCGTCGCCAGGGAGCCTTTTCAATTCTCTTCCTCGGGAACATCCCACAAGTTTGCGATTCGGTCCGCCGCGTTCAGCAGGACCCGTCTGACCTTGGTCTGCAGCATGGGCGTAAGCTCCTGGTGCCTGCCTGGAAAATAACAGCCGAGCGCGCCTTCGAGTTTGCCGTCCTTTCTGAAAACCGGTACGGCAAAAGTTTTCAGCCCCGTGTCAACTCCATTCCAGATCCGCTGGACAAATACGAATTTCCGCCGCCTGATCTTCTGCATTTCCGCCTCATGGTCCGGCCAGATCTTTTCCGGATGCCCGTTCCGTTCAAGGATCCGCGAACGGTCCGTCGGCGTGGAACAGGAGTAAAGCACCCGTCCCGTTGCCGTTTCATAGAGACGGGCAGGCCCCAGCACCTCGGAATCGATCGGATAGATTTTCCGCGGACCGACCCGCATCATCGGGATCCACCGGTAATTGTGGAGTACGGCATAGACCGTCACCACGCCCAGAGCTGCGCCGGTTTCCTTCATGATCCGGATCAGTTCCTCCCGGAAATCGGCATCCCGCCGGTAATTGTGGTAAATCATCTTCCGGCAGACCGGACCGTAAGTATAGCGGGCGTGAATGTTTTTTTCGACATAACCGCAGGCACTCATGGTTTTCAGCAGATTGTGCACGCTGTTCCGGGGCATGTTGTGCAGTTCCGCCAGCGTATGCAGCGCGAATCCGTTTTCCTCCGGATCGTCGAACAGCAGCGTCGTCAGTATCTCCAGCGCTTTTTTCAATGATTTCACCGGCACGTCCCTGTCCATGATCGGCCTCCTTTCCCGTTTCCGTAAATATATTGCATTTCCTCCGGATGTCAACCCGGAAAACGTTCCACAATATGGAATTTCCGCCATTCTCGTTTTTCCGTCTTGTCATTCTCCATTTACCGGATATAATATGAAGAACACAGCTCAGGAAGGATAGAATTATGAAAGCACCTGTATATCTGGTTCCGTTTTCCCACTTGGACCTGTTCTGGGCGGGGAGCCGGGAGGAATGTCTCACCCGCGGCATCGAAATCATCCGCACGGCATTGCGGCTGCTACGGAAATATCCGGATTATTGTTTCATGATCGAAGCGGCGAATTTTCTGGAATTTTTCTGCGAAAGCTGTCCGGACGAGGTGCCGGAACTGAAACGTTATGCTGCTGAAGGCCGGCTGGAAGCAGTGCCTTTGCGGAGCATTCTCTACACCCAGCTGCCGAGCGGGGAAACCCTGATCCGGAACTGTCTCCGAGGACGGCAGATCGTGCTGGAAAAACTGGGTGTTTGCGGAAACATTGCAACGCTGTCCGATATCCCAGGGGTCACGCCGCAGCTGCCCCAGATCGCAGCGAAATGCGGTTTTGCCGGGCTGTTTCTCTCCCACGGAACGCCGCCGCATACCGACTGCGTGGAATACGAAGCGCCGGACGGCACGGTGATCCCGGCCTATGCGCCGATCCATTATGGCAGGATGCGGCATTTGTTCAACGAAGCGGCGGATTATGAAGTCATGTGCGCCAATGAAATCAAGGTTGAAACGGAACTCGGCGGAGTGGATTATCCGCAGCTCTGCCAATTCGGAGCCGACCTGATGATACTGAATGAAAACGTCCCCGAAAATTTCCACCGCTGGAACCGGGACGGACACCGTCCGTTTTACTTCTCCACGCTGACCGGATTTTTTGCGGAACATTATCGGTCGAAAGGCCGGATATCGGGTGAAATACCCTCGCTGTGGCCGAATGTGGAAAGTTCGTGGCCCGACCTGTGGCCCGCCGACCGCGAGGCGGAAGCGGCACTGTCCGCGGCGGAATATTTCCAGGTGCTGGCGCCTCAATTCCGGAAACCGGAAATCCTCCGGCAGTGCTGGGACTGGCTGCTGGATGCGATGGACCACAACCAGAACGGGACAGGAGGCGACCTTGCCGACCGCGAAAAGAAAGCTTTGAAAGAAACTGCCCGGATGACCGCGGAACGTCTGGCCCGCGAAACCGCCATCCGGATCGCCTCAAAAGTCGGAGCGCCGCACCAGGGCGCGTTCCCCATCGTCCTGTTCAACACCTTGTCCTGGACCCGCCGCGAACTGGTCAGGGCCCGGACCAGCCTCTATGGAAAGACCCTGATGAGAATGGAGGGGCTCAAAGATAACAATTTCCGTCTGATCGATGCGGCAGGAAAAGAGCATCCGTTCCGGCTGGTGAAACATCTTCGAGGATCGGCCGATTCCATCGAAATCGAGTTCACTGCCGAGGTTCCCGCCTTCGGCGCCGCGTGTTATTATCTGGAACCCGGCGAACCGGCGGTTTTCCAGCCGCCGTTCGAGGTGGACGATCCGCGGCAGGCAAAGAATCAGCCGGGCGGCTATGCCTTGCCGATCCGCCTCAAAAACGCATTCTGGCAGCTTGAGATCGACGGCGTGACCGGCGAACTCTCCATTGCCGATGCGAACGGGAAAAAATATATCGAACATGCAGGGATCATCGGACTGGAAGAGAAACGCGGCGATTACATCTGCCGGATGGATCTCTCCGGACGGCGTTTTCCCGCCGTGATCAACATGATCTCCCCGGTCCGGATTTCTCCGGTTGCGGCGGAAATCGAACTGACCGGAACCGTTTACGGGCTGGCGTTCACGCAGCTGATCCGGCTGGAAGGCGATTCGCCCCGGCTGGAGATCATCAATAAGATCCAATGGAAAAACGGCAATTTCGTGCGTCTGGAACAGGCTTTCCCGCTGGCGGGAGAGGCAAAAACAGAGATTTGTTACGGCGTCCCGTTCGGGATGGTCCGCTACCCGGAAACGATCTATAAAAACGGCTTGGATTTCCAAACCATCGTGACCCCCGAACGAGGCAGCAATCCGGATGATCAGATCGGGCGTATCCGTCTGGTTTCGCTGTTCGTGTCGGCGAACGGCCTGATCATAGCCTGCGACCATCGGATGTGGGAGTTCGACGACCATGAGATCCGGAACTGCATGGTGCGGGGCATCGGCTGGTGCAGCGGCGCGCACGAGGTTTTGCCGGATGGCTCCCGGAAGCCGATCCAGCGTCCGCCCGATGGAGAATACGTCTGCCGGTATGTTATCACACCCGGAACCGATCCGAAAGCCGGCTGGGAGGCCGCGGCTCCGCTGTTCCCGGTCGGAATCGGCTGTTCGGATCCGGATGCCCGGGGGATAGAGCTGCCCGTCCTGCCGGATACTGCGGGGACCAGTGTCATTGGCGGTAATGTGAAACCCTCCGAGGACGGTTCGGGGATCGTCGTCCGCCTGTTCGAATCGGAAGGGAAATCCGCCGAATTATCCCTGCCGGGCAGCGATTGGCAGGAGACCGACATGCTGGAACAGAATCCGGTTCCGGTTTCCGGTCCGCTTCATTTCAAGCCGTTCGAGATCAAAACCCTGTTCCTGAAAAGGAAGTTCTCCGGACTGTGAGTTTCCCTCGGGAATGAGAGCGATTTCAGAGAAATTCAGGATCGGATCGAAGGAACGCCGTCCTGGAGGATTTTCCGCATGACGGCGATTTTCTTACGGATCATTCCGGCATTGAACGAATAGAAATCGCCTTCGATATGCCATCCCTGCTCGGGATCTTTTTCCACATAAGGCAAAACGGATTCCGCCACGCACAATTCCCGGCGGACAATATTCATCCATTCCGCTTTCATGGAATCATTCCAGGATTTTCTCATCCGGTAAATGCGGAACATATTGCAGGCCGATTGCCATGCCGCACCGCAGATGAGTGCATTGCCGAGATCGATATGGTCTTCGGGAAGGGTTTCCCGAAGCAGGCCGGTTCCTTTTGCCCAGATCGAGGCCAGATCCGACAGACGATCGATGATGTCATCCAAAGGAAATTCTGCGGTTTCCGAGTCGACATAGGAATCCCCGCGTTCATCGGGAAGAAAAGAGCGGCCGATTTTTTTCCCGGAAAGCGGCCCCATTTCCGGGATCAGGGCCAGGGAATGATTCTGCGGCCCCGAATAAAGGAAAGGAATCGTGAACGGATAGTACTCCATGGCTTCCGAAAAAAGTTCCCAAGCCCCGACGATTTTATCCGGATCGGAGCCGGGATAGGTGATTGCGGCGAATCGGTGCAAAGCCTGACTGCGGGGAAGAGCGCCGGGCGATTCCAGAAAAAACAGGAAAGCTTTCAGCGAGGTGGAAAGCAGGTTCCCGAAATTCCAGCAGCCCATGAATCCGTCCAGACCGTTTTTGCGGACATATTCAGCTTTGCGGAAGAGATTTGAAATCACAGGAATCGACCGGACGGTGGCCAGTTCATGAGTCGTTCCCAGCTGAAATTTCGGCAGGACTCTGATTCCGACTTTATCTGCGGCCGACTTGGTTTCAAGGAATTGCTCGGAAGGTCCGCTGTAACCCAGAGAATATTCATTGATGAAGGTGCCGTCCTTCCGGTAACCGCCGCGCTCGAAATCGGCCAGCAGATAAATATCTTTCGGCAGACGTTCGATGATCGCTGTGCAGGGAGGATCGATATACATGGACCATGACCAGTTCCAGAAAATCAGCTGCATTTCCGAAGAGGAACTCCGGACCCCGTCCCGGATCGTGTGGATCAGTTCCACCACGACATCTTCCGGTTCCCGTTTTCCGCAGCGCGGACAGTCGGTGGCGACGTGATCCATGACCAGTTTCCGGGGGCGGACCGGTCCCGGACGGCAATTCCGGCAGCTGTAGCAATGGGCGGGATATTCAGAAGCGGTGATGATGATAAAACCGCCCAGCTCGGGCAACTGCCGGGTCAATTCCGCAAAAGAATCCCGAATATATGCCCGGACCTCGGGGATGGAAGTGCAGAGGGAACGCATGGAAAAACGTTTTCCGTCATCACCGCATAATTTCTGGGAGTGCCCCCCGTCCCCGGCATGGGCTTTCCAGAAATCCAGGTGACTTTCCGGAATCGCGCGGGGCGGCTGCAGATAAAGGTAGACTTTGATTCCGAATTTCTGCGCTCTAGCGCATAAGACTTTCAGGGCCTGCAGATGCTGCCGGTCATGGGGTGCGAATTCCGGATAACGCGGATGCCGGATGATATGATGCAGCTGACCATGGATCCAGACGGCGTTGAATCCGTAGGCCGCAATTTCTTTCAGGACGGCATCGGAATAACTTTTTTCCGCGGTGACGGTTTCATCCTGCAAGTCGTCGGGAAACTCGGTATTGAGCCCGAATCTGCTGTATGCACTGCGCCAGATCTTCAGCATGATGGGACCCTTGACTTATTTGCCCGGCATCAGGTAAAGTTCGCCGAAACGGTCCGGAGCGTGGAAACCGGCAAAAGTGGGGATCCAGCATCCTCTGGCTTGGTTTTCAGCAGCCCGGATGACATTGTAATACAGGATTTCACCGGGCTTGATCCCGCCGGGAACGATTTCCGACAGTTTCAAGGCCATGAGCACTTTCCAGTGATCTTTTTTTACCTCATGGATGATTTTGCCGGGATTGTTCCAGGGACCTTTGAGGGTTTCCAGATTGTATTCGCCTTCCACGCCGCCGCGGCAGTCGGTCCCGAACATCTGGTAAGGTTTCGACTGCTGTCTGGCAAAGTAGGATTCCCATTCGTCGTTCTGCCACAGCGGCTGATTCCTGACCAGCCTGGAAGTATCGCATTTCTGGAGATAGCAGAAATAAATATAGGTCCCGTCGTGGGCGACGCGGACTTCCAGCTTTTCTTTCAGCGGTTCGGCCCGCAGACCGCCGAACAGTTTCAGCAGTCCGGCCTGTTTCCAGTTGACCGCGGACGGATCGCCCGGGCTCGGGACTTTCAGGAAGGGGACATCGGCCTGCATCATGGAACCGGACATCTGGAGGGCCCGGTTGACAAAGGTTTTATGTCCTTTGCGCATGTAGTCCATGATGCCTTTTTCATAAAGCGCAACGCGCGATTTGTAAGGTTCCGCTGCGGCCAGGCGTTTTGCCTGCGCCATGTATCCGTCAAGCTGTTTCATGACCTCTTTGGTGCCGAGATACTCCCAGGAAACGGTTTCGATGGAACTGGCTTTCACCCGGTATTTCGGGTTTGTATACCGTTCCTGGATCAGCATATACATGTCTTTCATGGGCTTTTCGGCCGGGCCGTAATAGTTGCGGAAAAACTCATTGATGATCCCGTCGCCTTTGTTCTCGCGGTTCCAGGCAAGTTTCCAGTAAAGATAACCGTCGAGCTGATCCATCAGGATGAAGATCCGGTCATGGTCCGCATAGGAGGATTCCATGAAAGTCCCCCGGACATTGGCCGCCAGATATTCGCGGAAGATCCGATCGATTTTTCCGGCAAAAAAACCGGGAAAAACGCGGACTTTCTGGTTTTTTCCGGAGAGTGCCGGGAAACAGAAATAACTCCATACATTTTTGACGATATGAGGCTGCGATCCGGTCCAGGCATCCAGAATGTCCTTGTCATTCTTCACGGTCGTTTCGCTGAATACGTCGCGGGTATGCAGGCATACCACCAGACGGATATTGGGTTCGAGTTTGAAATCCGGCGGATAACAGTAATCATGATAAGCACCGCAGCCGATCAGTTTTCCGGGATGGCTTTTCCGGACTTCCCGGGCTACGCGGTTGACAAAATCGAACACGTAATTGCTGGCTTTGTTGTTGCTGAATTTTCCGGCTCCGCGGGTGGCTTTTTTCAGGACCAGGGCCTGACATTTTCCGCACTTGCACCAGGATCCGTTGTCCATGGGAAAGACCGGAAAACAATCCAATCCTTTAGTCAGCAATCCGGCCACACTGGGACTGGCCTTGCCGTCAAAATAATCCTGGGCATCCTGGACGACCTGCCGGAAAAATCCTTCGCTGGACAAGCACATCTGCGGCGGCTTGGAATTGCCGTAACCTTGTGCGAACCACTCTTTCTTTTCCGGGAAACGCTTGTAAAACGAGTAGAAAGAATGGTTTATGGAAAATTGCCTGCCGCCGATCCGGCTCCGGAGCCGGAACAGCACGGCATCACGCTGGTTCAATGTTTTCGGCACGGGGCCGCCGACCGTGTCATTGAGCAGATCTTCGTTGAAAGAATAGCCGGCCCAGATGGGGTGGCGGTATTCCATTGAGGGTTTCCGGCGGAGTTCCATTTCGCCGATCGAAAGATTTTTCTGTCCGGCGTAATGGAGTCCGATCTCTTTGGGCAGGTACCATCTCACCCCGAACATTTCCAGAAAATCGTAAACGGCATAACAGGTTCCGATATCCTCCCAGATTCCCGGAAACGTGTTCGGCTTCCGATAATCGAAGGAACGGTGATCTTCCTTGTCCCGGCCGAGCAGAAAAATGCTGCTGCCGCTGACCTTGATCAGATATTCCTGCCGGTCAAACGAATCATTGGCGGGAGTCCCATTGCCGGCACCCACAAAAATATTGGTTTTGCCGGCCTGGGGCGAATCCATGACCGGCAGTTTGGTTCCGGTCATTTTTTCGATATGGTAATTCAATTCCGCCGCGGCGAACCTGGCCGAACGGGTGGGATTGGACGACAGAACGATCACTCCGGCCGCCTGTCCGTCTTTGACCAGGTCGGCAGAAAATCCTGCGATCGCGGTCAATGCAAGCAGAAAACACCAGAACTTCTTCACTTTGCCCCTGCCTTGTTCACTTTTTCACGCAAAAGACTTCAATGCTTTTGTATTCATTCATGTTATAACTGACAAAACAGGAATTGAATTCGACACCTTTCAAATCGACATTCCGATAGACCAGGGATTTCACTCCGTCGCAGTCGAAAGAGAGAATTTTCTTTTCGTGATCGTAAGTGATGACTGCCGTGGTCCAATCTTTCAGGACCGAACGGGGAAAGAGGTTGTAAGGTGCCGTTGAATGAAATTTTTTATTGTCCGATCCATCTTTCCTCCAGTAAATGAAGTTGGGCGCCTGCGCGCTGTAGGAATATCCGCGGACCGAGACCCCGCTGTCGCGTCCAGGCCAGAAGGGTCCGCCATTGGTGGCGGAAGGCTGACGTCGGCTGGTCAGTGACATTTCGGTGATTCCCGCAGCCGCTTTCGGATTCTGGCGGAAAACGATTTTCAAGGTGAGGCTTTTCAGGTTGTCATCCACCAGCACCGGTTTGGAAAAGAGATGAGTCATTCCCATGGAATTGGCATCCGCCTTGAGAATTATTTCACCGCCGTCTTCGATCGTTTTGCCGAATCTCAGTCCTTTGGTCGGTTTTGCCTGAGGGACGCCTTGAATATAACTGTTGCCGACATCGAACCAGCCTTTCAGTTCGCGATCGTTCCTGAAATCGCTCCGGAAGAGCACTTCTTCTGCCGCGGGCATGGCGATTGCCGCACAGGCGGCCAGGGTAAAAATGAATGATTTCATGTCTCGTTTCCTCTGCTTTTACATGTTTGCAAAATCCTGATTGGTGGGGTTGTATCTGCGCCAGAACCACGTCTGACCCAGTTTTGTGGTATCCGAATTGAGCAGGGTGTTCGGATACTGTGTATATTTCCGGATTTCCCCATGTCCATCCCAGAAAATGAAATTGGCGCTGGTATTCGCGTTATGACGCAGAGGACGATAGTCGCCAATGGGGGGAATGGTGCCGGAAAGATTGGGATCGCCGATACATTTATTCCCGGTTTGATCATTCAATTTGGTATCTCCGACGGCAACCGTTCGTGACGGCGGATTCAATTTCAGGATATTGCCGGTAAAATTGGATTCGCAGACGTATTGATTGACTCCGTAACAGGAGAGAAAACCGAGGACGCCGGATTGGGCATAATTGAGCATGTCGGTTCTCCCTTTCGAGGAAAGCGAAGGACAGAACCAGAATTTGCTGGTCTTGGATAATTCCGGCAAAGCTCCTTTGTAGAGGCTGATGAGATCGCGGATAATATAACTGTTACAGATACTTTTGGGCGGGGCATAGTAACCGCCGAGGGTGTAACCGCCGGGGACCCAGCCCCGGTAATCATCCGTATAAGTCATGACCACGTGGCCGAATTGCCGTACCGAATTCAGACAGGATTTGGCCCGGGCAGTATCCCGCGCGTGATTCAATGCCGGCAGCAGCAGTCCCGCCAGAATGGCTATGATCGCAATTACGACCAGGAGTTCTATCAGTGTGAATCCGTGACGGATGACAGCAGCTGTTCCGCTGTGCGGCAGATCTTTTCTCATAATGACTTCCTCCTTCTTCTTTCGAAAACATTGCTTCTTCTGATTGAAAATATTTGTTCCGCGATTATATTATACCCCGGATACGGGGAAAGTAAATGTAAGATTTTTGAAAAAATATGTCAAAAACCACCATAAAAAATCTTAAGAAAAAAGCGGTTTTTCCATGGCAGCAGAATGTCGACAGGATGATCGTTTATCCGCAGTCATGGGGGTTTTTCCTGGTCCGGCAGTGGAATTATATCAAAGTCATCCAGCCGTTCTGGATCATTTACTGGAATCCGACTCCGGGGCTGATGCTCAATGTGGACGGGGAAGAGTTTGTGCCGGATCCGGACAAAATTTATCTTTTCCCGCCGTATACCCGGTTTCACGGTAAATTCTGCAAACCCTTCATCCAATTCGCCGTTCACTTTCTGGCCGAGGCGCCTTTCGACCGGGTCGACAACCGGATGCTGGTCATGTCTTCGGACAATATCGTCCCGCTGATCATGAAACTTTCGCCTTCCAATACCGAACTTCAGAATATCATCCTGCTTCAGCAGATCATTCTGAATGTCCTGGGCAAAATTCCGATCGAAGCTTTTTTACCTCAGAAAAAGCCTTTGCTGGATCCCCGGATCAAGGAAATCCTTAGATACATCAACAGTCATCCCGGCGAACGGCATACCGTCGAAGGTCTCAGCGGAAAAGTGAAAATGTCGGTCAATAATTTTCACCGCAGGTTTCTGCTCGGAACCGGAGTCACTCCGAAACAGTATCTAAAAAAGATCCGTATGGAATATGCCAAAAAACTGTTTCTGGAAACGGAAATGAATATCGACGAGGTCGCTTCCGCTTCCGGTTTTCTGGACCGCTATCATTTTTCCAAAACCTTCAAAAACTACTTTCTGTTTTCCCCCGCGGCTTTCCGGAAAAAATTCTGCGGGACAGACATAAACGATCAGTCCGCAATATAAAAAAACTTTCAAAGCAAAGGAGAAGATTTCGAATGGAAAAAATCGATGTGGCGGTCCTGGGCATCGGCGCCATGGGAAAAACGCACGCCGAAGCGGCAAAAGCATCCCCTTATGTGGGAAAAATCTACGGTTATGAACCGGATCCGGAACGGTGCAGAAGCCGGGCCAAAGAGATCGGCATTCTGCCGGCGACACTGGACGCGATCCTGAACGATCCGAAGATCCGCTTCGTTTCCATCGCGGCCAGCAACGATGCCCATGTTACGCTCGCGGAAGCCGCCCTCAAGGCCGGGAAAGCCGTCCTCTGCGAAAAACCGATGGGCTCGACTCTGGAAGAGGCGATCCATCTGATCCGGGTGAAACAACAGACCAAAGGATTCCTGCAGATCGGATTCGAACTGCATTACTCGAAAATGTATCGGCAGATCAAGGATTGGATCGATCAGGGACTGATCGGCGACGTCGTGAACGTTCAGTGCCGTTATTTCTGCTGTGAGTTCCACCGCAAAAACAACTGGCGCAGCAACAGCACGGGCAGTTTCCTGATCGGCGAAAAACTCTCGCATTACCTGGATCTGCAGCGCTGGTTTTTCAGCCGTGACCAGAAACCGGAAACGGTCTATTCGCTTTCCGCGCCGAAAGTGATCTCCTATTTCAACCATCGGGACAACCATCAGATCTCGACCCGGTACAGCAAGGGCGGCGTGGCGTCGCTGAACTTCGTCATGTACAGTGCGGAATCATACCATGCCGACCCGCTGGTGGAACTGCTCGCCAAACAGAGCGACGACGGCCATTATCTGCAGTACCTGGTCTGCGGCACCAAAGGGGTCCTGGAAACGGACGTTTTCAAAAGAAGAATGCGCCGCTTCGCCTTTTCCGACGTCGAGGACGGGATCGACAACAAAATCGTGGAAACGATCACTTTCCCGAAGGAAGAAGATCAGATCCATTTCCACAACACGCACGGACAGAATGTGAGGGTGATCGAACTGGTAGCCAAAGGTCTGCCGCCGGAAGTTCCCGCGGAGGACGCCTTCGAAACCATGCGGCTGTGTTTCGCCGCGGAAAAATCCGAAGACACGGGGAAGATCATCCGCATGGATGAACTGCCGACGGCATAATCCGACGGCAGTCCGGTCAGGCGAATTCTTTGGCGATTTTCTTGAGTTCGGCGGGGATCTTGATCTTCTGCGGACACTGTTTCAGGCATTTACCGCAGTTGACGCAGGCATCCGCCCGGGAATCTTCCGGAATGGCATTGTAATTGTTGCTGAACAGCCATTTGTTGCCGGAGATCTTGTACTGGTTGTAAAGGCCGAAGATCTTCGGGATCTCCACTCCGACCGGACAGGGCATGCAGTATTTGCACGCGGTGCACGGCACGGCCAGCTGTTTCCGGTAGACGGCCAGCGCTTCATTGAGCACTTTCCTGTCGCTGTCCGAAAGCGGTTTGATCGGGGTGAAGGTGCGGATATTGTCCTCCATGTGTTCGGGCAGCGTCATGCCGGAGAGGATGCAGAGCACATTCGGCAGACCGGCCAGATAGCGGAAGGCCCAGGACGCGGTGCTGAGTTTGGGTTCGGCTTTTTTCAGGATCGCCGCCGCATCGGGTGAAAGCGAGGCCAGCGCGCCGCCGCGCAGAGGTTCCATCACGATCACCGGAACGCCCGCTTTCGTCGCGATTTCATATTGCTCGCGCGACCGGTAAAGTTCCCAATCCAGATAGTTGAGCTGGAGCTGGACGAAATCCCAGGAATGCGCCTTGATGATCTCCGCGAGCAGTTCGGGCGTGTCATGGAACGAGAAACCGAGCTTGCGGATCTTGCCCTCTTTTTTCTTCTTCGCCAGGAATTCATAGGCTTTGAATCGTTTGGCGGTCTTCCAGTTGGCAACCCCCATCGAATGGAGCATGTAGAAATCGAAATACGTGGTCTTGCAGCGGGCGAGCTGTTCGTTGAAGATCCGTTCCATATCGGCGGCATTGCGGGCGAACCAGACCGGCATTTTGTCGGTCAGGTAATAGGAATCGCGCGGATAATCCTGCAGGAGTTCGCCGAGACATTTTTCGCTGCGGCCGCCGTGATACATGTAAGCGGTATCGAAATAGTTGCATCCGGCCATCATGGCGCTGGCGATCATCTTTTTCGCCGTGGCGTAATCGATATCGGGCTTGTCGGGCGAGATCGTGGGCAGACGCATGCAGCCGAATCCGAGCAGCGGAACACTGAGCTGGGTGTCTTTATACTGCCGCCGGGTCACCTGAGGGCCCTTTGCGATATCGGAAGTCTTGTTGCCGTCCGGTCCGGCTTTCGCCGCCAGCCTCGTCACCGGCGCCAGCGCCGCCACCGTAAGGGCGCTTTTCAGGAAATCGCGTCTGTTCATAGTCTTCACTCCTCTTTTTGGTCGTAACAGCCGGACCGGAAACCTTCCAGATCCAGCGTTATGAATTCGAATCCCAGTTTTTTCAGCCCGGCGGAAATCCCGGCCCGGTTCCGCAGGATCGTTTCCAGTTCGTCCGGGGAGACTTCGATCCGGGCGATCCGATCCTGAACGCGCAGCCGCAGATCGATGTCGGCCGGCAGCAGTTTCCGGAGCAGCTCCTCGCCCTGCGCGACCTGCCGGATCCGTTCGGGCGTCAGTTCCGTGCCGTAGGCGAACCGAGTGGCCAGACACGGCATCGCGGGTTTCTTCGCACATTTCAAGCCCCGCTCCGCCGCCAGTTTCCGGATCTCCGCTTTCGTGAAACCCAGTTCCGCCAGCGGCGAAACGACTCCCAGTTCCCGCAGCGCCTTCCGGCCCGGACGATAGACATGCAGATCATCCCCGTTGGTTCCGTCCATGATGACTTCGAGGTGACTTTTTTCGGCATGATCCTTGAACACGCTGAAGATATGGCGTTTGCACCAGTAGCAGCGGTCGGCCGGATTGTTCCGGAGCTGCGGCAGGGACAGCGGATCGCAGGTGAATTCGGCCAGCGGCACCCCGCACGACAAGGCGGTCTGACGCGCTTCGGCAATTTCATCCTCCCGCTGGAAAACGGTCCGCATGTTCAAGGCCTGCAGCGGGAACGGTTTTTCATCGCAAAGTTCCTTCAGAACGGCAAGCAGGAAAGAACTGTCCACCCCGCCGGAAAAAGCCAGAGCGATCCCGGCGGAAGATTTTTCCCGAAGATAATTTTTCAGTTCGTCGATCCGTGTCATGATTCCGCTCCCATACTGCCAATATAGACATTAGAGTTACTGTAAGTCAAATCGGTTCGCGGGGAAATTGTCGGAAATCAGAATAAAATGTTGTCTTTTTCTTCTTTCCGCTATTGATTTTGCGTTTTTTTGATGTATAGTGATACATAGTGATACAAACAACAACATAGCAATACAACAGGAATCAGGATGATCGAAGAACTGAGAAGAGACGAGGCGATGCCGCTGCCGGACCAGATCAGCAGCATTATCCGCACGCGGATCGAATCCGGCAAATATCAGCCAGGAAAACGCCTGGGCACCATCCGTCAGTTTGCCAAAGATTTCGAAGTCAGCACCGTCACGGTGGTCAAGGCATTGGATATCCTCGAGGAAGAGACCCTGATCAAGCGGGTCCCGGTCAAAGGCGTGTTTGTTTCGGAACGTCTGAAGCCGGAAAAGAAACAGCTGAACGCCTGTTTCGCCTTCCCGGAAAAAGAGATGGATGCGCAGAAGATCGGTAATGAGAACTGGGGGTTGAACTATGAACTTTATCGGGGATTGCTGGCCGGAGCCCGGAATTTCAAGACCAATTTGCAGTTCTCGTATTTTGAAGACGATCCTTCTCCGGTTTTGTTGGAACGCCAGAAAGCGGCCTTGAAAAATTTTGATTTTGTGATCTTCCCCAATGACAATCAGCTGATCGCCCTGCGCGAGGCTTCCGCCGCCGAGCTGCCAACCTTCTATATTGCAGCCAGTCCGAAAACAGCCTGTTTGCCCTCGGCCGCGATTCAGGTCGATTGTGATTCCGGCGGGGCTATCGAGGCACTGACTGCTTATTTTCAGAAAACCGGCTGCCGGAGTGCGGCAGTGCTGGCTGACACTGTCGTTCCTTCGATCCGGCCAGACATTTTCCGGAAACAGATGATCAACGCCGGATTTGCCGCTTCGCAGGTAAAAATCCGGAAAGTTGCAGAAGGTTCCGGACTGTCTGATAAAATCCAGCAATTTCTGCGTGAAAAACCGGAGTTCGTTTTTATTGATTTCACAGAAATCATACCGGATGTCTTCGAAGCGGCATTTGATCTCGGCATGATTCCAGGCAAAGATTTCATTATCACAGCGATTGCAAGCGGGATGACGTTCCGGGGTCTGGTGCCGCGTTTTTCCTATTTCCGGGTTCCCCGCTTTGAAATGGGTTGCCAGATCATGAAATCCGCCAGCGAGATCATCCGCAGCGGCCGAAAAACCGGATCCGTCCCGAAATTGAAAGTTGAGTTCATTGAAGCTGAAAAACATAATTTTGCAAAAAGAAAGGTGTCGGCATGAAGATTCAAAACAAAACCGCAATGGATTTTTTCCGTGGGAAAAAATTATTTACACTGATCGAACTCCTGGTAGTTATCGCGATCATCGCCATTCTGGCCGGGATGCTGCTGCCGGCATTGAATCAGGCCAGGGCCAGAGCAAGGGCGATGCAATGTGTGGGGAATCTGAAACAGAACGGATTGCTGTTTGCCGGCTACGAGTTCGATTACAATGGCTGCCGCCCGATCATTATCAGCAACTGGGACAGCACCGGCAGTGTCTGGGCATCAATCTTATACCGCGGCGGATATTTCCGGCCTCAGTGGCCGAGTTTTCTCAGCTGTCCGGTGAAAAAAGGCGTCGAAACCAGCAGCGGTTATCAGATCTACGGAACCATTTCCCCGAACACCACTTATGAACTGTCGTCGAAATTTCTGATCCGTGCGCCTTATGACAGCTCAAAAAAACTTGAAATCGTCAACACAAAAGCGATAACCCAGCCTTCCAGATTCCCTGTCCTGACCGATTCGGTCAATCCCAAAAACGGACGGAATCACAGTCTGTCCGCATTCCGGGTCACGGATCCGTCCTGGGGACACGCCGGACTGCGACATGGGAATGTATGCAATGTTCTGGCTCAGGACAACAGTGTTACAGCGGCCAAGGCGGACAGCAGTCTGCGTCAGTTCTATGACACCATGAACAATCGGGAACTTGCAGATAAGAATATCTATGTCTTTACCCTTTCATTGATCCAGCTGACCATTCCGCCAAGCAGATGAAACCGAGAGAAAGGATGCGTATTATGATAAGGTATTTATATCTCTTTCTGGCGCTATTTTGCGTCCAGTCAGTTTCCGGCAATAATCCCGAAATTGTGCTTGATTCCGACAGCCGGGTCCGGATGGAAATACAGAACCCCATTTCTGCGGAAAAAACAGCGGAACGCGAGATGACCGAATATCTGTGCAGGATTTTCGGTCAGTCGCCCGGCAAGGCAGGAAAACTTATAATTCTACGTCATAAACCGAAAGCCGGGAAAGAAGAATTCACCATAAAAAGTGACCGTCACGGCAATGTCATCATAGCCGGCGGACGCCCCAGAGGCGTGCTGTATGGGGTATATTATTTTCTGGACCGGCATCTTGGCGTAAAATGGCTGACACCGGATTGTGAATATGTTCCAAGGAAAGATCAGGTTTCTTTTCCTGTTTTGGATTATCATGGCAAACCGGCCTTTGACGGACGAATTCTGCAAACCGAACAGCATGGAAAAAATACCTTGGCCGGCCGGAGATGGCGTGCCCGCAACCTTTTCAACAGCGGCTTCGGCGGGTTTTTTGAGAATGATCCGGATTATGGGGAAGAACAGATTTTTTCCCGTCCGGCTCAATGCCATGGTCTGTTCCAGATCATAACGGTCAAAAAATATTTCAAGACCCATCCGGAATTCTGGGCATTGCAAAACGGGAAACGGACTCACCGGGATGCGCGGGGATTGACTGCAGATTACTGCCTGACCAATCCCGGGCTGGCGGAGACCACCGTCAAGGAATGCCGGACCTGGCTGAGGAAAAATCCCGGCGCACGGTATATTTCCATCCAGGAAGGTGATTTTACTAGAGGTTATTGCGACTGTGAACAATGCAAGGAACTGGTGAAAAAATGCGGCGGGCGGGAATCGGGGCGCTGGGTCTTTTTCGCCAACCGCGTGGCAAAAGGACTGAAAGCGGAATTTCCCGGAGTGAAAGTGCTGATATTCGCGTATACCGCCAGCCGCAAACCGCCGCTCAACATCAAAGCGGAAAATAATGTATGTGTCCAGCTCTGTGCGTGGAACAACCGCCGGGGCGTGCCCTACAGCCATCCAAAAAACCGTCCGGGGAACGAACTCATAAAACAACTCAGAAGCTGGAAGGAAATCTGTCCGAATATTCTGCTGTGGGATTATACTTACACCTTCGGCGACACCCTGCTCCAGTCGCCTGATCTGCTGCTGAATATCGACAATCTCAGGACCTTCCGGGAAATCGGACTGGATGGGATATTCACTGAAAACGGCATTCCTGAAAACATAGCCTTTGGAATGCCGTTCAAATCCTGGCTGATTCCCCGCGCAATGTGGAATCCGGACGAATGCGGCAGCGGGGAAGAACTGGAACGGATCTTTTGCGAAGGATATTACGGAAACAAAGCAGGGAAATATGCAGCTCAATATTACAAATTGCTCCGGGAGGTCAACCGCAAACAGGAATTTGTCAATTTTACTGCCGGAGGAAGCATCGGGAAAGCCGCCTTCGAATCTTCGGCAGTAACTGGCCAAGCTTGGTATATTTTGAAAACCGCCTTGGCTGCGGCATCCGATCCGGTTCACAAAAACCGGATCAGACAACTCATGCTCCCGGTCCAGTATCAGCTCCTGCGGGATTATAACGGGGTGAAAAAACATGCCGGGCTGACGGAGTCCATGGATGATATTGCTTCGGATATGTTGAAAATCATTTCTCAGGATCCCGCAACCACACCGGCTCTAAAGGCAAAATATGTAAAGAACATCAAAACTTTGCTCAAACTGAAAAATATCAGAGCGACTGGCAGCATCATCTACGGAAGTCAATATCCGGCAAAAGCTTATGACGGCAGTATCGAAACGCTTTGGCATGCTGCCGGCGGAGCAGGCTGGTGCCAGATCGAATTCGATAAAGTCCGCTCCATTAGCCGGATCACTACAGTGCTCGGGTCTTTTGAAAATGTCTATGTCGGAGAATATGAGATAACAGGAAGTCTGAACGGCAAAGACTGGTTCCAGGTGGTGCCACGCCGGAAAATCGAACACAGGCAAGGCTTCCGCTGGGTCTGGGCGGATGATGTGCTGTCAAAACCGGTTCATGCGAAATTCATCCGCACTATCCGTGACAAGACTTTTATCCGTGACAATGTCCGAAATGATGTCCTGCTTCACGAGCAGTGGTTCAATTTACAATCCCTGCCGAAAGAGCTGGAACAGAAAGATTGACTGTCAGGCAATCAGACTTATGTATTTGAAAGGCTGCATCATCCAGACAAAAGGACCGGTTCCGGATGTCGGAAATGTTCTTCACACGGCTTTTTTGACTGCGGCCCAGCATTTGAGTTTCTGCTCGAAGGAATACATCGCCGCGGCGGGACTGGTGGAGGGCAGCTGACGGATCTCCAGATCGGACCTTCGGAATAATGCACCATGATATTTCTTCAGAAACTGATACGAGGCAGTTCCGTTGCAGAAGATAGCATGAATGTCCGGGTACTGTTCCAGCAGACCGGGGATGTCATTGGGGACCGGTTCCCGGATATTGGAATCCAGACTGCCGGAACGTTCGCAGCCGGCGAGCGAATCCCACAGGGCCACCCTTGCCCGGTTCAGTTCCGCCAGCCGTTTCTTATAGGGCAATGCGGGAGAAAAACCGAACAACGTGCCCATGATCGGCCAGAAGGCATTGCGCGGATGCGCATAATACTGCTGCTGACGCAGCGATTCTACGCCGGGCATGGAGCCCAGGACCAGCACCCGGACACCTTCGGCGGCGGCCGGCGGAAAGGACCGCAGACTCATTTGGAGATCACGAAAATGCAGTTGGAGGCAAAGAGACTCGAACTCAACGGGATCAGCAGCTTGAAAAGATCCCCCTGCTGCGCGATCGGCATCTCTTTCAGGACTTTGATGTCCAGACTGCGGAAGAGATTGCGCAGGTCCTTGATGGTGCCGGGATGGATGTTTTCGGTTTCATACCATTTCAGCGGCAGGCTTTTGGTGACCGGCATGTGACCGCCGAAGAAAAGCTGCAGCCGGGCTTCGATCTGACCGAAATTCATGAAACTGATGATGCCGTGATTCCCGATCCGCATCATCTCGTTCAGCAGTTTGTCGGGCCGTTTCACGGTCTGCAGGGTCCGGCTCAGGATCACATAATCATAACTGTGGTCGGGGAATTCGGTGAGCTGTTCATTCAGGTCGGCCTGGACCACGGGCACGCCGCGCTGCACGCATTCGATGATCTTGTCCTGGTTGCGTTCCACGCCCATGACTTTGGCATGGCGGAGAGTCTTCAGGGCTTTGAGCAGACGGCCGGAGCCGCAGCCCAGGTCCAGGATCTTGGCATCCATCGGGATCATTTCCGCGATGGCGGACAAGTCCGAACGGGCGACCAGCGCATTGGCGTCATCGATTTTCATTCCCATGGTCATGGCTTCACCTCCGGCTCGATATTGGTGAGGAATCCGGACATCAGCTTGCCCAGCGTTTCGTATTCCAGCAGAAACGCATCGTGCCCGTAGCCGGACTGGATGTTGCAGAACGTCACGTCGTTGCCGTTTTCCAGCAGGATCTCGGTCAAGGTGCGGGACTGGTATTCGGGGAACAGCCAGTCGCTGGAGAAGGAAACGACCAGGAACGGACATTTCACGGGTTCGAACGCCTTGCGGAAATCACCGTTGGTCTTGACCGAAACATCGAAATAGTCGATCGCGCGCGTGATGTACAGATAGGAATTGGCATCGAACCGTTCAACGAAACTGTTTCCCTGATGATTCAGATAGCTTTCCACGCGGAAATCGGAACCGAAATTGAAAGAATAATCGGTGGTGGACTGCAGGGCGCGGCCGAATTTATTGCTCATGGATTCGTCGGAAAGATAGGTGATATGCGCGAGCATCCGGGCGATGGCCAACCCTTTTTCCGGCTGTTCGGTATAGTTGCCATGGTTCCAGCCGGGATCGGCCATGATCGCTTCGCGGCCCACCCAGTTGAACGCGATGGACTGCGCCGTGATCTGAATCGCAGTGGCGATCGCCGCCACGCTGCCGACCGTTTCCGGATACAGGATCGGCCATTGGCATGCCAGCATGCCGCCCATGGAACCGCCGACCACGCAGAGCAGTTTTTTGATCCCGAGATGATCGATCAGGCGTTTCTGCGCCCGCACCATATCCGCTATCGTGATGACCGGGAAATTCATCCGGTAAGGTTCGCCGGTAGCCGGATCGATCGAACTCGGACCCGTGGAGCCCGAGCAGCCGCCGAGAATATTGCTGCAGATAATGAAATATTTATCGGTATCGAACGGCCGGCCTGGTCCGACCTGGGCATCCCACCAGCCGGGTTTGCGGTCGGTGTTCGAGTGGAATCCGGCCAGATGTGCATCCCCGGTCAGGGCATGTTCCACCAGAATGGCATTGGACTTGTCGGCATTGAGCGTACCGTAGGTCTCATACCGGATATTGACGCCGCGCAGGGACCTGCCGCAATCCAGCTGCAGCGCATCCTCGGGAGCATCGCCGAAGCAGTAATCACTGCTCTGGACGATCCCGACTAAAGTCGGCGGTTGTTCTTTTTTGGTGCCCATATAAATCTATTGTTTCCTTGCTGAAAAAAACGGAGCCTGACCTTTTCAGCCCAGACTCCGGTCTTTTCAGAATTTCAGATTCGCTTCAAGCCAGGGTCCTGCCGCTCAATGCCTTCAGCGCATTCATGTATTTCTCGCGCGTCTTCATCACGATCTCCTGCGGAAGTTCCGGCGCCGGCGGCGTCTTGTCCCAGGTCAGGCTTTCCAGATAATCGCGCACGAACTGCTTGTCCAGGCTCGGCGGACTGCAGTTCACATGATAGCCTTCCTTCGGCCAGAACCGGCTGGAATCCGGGGTCAGGACTTCATCGATCAGGATGACTTCGCCGTCCAGTTCGCCGAATTCGAATTTGGTGTCGGCCAGAATGATGCCGCATTTTTCGGCATGCGCGGCAGCTTCCTTGTAGATCCGCAGCGTGCAGTCGGCAACTTTCTGCGCTTTTTCCTTGCCGACCAGTTCGCAGGCCCGGGCGAAACTGATGTTTTCGTCATGCCCTTCATCGGCCTTGGTGGAAGGCGTGAACAGCGGTTCGGGCAGTTTCTGAGCCTGCTGGAGACCCGCGGGCAGTTCGATGCCGCAGACCTTGCCGCTCTTTTTATAATCCTTCCAGCCGCTGCCGATCAGGTAGCCGCGCACGATACATTCCAGCGGAATGGTTTTCGCTTTCTTCACGATCAGCGAACGGCCTGCCAGATCTTTCGCCACGCATTGGAGCGAGGCGGGAAAATCCTTCACATCCGAGCTGAGGATATGGTTCGGCATCCATTTGAGGAAATCGAACCAGAACAGCGACATCGCCGTCAGCACCTTGCCCTTGTCCGGGATGCCGTTCGGCATGACACAGTCGAACGCGCTGATCCGGTCGGTCGCCACGAAAAGCAGACGGTCGCCCAGATCGTAAATGTCGCGGACTTTTCCCCGGTGCGGCTCAGGCAATCCGGGGATCGAGGTGGAAAGCAAAGCTCCGTTGGAATCGTATTTCATAGGACACCCCGATCAGGCAATGGAGGTGATTTTCACCTTGGTGAGTTCCTGTCTGTGACCTTTGCGGCGGCGATAGCCTTTGCGCCGTTTCATCTTGAACGCGATCAGTTTGGCGCCGCGGAACTGCTCCACGATCTCGCCTTCGACTTTGGCGCCTTCCACAAACGGGGTGCCGAGTTTCAGGTCCGCGCCTTCGCCGATCGCCAGAACTTCCGTGAACGTGACTTTCGCTCCGGCATCGCCGGCCACGCGTTCCATCGTCACAACGTCCTGTTCCTGCACTTTGAACTGCTTGCCGCCACTGGCAAATACTGCATACATAAGACTTCTCCTGTTCTTAATGTTATGGTTGCAAATCGAATTTTACACTCTTAAAGTGTATTAATATACACCTTTTTCCGGAAGTTGCAAATTGAAATCCGAAAAAGATGACATTTTTCCCCGATTTTCCCCAGGAAACCCATCGAAACCAGAAGAAAAAGCCTTCATTCGAACAGCCAGGCGGCCGGAGAGGACTCTTCCATCCGCTTCGGCTCGCTGGCAAACTCCACTTTCAGCACCGTGCAGAGATCGTCCGGCGGCAGGGTCGGCAGACCGGTCAGTTTCAGCTTGCCGGTCTTCTCGTTATAGTCGAAATCGATCGGCTCGCCGGAAACCAGGAACTCTGCTTTGACTGGACGGGCATCCACCCGCACCGCGGTCGCAGTATGGCCCGGCCAGCGGAAAATGCACCAGTAAGCGGTGTTGCCGCGGCGGGTCCAGACGCCCTGCAGGTTCAGGTCCACCAGACCCGGCTGGGAACTGCCGATCAGTTCGCAGCGCTGAGAATTGCGGATCGCCTCTTCATTGCACTTCAGCCATTGTCCGACGCGGGTCAGACGCTCGATCTCCTCCGTCCGCACGTGACCGTCCGGCATGGGTCCGATGTTCAGCAGGTAATTGCCTTCACCCTGCGCGGCCTGGACCAGATGCTGGATCAGCTGTTCCGGCGTCTTCATGTTCGGATTGAACCGGGTGTAGCCCCAGCAGCAGGAATCGCCGATGCACATGCAGCTTTCCCAGCCGCGTCCGGGACGGGATTCGCGCACCACCTGTTCCGGCGTGTCCAGGTCCTCTTCCAGACCGGACCGGTTGTTGATGATGATGCCCGGCTGCAGCTCGCGCACCATCGCATTCAGCTCGCGCGCCCGCCAGAAATTGATCCGGTATTCCTTGTCCGGATTCAGGTCGGGCATCCAGCCGCCGTCGTATTCCAGCCGGTCGCTCTGACCGTCCT
>SUWI01000346.1 GCA_015061565.1 Lentisphaerota bacterium
ATCCATGCCGTTGCGGATGGCGTGATACAGGAACACGCAGTGGAGCGCCTCGCGGATCGTGTTGTTGCCGCGGAACGAGAACGACACGTTGCTGATGCCGCCGCTGACCCCGCACAGCGGCATTTCCTTCTTGAGGATGCCGACCGCGTCGATGAAGTCGCGGGCATAGTTGTCATGTTCCTTCATGCCGGTGGCGACCGCGAACACATTGGGATCGAAAATGATGTCTTCGGGCGGGAAACCGGCCTGTTCGGTCAGGAGCTTATAAGACCGGCGGCAGACCGCGACCCGGCGTTCGAGCGTGTCGGCCTGCCCCTGTTCGTCAAAGGCCATAACCAGAGCCGCGGCCCCGTAACGGCGGATCTTGCGGGCTTTTTCGAGGAAGGGTCCCTCCCCTTCCTTCAGGCTGATGGAGTTGACCACGCACTTGCCCTGGACGCACTGGAGCGCAGCCTCGATCACTTCCCAGCGGGAGGAGTCGATCATGACCGGCGTGCGGGCGATCTCGGGTTCGGCTGCGGCCGTCAGCAGGAATTTGCACATCGCCGACTTGGAATCCAGCAGCGAATCGTCCATATTGACGTCGATGATGCGCGCGCCGTTTTCGATCTGCTGGCGGGCAATGCGCATGGCTTCGGTGAAATTGTTTTCGCGGATCAGGTTCAGGAATTTTTTGGAACCGGCCACGTTGGTGCGTTCGCCGATATTGATGAAATTCGTTTCCGGAGTCACGACCAGCGGATCGAGTCCGGCGAGCCGAAAATGTTTCGCAACGGGAGTCACCTTCCGCGGGGCGATGCCGTCGAGCGCCTGCGCGATGGCGCGGATATGGTTCGGGTTGGTGCCGCAGCAGCCGCCGGCGATATTGAGCAGACCGCGTTTCGCCAGACTTTGCAGGACCGCGGCCATTTCTTCGGGGGTCTGCGTGTAGCGGCCGAGTTCATCGGGCAGACCGGCGTTCGGATGGGCGCTGACCCGGACCGGACAGATGGCCGCAAGTTCCTCGATATGGGGAGCCATTTCCGCCGCGCCGAGCGCACAGTTGAAACCGACACTCAGCAGGTCGCGGGTATGGGCCACGGAGATCATGAATGCTTCGACGTTCTGACCGGCCAGCAGACGGCCGCTGGCATCGCTTAAAGTGGCCGAAATCATCACGGGCATCCGCAGTCCGCGCTCGTCCAGCGCCTCCTGAATGCCGTAGATCCCGGCTTTGCAGTTCAGGGTGTCGAACACGGTTTCGAGCAGGAAAATATCCGCTCCGCCGTCAATCAGGCCGAGCGCCGCATCCTTGTAAGTGGCGGCAAGTTCGGCGAACGTGACATTGCGGAAAGCGGGGTTGTTCACGTCCGGCGACATGGAAGCGGTGCGGGAAGTCGGCCCGATCGAACCGGCCACGAACCGCGGTTTCGCCGGATTCAGCGCGGTGTAACGGTCGGCGCATTCGCGGGCGATCGCTGCACCGGCTTTGGCGATGTTGTAAACCTGATCGCCGAGGCCGTATTCGGACTGGGAGATGATGTTGGCACTGAAGGTATTGGTCTCGATGATGTCCGAGCCTGCTTCGAGGTAAGACACATGAACTTTCCGGACCGCGTCGGGACAGGTCAGACACAGGATGTCATTGTTGCCCTTGAGGGGAATGGCGGAGTTTTGAAACAGCGTCCCCCGGAAATGGTCCTCGGTAAGGCCTTGTTTCTGCAGTTCCGTGCCGGTGGCACCGTCAAGGAAAAGGATCCGTTTCGACAGGGCGTCCAGCAGCATATCCATATTTTTATGCTTCATCATACCATCCTGAATCTGAAAATTGAAGTTGAGTTCAATATATAATATATCATTTTTTTGGCGGTTTTCCAGTGCGGGGCACTTGATTTCAGCAAAAAATACAGTATAGTTCAGGAAATCGCATTTTCAAAGGAGCAAGCAAAAATGAATGCACAGGAAACCCTGTTCGAATTGAACGAAAAGTTCAACCGTCCCAGCCTGACTTTCGGTTTCTGGCAAGATTCCGAACTGCCGACCGCGTATATCGCCAACAAGTTCTGCAAAGGAGCCGTGACCCTGTTCGGTGCGCATATCCTTTCGTATGTTCCGGAAGGCAAAGAAGATGTGCTGTGGCTGTCACAGAAAAGCATCTTTGCGGCGCCCAAGGGGATCCGCGGGGGCATTCCGCTGTGCTGGCCGTGGTTCGGACCCGATCCGGCGCCGACGCACGGAGTCGCGCGGATCCAGTTCTGGCAGCTCAAGGACGCCGTTGTCCTTCCGGACGGCTCCGATTCCCTGACCTTCGAACTGAGCGTGAATGATCCGCATCCGCTGAAAGTGAACATGACGGTGAACTTCGGAGCGAAACTCACGGTTTCCATGACCACGGTCAACACCGGCAGCACCGCCTATAAGCTCGGCGATGCCATCCATACGTATTTCAACATCGGGGAAATCACGCAGACCACGATCCGCGGCCTGGGCGGCGCATTCACCGAAAACCGCGTGAACAATACCGATTTCACCGCGCAGGACGCCTTCGGCTTCGAGGCGGAGACCGACAACATTTATCATTCCGAAGCGGCGGTCACGATCGACGATCCCGTGAAGAAACGCAAGATCCTGGTGGAAAAGGAAAATTCCCGGACCACGGTCGTCTGGAATCCCTGGATCGCCAAATCCCAGCGCATGGCGGATTTCGGCGATGAGGAATATCACACCATGGTGTGCGTGGAAGCGGCGAACTGCTCGGTCGACCGGATCGATCTGGCGCCCGGCGCGAGCCACACGCTCACGCAGAAGATTTCGGTGATCGCCTGATCCAGTCTGCATAAACAGAAAAACTGCCGGCGGAATCCAGTTTCCGGACCGGCAGTTTTTCTTTTTCCGGAATGACCTTACGGCTGCATCAGCGCGTGGAATTCATCCGCGGAGATCTTGCGTCCGTAGGGACAATATTCGAACGCTTCGGCATACTTGACGGTTTTTCCGGCTTCGCCGAAGAACCGGATCAGACGGTCCCGGCCGCGGTCGGCGGCCTGAATGAAACGCGTCAGCGAAAGCAGCAGGATCTTCTTTTTCTCTTCCCACGGCGCCTTGGCATGGTCGAACGTGATATGTTTTTCCCAGGCGAGCCATTCGTAGAACTGGGAAGAGTGACAATCCATCATGCGGCATTTGTCATCGAGCACATCGTCGATCGGGACCAGCGCATCGGTGCGGAACGGACGCGGATCGTCGAAAGCATCCCAGGTATAGCCGTAAGCCGGATTCTGTTCGGGGATCGGAGCATCGGGACAGAATTTCGGGACCTGGGTGAGATAGGCGGCGTCCAGCACCAGCTGCGCGGCGGCCCGGTGGTCGGCATGATAGTCGCAGAGACGATGGGTCAGGACCACGTCGGGTCTGAAGTTGCGGATCAGCCGGATCACTTTCTTACGGTTTTCCAGATTCGGTTCGAGTTCGCAGTCGTGATTTTCATGGAACACCTGGTATTCGCTGATGCCGGAAACGGCGCGGGAGGCCTGGGTCTCGTTATAGCGGCGTTCCGCCAGCGCTTCATGACTGATATTCATGTCAAAATGACCGCAGTCGCCACTGCACATGGAAACGAATTTCACCACGTGTCCGGCACGGGTCAGTTTCAGAGCGGTGCCGCCGAAACGGATATCCGCATCGTCCGGATGCGCACCGATCATCAGATAACGTCTGACTTGTTTCATTCCTGTTTCTCCTTAAAAAAAATGGAACATAAGATGGAATGCAGCAATATACATTCGATCGGGACAAGTTCAAATCCGGAACGGGGAAAAACGGTAAAAATCCGGTATTTTCTGCTTGAAAACGCTGATTTATGGATTATAGTAAAAGGTGTTTTTTTTCAGGATCA
>SUWI01000038.1 GCA_015061565.1 Lentisphaerota bacterium
CGATGCCGAACCGGAAAAAGTCTTCGACATTCTGGAAAAACGCACGGTGTCATGGAACCGGGGACATCTGGATGAACCGGTCCTGCCGAGCGAAAACCCGTGCCTGTTCACCCGGCGGATACAGACGGAATTCAAGACACCGCAAGCTTATTACGCCGCAGCCTGGCAAACTCCGGGAGCCATCCGTCCGGATAACATCGCGGTCCATGCGTTCGCGGACATTCTCGGCAACGGCGACAGTTCCCGTCTCTACGAGGAACTGGTCAAAAAACGGATGCTGGCACAGGACCTGATTTTTTACGCCCAGGGGCTGAGTTCGATCGGATATTCCGGAGTGGCGGCCATTGCCGAACCGGACAAGATCCCGGAACTTTCCGCCCGGTTTTTCGAGCTGCTGCAGAAGTTTGCCGAAGAAGGTCCGAAAGAAGAGGAGCTGGAATGTCTCCGCAACAATCAGCGGACCGATTTTCTGCGGTCTCTGCAGACCAATGAAGGCATTGCCCCGATCATTGCAAAAAGCGTGCTGCATTACGGTTCGCCCGCGGCGATCGATCATGTTCTGCCGCGACTGAACGCCTTGACCGGAGAAGACCTGATCCGGGTCGGCAAGCGCTATTTTTCCGAATCCGCGGCCACCGTCGTCGAACAATATCCGGCCGGCTTTCTGCATCAGCAGAAAAAAAAGGCCGAGACCGTCAAATCGCCGACGCCGGTTCTTGCCCGGCTGAAAAGCGGGCAGAAACTTCTTGTGCTGGAAGACCACACCCTGCCCCTGGTGAATTTCGCCATGACCATGCCCGGCGGGATCCTCAATGAACCCCGGACCAAGTCCGGCCTGACCACTCTGCTGGCGGAGAGTCTGGCCTGCGGCTGCGCAGCTTATTCCGAAACCGAATTTCACCGCAAGCTCGAACTGAATGCGATCGATCTGAACCTCGAGGCGGGATTGTCCGCCCTGACCGTCGGTGTGACCTGTCCTGCGGAAAAACTTTCCGTGGCCATGGAACTGGTCGGAGCCATGCTCAGCCGGCCGGAATTCCCGGCCCGGGCGGTGGACCGTGAACGCACCGCCATGCTCGATGCCATAAAAACCGGTCTGATGAAACCGGAAACCGTTGCCAAGGATATCATCCGGAAAAATCTTTTCCGGAACCATCCGTTCGGCGTCAGCCGGCCGGAAAAACTGAAAACCATCGCCGCTCTTCGGCCCGCCGATCTGCGGAAATTTTACCAGTCGGTCTGCCTTTCCGCACCGAAAACCGTTTTCGGCTTTTCCGGCGACCTGACCCGGAAGGAGGCGGAAAAATGGACCGCGTATCTGATCCGGTCCTGCACCTGGAATGATTTTGTTCCGGCGGAATTCCCCGCGCCGGAATTTCCGGTCCGGGAAGTCCGTGAAACCGCAGTCCTGCCACGGCAGCAGGCGGTGATCTACACGGCCATGCCAGGAGTGGAATCAGGAACAGCCGATGCGGATGTCCTGGGACTGATCCGCGCGGATTCCACCAGTATGGCTTCGCGGCTCTTCCAGACCGTCCGCAATCAGCAGGGACTGGTTTATCATGCACAATTCAGTTGTCAGCCGGGATTCGGATTCGAGGGCTTCATGGGCTACTGCGGCGCGACCTCCGCGGGCGGCTGCCCGGTGCTGGAAAAAATTTTCCGGGATGAGATCGGCCGGCTGGCCAAATCCGCTTTGACCCGGAAAGAATTCGAAAACGCCCGCCGGATGCTGCTTTTCCAGCTGGACAATATCCATCAGTCACCGGAAGAACTGCTTTCCGCTCTGGTCGCCGCCGAATTCACCGGCAAGACCTGGCAATATTTCTGGAACAGCAAAGAACGGCTGCTGGCCCTGACCTGGTCCGAATTCAGCCGCCGGACCCGAAAACTGTTTTCCGGCAAAAAGACGGTCACGGCAGTGGTCCTGCCCGAACAAATACAGGAAAAATGCTCAAAATGAAGATCGATGAACTGGTAAAAGTCATGAAAAAACTGCGTGCCCCGGACGGCTGTCCGTGGGACCGCGCCCAAACTCATCAGTCGCTGATGCCGTTCATCATGGACGAATGCGGCGAACTGCTGGATGCGATCGAGGCACAGGACGATGCGAATTTCCGCGAGGAGCTCGGCGACGTGCTGATGCATATCGTGCTGCACTCCGTGATGGCGGAAGAACGCGGCGCGTTCACGTTCGACGACGTGGTCGAAGGCATCACCGCCAAGATGATCTCCCGTCACCCGCATGTGTTCGGTGCTGAAGCGGTCTCCTCCGCTTCCGATGTGATCGACCTGTGGGAAAAAGTCAAGGCGAAAGAGAAAAACCACGCGCCCGATCCGAATGCGTCGAAACTGGACGGTGTAGCCAATCACTGCCCTGCCCTGCTCCAGGCGGAAAAGGTGCAGAAGAAAGCCGCCAAAGTCGGATTCGACTGGACCGAACAGACCCAGATCGTGGAGAAGATCGGGGAGGAATACCGGGAACTGTGCGAGGCGGTGAAGTCCGGCGACGATGCGCATATCGATGAAGAACTCGGCGATCTGCTGTTTGCCGCCGCCAATCTTTCCCGCTTCCGCAAACGCGACTCCGCCGAACTGCTGCTGGCCCGCGCCACGGCAAAATTCAAAAGACGTTTCCGCCGCATGGAAAAGATGCTCGCCGAAAAAGGCCGGAAGATCGAAGATTGTTCGCTGGAAGAGATGGATGAGCTTTGGAATCAGGCCAAATCATGCGAAACGGCTTGAGAAATGATATACAGCCGCCGGCTGCCGGCGGTTTCGGTTTTATTTTTGTTGAAAAAAGAGAGGTGCTGCTGCCATGAAAAAGATCACATCCGCAGGTTTCCTGCTTGCCCTGTTTTTCGCCGCGCTGCCGGTCCGCGCCGCGGAAAATGATTATCAGTCACTGCCCGTCAAAGCGGTGCTTTTCCCGATCCGGGAGGCCACGCTTTCCACCATGATCGACGGCATGATCGCCCGCTGTCATTTCCGCGCCGGCGAACGGTTCAAAAAAGGCGATGTGCTGTTCAGCATCGACGACCGCCGCTACCGCAACGAACTCAACCGGGCGGAATCCCTGATCCGGGAAGCCGCGCTCGGCGTCCGGTTCGCCCAGCAGAAGAAAGACGACAATGAACGGCTGTTCAAGAGCGATCTCCAGAGCGAATTGGAAGTGCAGAAGGCCCGTTTCGATTATGATGTGGCGGTGGAACGCGAACAGTCCGCGAAGGTCAGCCGCGATTACACCGCGCTGCTGCTGCAGTTCTGCGTGGTCCGCGCGCCGTTCGACGGCACCGTCGAAAAACTGCTCACCCGTGAATTCGAAATGGTCCGCAGCGGCCAGCCCGTCCTTTCGATCCTCGACGACAATCAGCTGCTGGCGGTCATGAACCTGCCGTCCGTTTCGCTCGCCAAGGTCAGGATCGGATTGCCGGTCACCGTGAAGATCACCGAAAACGGCAAGACGGTGAAAGGCGAAATCTACGAGATCGCCTCGCGCGCAGACCACCGCAGCGAAACCTTCGAAATCAAAGTCCGGATCGACAATTCCGCCCATCTGTTCAAAGCCGGCATGTCCGGTGTTCTCGTCAAAGTCGGAGAGTGACCATGGATCCAGCTCAGGAAAATCAGGAACTGAAAGCGCGTCTTCACGCGTTTGCCGCTATTCTCCGGCTCGGCCGCGATGCTTTCGCAGCCGGCGATCTGACCGCCGTCGGAGTGCATATCGTCAACAATTCCAGAACGCTGCTGGCCTATACCCGTTCGGTGCTGGCCGACCTGCGCGGAACTCCGCGGATCCTGGCGGAATTCGCCCAGCCGGAAGTCAATCAGCATACTGCTTATGCGCAGGCGGTGCTCCGGCTCTGCCGTGAAATAACGGTCGGGGAAGCACCAGTGGAAATTACTGCCGAAACTCCGCCGCCGGGGAAACTTTCCTCCCGCGGGGAAGCCGCCTGGCATGAACTCACGGCGGAAAACCGCCGCCTGCTGATCGTGCCCCTGCGTGCGCCGGCCGCCCCGTTCTCGAAAAAAGAACCGTTCCTGTGGATCCTCGAATATGCCGATGCGATCCCGCCGCACGTGAACGCCACTCTCTCGCTGCTGTCCGCGGACTTCGGCGGTGCGCTGTGGCTGAACACGCCGCGGAAAGGCAGCGGATTCTGGCGTTTCCTCCGGAAGATCACGCCCATGCGGATCTTCCTGCTGCTGGTGCTGGTGTTCCTGATCTCGCTTTTCATGGTCAATGTGGAGCATACCGTTTCCGCCGAATTCGTGATTCGGCCCAAAGCCGTTTTCAGTTCTTATGCCTGGTTCGACTGCGTGGTGAAAAAATGCGCGGTCCAGGACGGCGACACGGTCAAAAAAGGGGATGTGATCCTGGTATACGACACCGACCGGATGAGCTTCCAGCTGGCCGCGGCACAGGCCGCGTTCCAGGAAGCCGATGCCGAATATGAAAAGGAAAGCAAAGCCTCGTTCACCGACCGCGAAAAGCTCGGACAGCTGAAGGTCCTGGCCCTCAAACGCGAACAGGCCCGGATCGCCATCGCCGAAGCGAAGTGGTATCTGGCCCACAGTCAGGTCCGGGCCGAAGCCGACGGCGTGGTCACCCTGCCCGAAGGCAGTGCGGACAAGCTTTCCGGACGCGCGCTGCGACAGGGCGAAAAACAGTTCGACATCTTCACCGGCAGCGGTATGATCGCCGAGGTCATGGTCAATGAAAAGGATGCCTCCGTGCTGGAAAATCCGCCGAAAGTGGTGCTCTTCCTGCATACGAGACCGGAACTGCCGATCGATGTCAGAATCATCTCCGAACGGTTCTATCCGGAACTGACCGAACAGAATATTTACAGTTACAATCTGAAAGCGGAAATGGTCGGCAAGGTGCCGGACCTGCGTTACGGCATGCGCGGCGTGGCCCGCGTGACCGGACCGAAGGTCAAACTCGGCTATTACCTCTTCCGCAGTCTCGTCCTGTGGTACCGCGGGCTGTGATATGATCCGGACCGAACAGGCTGACACCGTCAAATCTCCGCCCGGACCGGCGCAGAAGAATCAGGCCCGGACCGGCACTATCCGGTCGGACATCCGGTTCTTTCCGCCCGGCGAACAGGGCGATTATCCCCTGCTCTTCGATCCGCTTTCCGAACATTATTACAAGCTGACTGTCCGCTCGGCCGCCATTCTGCGGATGCTTGACCGCGATTATCCTCTGGATGATTTTCTGGCCAGGGTCAACGATTCCGGGATCGACGCCGATAAAATCGAGATCGCCTCTCTGCTCTCGTTCATGCACCGGAATCATCTGATGGCTCCGGAATACGGCATGGCGGACCGCCAGCTGCAGCAGCTCCGTCAGGCCCGGGAAAAAAGTTTCTTCTTCCGCGTGATGAGCATGTATCTCTTCTTCCGGCTGCCGCCGATCTATCCCGACAGGTTCTTCACGGCCGCCATGCCGTATGCCCGGGTGATCTTCAACCGGCACACGGTCCGGATCCTGGCCCTGGCCGCCGCTTTCGGCTATCTGCTGATGCTCCGGCAATGGAACGATGCCTACGCGTCGTTCGTCAATTCG
The DNA here is from genome assembly GCA_015061565.1 of Lentisphaerota bacterium. GTDB lineage: Bacteria > Verrucomicrobiota > Lentisphaeria > Victivallales > UBA1829 > SIG94. The sequence continues at coordinate 5,576 of SUWI01000038.1, forward strand.
CTCTCCTGGGCGAATCTGGTCAGCTATTTCTGGGCGCTGCTGGTGACCAAGACCGTGCATGAACTTTCCCATGGCTTCACCGCGAAAAGTTTCGGCGCCCGCGTCCGTTCCATGGGCATCAGTTTCATCGTGTTCTATCCCCGGCTGTTCGTCGACCTGACCGACACCTGGCGGCTCTCCCGGCTCAAGCGCACCCTCTGCGATGCCGCCGGGATCGCCAGCGAACTCATTTTCGGCGGACTCGCCGCTATCGTCTGGGTCTATTCCAGCCCCGGGCCGCTGCGATCCACCATGTTCTACCTGATGACCGTAAGCGCCCTCGGCACGATCCTGGTGAACGGCAACCCGTTTATCCGCTACGATGGATATTATCTGCTCTGCGACCTGCTGAATGTGGAAAACCTGATGAGCCGCTCGTCGGAATATCTGAAAGCGTTCAACCGCAAGATCTTCCTGGGATTGGGCGAATTTCCGGACAGCGGCGATGTTTCCCCACTTACGCTCTATTTTTTCGGGCTCGGCTCGTTCATATACAGACTGTTTCTCTATACCTCGATCATTCTGATCATTTATTTTCAATTCACCAAAGCGGTGGCGCTGATGCTGATGGCGCTGGAAGCCTATACCATGCTGATCGCTCCGCTGATCATGGAGGTCAAAGTAGTGTTTATGTATTACAAAAAACTGAACTGGTTCAAAACCGGGCTGACCGGGCTGCTGCTCGCCGCGCTGGCGTCGCTGCTGTTCATTCCCCTGCCCTGGTCCTTCGCCCTGCCCTGCGAGATCGTGCCGGAAAACAGCCGGATCGTCACCGTGCGCGAATCCGGATTCGCCGGCGGCACCCTGACCGATGAACCGAAAACCGTCCGCAAAGGCGAAGTCATTCTGCCGTTCCGCAATCAGTTCCTGGAATTCAGTCTGCTCCGCTATGACGCCATGATCCGCACCAATCAGGCGGAACTCGATCTGGCGCGTTCTGACAAAGCTTCCATCGCACTCAGTCCGGTCCTCTTCGAGAAGCTCCGCATCAACCGCATTTCCTACGATGAGATGGCAAGACGGCAGAAAAATATGGCGCTGACCGCCGAAACCGCCGGCACCTTCATTCCGCTGGTCCGGGAAGTCTGCCCCGGCCGCTGGCTTGAAAAAGGCATGATCCTCGGCAAGATCGTTTCCGGCGAAAACCTGTTCTACGCCTATGCGCAGGACAAGGAAGTCAACCGGATCAAGCCCGGCGACAAGGCGGACATCAAACTGCGAGGCGAACTGAAAAGCTATCCGGGAACGGTGACCGCGGTCAATCCGGTAGCGGTCACTTTCCGCGATTCCACGCTGATCCAGGCGTTCGGCGGTCCCGTTGCCTGCTATCCGAATCCGCAGACCAAAGAATTCCGTCCGGTGAATGTGCTCTATTGCATCACGATCAAGCCGGACCGGGAACTGCCGCCCCGCATCGGGCGGACCGGAACCGCATATGTGGCGCAGACCTACCGGCTCTATATCGAGATCGGCCGTCAGCTGCTGCACATTTTCTTCCGGGAATTTTCCTTCTGAAAAAAAAACGGTATCTGCTTCGCGGGCCGACCGGATGGGTTGTCCATCGTAAAGCCGGCCGGGCAGCCGATAGCGGATGACAGCCGCAGGACATTCACTGGCGAAGCCCTTTTTCTGCCCCGATATACCTCCATTGGCGATCAGTCGGCAATACTGTTACGGACACGGTTCTATCAGGTATTTCCAAATAGGAATAATCTGAACTCCGTCTTCCGCAGTTCCTTCTTCATCCCAGGTGATGAGATGTCTCCGCCTGATGCCAAGTTTTTTGCCAGCTTTGACCAGAGATTCGATCTCTCGCTTTCTCGTTTCCGGATCGGCAACAGACCAGGAGACCTGCACCAGTTTCTTGTCGCGGGTGATCTTGTTGAAGGCGTGGAAGTCCACTTCTTTGCCATCGGAGGTATTGATATAGTTCAACGTATATTTCTGTCTGCGGAGGTGAAGATACACGAGATTCTCCAGAAGCCAGCCTTTATTGGCTTCGGGATCTTCCGCCATCGCCCGGACAAGTCCCACATCGACCAGATAGACCTTGGCGGGATTGACCAGTTTGGCTTTTTCCGAGTCGCTGAGGAGGTATGTACGGTAAACGATGCATGCCTCCTCCAGGTAATTCATAAAGTCGAACAAATCATTTTTTGAGCACCTCACCTGCATGCCGTTGGTGAGGACCTTCCAGAATCCGGTGACACTGAATTTTCGGGCATCGGACTGGCAGACTGCCTTCATAAGAAGACGAAGAGCCGTAACGTTGGAAACATCGTGCCGTTCGATGACATCCTTGAGAACAACAAGGTCGCTGTATTCCTGAAGAATCTCGATTCGGGCGGCAAGATCGGGATATTTATAAATTTCCGGGAATCCGCCAATGTGAAAATACCGGTCCATCTCGTGTCGCAGATGGGCAATATCATCATCGGAAAGATGCTCCGGAATGGTCTCGAACACATGATGATACTTCAGGAATTCGACAAAAGAAAACGGCAGAACTTCCTTGCTGATGGAGCGGCCGCGCATGGTGGATTCCATTTCGGTCGCCAGCATTTTGGAGGAAGACCCGGTCAGAATGACATGGATGTCAGTAGTGTCGATGAGACGGCGGACAAAATGCTCCCAGCCCTCCACATTCTGGATTTCGTCGAAGAAGAAATAACATTCTTTCTGCCGGTTGTCCGGATACAGGCTGTAATAGGCGTCAAGAATGCTCTGACAGTTTTCCAGCTTGAAAGGAGTGAGGCGGTCATCCTCGAAGTTCAGATATAAAATCTGATTTCTGTTCAGCCCTCCGGCAGTCAGTTCAAGCATCTTCCGGTAGCAGAAACTCGTTTTGCCGGTTCGACGCATTCCCGTTATTACGGTGGCTTTGCCGTCAAGAACCGGGAAAACCAGTTCCCTGCAGGCGATATGTTCCAGATTACGATTCTGGAATTCCAGTATCAGACGCTTCAAAATTTCGATCATGGGCACCTCCAAGTTTGCTGTCACAAGTATAATATAACCGATAAAAAAGATAATTTCAAGTTATTTTATCTTAAAAAAGGAGATTATTTTTAATAAAACTGTCTTTTCCTCGGAAGAGTTGAACGAACAGCGGCGGCTTTAGGGCTTCCCGAAACGGGAATCATGGCGGCAGACAGTTTGCGTTTTCGGGGAATTTTCAAATAAGAAGCATTGAACACTTTTGCAGTACACTGCATATTTGTTCAATCCGCAACTAAAAAAGATTCCGGAGATATATTAAGCATTAAACACTTTTTGCAGTAAATGACAGTTTTTTATGCGGACGGACGGCAGGTCCGTAAGAATCCGGAAGCGGATTTCGCGGCCAATCAGGGCATTCGAAAAACGGATCAGAAAATATCAGACTGACTGTATATGACAAACTCCTTTTCCGAATCGGAAACCGGAGCATTGTGTCTGATCCGAGCGATGAAAGCCATTATTTCACCAATCTGCATCTTCATGAAATCGTCCGACACATCCATATCTTTATCCGTCAGATGGATCAGGGCTTTCAGCATTGCATGGAACCGTTCCAGTTCACAGTCGTCACAGGGAACAAAAGAACCTCGGTACCACGAATCGTAAATTGCTTTGACCGTATCATGTTCCCGGATTCTGCCGCTATCGGCCGGATCGATATCAAATGCCTCGCATATCACCGTTAAAACGCAATCGACAATCGACTCATCAACATTCCCGATATGGATTTTCTGATTTCTCCGATCTGCGAAAATCTCATAGGAAATATAAGGACCGCCTCTGGCATAAAAACAAATTACCGCGATACTGACAACCATGCTGATGAAGATTATCGCAATAATCATAGCAGGCGTCATGGCCGGGTCCCTTTCCTTTTTATATCAGAAAAAGGTCTTTTTCAAGTCGTCATCGAAATGCAGTATTGACTCATGCCTCTTTCAGGGCGGGGATGTCGCTGAAAACACATTTGCCGTCGACGATCGTGGCGACCGCACGGCCGGTGTAGGCATAGCCGTTGAACGGCGTATTGCGCGATTTGGAACGGAACTTGGACGAATCCACCACGCCATTTTCATCGGGTGCGAGGATAGTAATGTCCGCGGCCCGGCCGTTTTCCAGCGTGCCCATCGGCAGTCCCAGCACTTCGGCCGGTCCCTGCGTGAACTTGGAGATCAGCTGCGGCAGGGTCAGCACACCTTTATGATACAGCTCGGTCATCGAAATGTTGACCGCGGTCTCAAGTCCGACGATGCCGAACGGGGCATAATCGAATTCGACCGTCTTGTCGGTTTCCGTATGCGGGGCATGATCGGTGGCGATCACCGTCACGGTGCCGTCGCGCAAAGCTTCGATCAGCGCCAGGCGGTCCTCTTCGGAACGCAGCGGGGGATTCATCTTGTAATTGGAATCGAACCGTTTGATCTCGGCATCGGTGAGCGCGATATGGTGCGGAGTGGCTTCGGCGCTGACTTTGATCCCGGACTTGCGGGCATGACGGACCGTTTCGATCGCATCCTTGCAGGAAATGTGCTGGATATGGATCTTCCAGTCGGCCATGCGGGCGAGGATGACATCGCGGGCGACCATGAGTTCTTCGGCGGCGGGGGACATGCCCTTCATGCCGAGGAAGACGGACCAGTAGCCTTCGTGCATGACGCCGCCGCTGGCGAGGACGGAATCTTCGCAGTGGTCGAGGATCGGCAGGCCGAACGTGCGGGAATATTCCACCACGTGCCGCATGAGCTCGTGGTTCTGGATGCATTTGCCGTCATCTGAAAGGGCGACGACTCCGGCGGATTTGAGACCGCCGATGCCGGACATTTCCTTCCCCTCGGAATTCTTGGTCATGGCGCCGCAGGGGAGAACTTTGACCACGCCGCCTTTCTGGGCGTAGGTGCGGATCAGTTCAATGGTGCCGGGGTTGTCCGCGCACGGCGTGGTGTTGGGCATGGCGACCACGGCGGTGAATCCGCCCGCGGCTGCGGCCATGGTGCCGGTATGGATCGTTTCCGCGCCGGTCTTGCCCGGCTGGCGGAGATGCACGTGCATGTCGATGAAGCCCGGAGCGAGCACATAGCCGGTGAGGTCGATCTCCTCGGCTTTTTTAAGACCGGCGGGATCGGCGAACACGCCGTCTTCCACACCGATATCCATGATTTTATCGATATTCCGTGCGGGATCGATCACCCGCGCGCCTTTGAAAATCAGCTGTTTTTTCATTTCAAGCACCCCGCCACGAGGAAGAGGACGGCCATGCGCACGGCCAGTCCGTTGGTTACCTGTTCAAGAATGACCGACTGAGGTCCGTCCGCGAGTTCGGAGGAAAGTTCCACATCGCGGTTGATCGGGCCCGGGTGCATGATCAGCGCATCCGGCTTGATATACTGGAGGCTGTCATGGTTGAGTCCGAAGACGCGGGCGTATTCGCCGGTGCTCGGGAAGAAACCGCTGCGCTGACGTTCATGCTGGATCCGGAGCAGATTGACCACATCGGCGCCGATCAGGGCATCTTTGAGATTGTCGCAGACGCGGACGCCGGCCTGCTGGAATTCGCGCGGCACCAGCGTGGAGGGTCCGGCGAAGGTCACATTCGCGCCGAGCTTGAGCAGTCCCCACATATTGCTCCGCGCCACGCGGCTGTGCAGGATGTCGCCGATGATGGAAACGTTCAGACCTTTGATCCGTCCGAGTTTTTCGCGGATGGTGAACATGTCGAGCAGAGCCTGGGTCGGATGGCTGTGGGCGCCGTCGCCGGCATTCACAATGCCGCATTTGACGCGTGACGCCAGGAAATTCGGAGCGCCCGCGGCGGAATGCCGCATCACGATCAGGTCGGCCTGCAGAGCCTGGATGTTCCGGATCGTGTCGAGCAGCGATTCGCCTTTGCGGAGACTGCTGGTGTCGGCGCTCATGTTGATGATGTCTGCACTCAGCCGCTGTTCCGCCAGTTCGAAGGAAATGCGGGTCCGCGTGCTGGGCTCGATGAAAACGTTGACGACGGTTTTGCCGCGGAGGGCGGGGACTTTCTTGATCCGGCGGCAGTTCACTTTCTTGAATTCCGCCGCAGTGTCCAGAATAAACGTGATCTCCTCGGCCGTAAGGTCATACAGACTGAGCAGATCCTTTTTCGTCCAGGGACTTTTACTGTTCATATAGCTGCCTTTATCTTGGGGGGTTCAACCGAATAAACGAAATCGCCTTTGCCGGTGATCTCGTTCCAGCTGACCTTGACCCGGCGGTCATCGGGAACGGAGATCTTTTTGCCGACGTAATCTCCCTGGATCGGGAATTCGCGGCTGCCGCGGTCGAGCAGAGCGGCCAGACGCACCACGGCGGGGCGTCCGAAATAGGTGATCGCATCCAGTGCGGCACGGATGCTGCGTCCGCTCTGCAGCACGTCATCGACGAGAATGACGGTTTTTTCGGTAAGGTCGAACGGGATGCGGGTCTCGAAAATCTGCGGCAGGGTCTTGCGCAAGCCGATATCATCGCGGAACATGGCGATATCGAGGGAACCGCAGAGCGGAGTTACGCCGGAAGCCCGCTGGATGGCGCCGACCAGACGCTCCGCCAGGGGAACGCCGCCGCGCTGGATGCCGATCAGGATCAGCTGATCCGCCGGGATATTGCGATTGTTGTTGCTGATCATTGCTCCGAGCTGTTCGATCAGGGCGGCGATTTCCTCCGGCCCCATCAGACGCCCGCGGTCCGCGGCTTGTTCTGGATCCATCCTGATACCTTTCCGGATGAGGATTGTTAGTGATTTCATCCGGAACAGTAACATATCTCCGTTTTTGGATTTTTCCAGTGCGGGAAGGAAAAAAAGCCCAAAGTTTTGATGTCCGCCATGAGGTTTTACGCAGGAACCGGGTCTGGTCGAATATATCGATATGAAAAGATTATCCAGACAATTCACATATAAAATATAAATTTGCTCAAAAAACACATATCGGCGGGGTTGCTTTTCCGGTGGAAACGGATATAATTATTTGATTTTTCATTATATAATTCAAATCCAACGGAGATTTTTTCATGAGCTGGTATAATTGGCTGATCGTCGTCCTGCCCTTTGCAGGAGTTCTGTATATGGCATTTCACGCACGGAAATATATCCGGAGCGTGCCTGATTTTCTGGCGGGAGGACGGATCTGCGGCCGTTATCTGCTGGCGGTCGGCAGCTTGGAAGCCGGCTTGAGCGTGATCACTCTGATCGCCTATGTGGAAGAGCATTACCGGACAGGATTTTCCACCGGTTTCTGGAGCGGGATATTCGGACCGGTCAGCCTGGTGCTGTCCCTGACGGGATTTGTCTCCTACCGGCTGCGGGAAACCAAAGCCCTGAGCATGGGTCAGTTCCTGGAGATGCGCTACAGCCGTTCGTTCCGGCTGTTTTGCGCCGTTCTGCGGACCTCGGTGGAAATGCTGGCGAATACGATCCTGCCGGCGATCTCGGCCCGGTTTTTCATTTACCTGCTGGGGATCCCGCATTATATCGACATCTTCGGGATCCAGGTCCAGACTCTGGCGCTGGTGATCGCGGGGGTACTGGTCCTGGCGGCGACGATTCTGCTGGCCGGAGGTTCGCTCTCCCTGCTGATCACCGATACGATCCAGGGACTGCTGACCTATCCGATCATCTTCACGTTCACACTGTTCATCATGCTGAGTTTTTCGTGGTGGGACGAGATCGTGCCGGTCATGGCGGACCGGGTGCCGGGGGAAAGCTTCATCAATCCGTATGATATCCATTCGCTGCGTGATTTCAATCTGTTCGCGGTGTTTGTGGTGCTCTTTTCACGGATCCTGAACCGGGGCAACTGGTTCGGCGGCGGGGCCTCGAGCGCGGCCCGGACTGCCCATGAACAGAAGATGGCCGGCATTCTCGGCGCCTGGCGGAACGGTTTCAATCCGCTGTTCTATCTGCTGCTGGCAGGCATGATCCTGACCGTGATGAACCACGTGAACTATGCGCCGAAAGCGAAAGCGGTCCGGACCCAGATGGTCACGCGGATCGCGGACGAGATCATTCCGGATCAGGAGACCCGCCGGAAAGTCGTGACCCGGGCCGCGGCGATCCCGGAACAGCATCATATCATCGGGAAGGACAAGCCGCTGTCGGAAAAGAAGAATCTGGACACGGTTTATCTGAACACGGTGCATGACACGCTGGGAAAAACGCCGGAAGGCAACGCCAAATTCCAGGAATTCCGCACGCTTTACAATCAGCTCCGGCTGCCGTTCGTGATCCGCAACGTGCTTCCCGGAGCCCTGACCGGACTGTTCATCCTGCTGATGCTCATGCTGATGGTGTCCAGCGACGACAGCCATATTTTCAGCGCCGCGATGTCGTTCGTGCAGGATATCATTCTGCCCTTCCGGAAAACGCCGATGTCGCCGCAGGCACATATCCGGTTGATCAAGTGCCTGACCATCCTCATCTGTGTTTTCTATTTCTTCGGCGCGATGTTCATGACCCAGCTGGATTACATCAATCTGTATGTTACTGTGGTGGTCTCGATCTGGAGCGGCGGCGCGGGCGCGGTGGTGCTCGGCGGACTTTATTCCAGGTTCGGCACCACGGCCGGCGCATACGCATCCATTCTGACCGGCGCGGTCATTTCGGGCGGCGGCATGCTGGTGCAGCGCAACTGGGCGGCCGGAGTCTATCCGTTCCTCGACCGGATGGGTCTGATCCCCGGACTGTCCAGACTGCTGGAAACCCTGAGCGGACCTTTCGAACCCTGGATCCTGTGGCGGATGAACCCGGTCAAATTCCCGATCAACTCCAAGGAGATCATGTTCATCGCCATGATCCTGAGCATCGTCATGTATTGTCTGGTTTCGTTCCTGACCTGCCGCCGGCCGTTCAATCTGGACCGGATGCTGCACCGCGGGAAATATGCGGTGGACGGCGAAGTGAAGCATTTCGAGAAACTGACCTTCCGGACGCTGTTCAAAAAGATCCTCGGCATCACGCCGGATTATACGTTCGGAGACAAGTGCATCGCCTGGGGCACGTTCATCTGGAGTTTCGGCTTCACCTTCGGGATCCTGTTCCTCGGCACCATCATCTGGAATGCCTTTTACCGCTGGCCGATCGAATGGTGGGGCTGGCGTCTTTTCATCATTTCCGTCGTCATTGCCTGCGGCGTTGCCGTGATCTCCATGATCTGGTTCATGATCGGCGGTGTCATCGACCTCCGGCGGATGTTCCGCGACCTTGCCGCACGCACCCAGATCAACGAACTCGACAACGGCATGGTCGAAGGGAATGTTTCACTGGCCGACAAAAAAGCCTTCAAAGCACTGGACCAAAACCAGAACGATTCCGGCAAACCGGACAAATGAATTTGAATTCAGTTACTCCTCGGCGGTTTTCAGATTGGGAACGGTCTGCCCCGTGCCGACGGCTATGGCGACTGGGTCTACTATTTCGATCAGTATTTCATTGTCCACAGCAAGTGGGGTGCCCGATAATGAAAAACAGTTCTTTTCTGCTGAAATATAGTTCGCACCTCGGCACATAACTCGGTGTATCCCGGGAACTTTATAAGACCCATAGGACCTATAAGACTTACTAATAGGCCAGGCGCGGAAGCCCAAGCTGTGACGCGAGATTTCAGGGAGCGGGCGCCGAAACTGCGCCGCAGGCACTACGTTTCACATCCTAAATTGGAAGATATTTCATGTTTATCCCCTGTTTCGTATTTGCAAATTTGCGTTTTGGTGATACATTACTAAAATATAATAAGATTTCACAACCAACCCAAAACAGGAGTTTGAAATGAGTTGCTGCAAGTGCAATGAACTGCCGGAAAAGATTCTGGCGTGGCGCATGTTCGGCGCCGGATTCGAAAACTTTGGTGAAAACGATCAGCCGTCCGTGCTTCCCCTGCCGGAGATCGCAGACGATGAACTGCTGGTCAAAATCAATGCGGTCGGTCTCTGCTTCTCCGACGTCAAACTGATCCGCGCCGGCGAAGAGCATCCGCGCGTGAAATCCAAAAACCTCAAGGAAGATCCCGTGATCCCCGGCCATGAAGCGATCATGACCGTGGCGAAAGTCGGCAGCAAACTCGCCGGCCAGTACAAAGTCGGACAGCGCTACATCATCCAGGCCGACATTTACGTCAAAGGTGTGAACTGGGCCTACGGCTACGCCCTGAACGGCGGTTATGCGCAGTACAGCATCATCAACCAGAAAGTCCTCAACGGCGACGAAGGCAGCTATCTGCTTCCGCTGGACGACTCCATCCCGTCGATGGTGGCCGCGCTGTTCGAACCCTGGACCTGCGTGCTCGCCAGCTACACGATCCAGCACCGCACCGCCCCGAAGGCCGGCGGCAAAATGCTGTTCCTGTTCGGCTCCAAGGAAGTCAGCTATGAATTCGGCGACCTCCTCAAGGCCAATGCCCCGGCTGAAGTCACGCTGGTGAAAGCTCCGGCTGCGTTCGCGGCCGAGATCGCCAAAGTCTTCCCGAAAGCGAAAGTCACCTGCGCCTCCGCCCTCCCCGCGGATACCAAGTTCGATGATATCTTCCTGTGCAACGCCGACCGCGCCGAAGGCGAAGCGGCCGCCAAGATGGGCACCACCAACGCCTGCATCAACTTCATCGGCAAATACGCCGAAGACTGGTCGTTCGACGTCGGCAGCATCCATTATCAGGGCTGGTTCTATCAGGGCACCACGGGCGCGAACTTCTCCGCGGCCTACAACCGGAACGTCCGCAGCACCCTCAAGAAGGGCGGCGCGGTCTGGCTGCCCGGCGGCGCCGGCGCCATGGGTCAGATGCACACCCAGCTGGCCGTCTCCGATCCCAACGGCCCGGCCACGATCATCGTCACCGATATGGACGACAACCGTCTGAACCATGTCCGCGAAGCCCTCGGCCCCGTGGCCAAGGCCAACGGCAAGGTGTTCGAACTGCTCAATCCGAAGAATTTCGCTTCTCCGCAGGCGTTCGACGCCGAACTCGCGAAATATGCGCCGAAAGGTTTCGATGATATCGTGATGCTCGTTCCGGTCCCGGCACTGGTCACCGCCAACGCGAAATATCTGGCCGAAGACGGCCTGATGAACATCTTTGCGGGTATCCCGGCCGGCAAGGAAGCTGCGCTCTCCGTCGCGGACATCGCCGGCAAGGGCTGCCGCTTCATCGGTTCCTCCGGCAGCCGTCTCGAAGACCTCCGCCACACCTGCAACATGGTCGGCGCGGGCAAGCTCAATCCGGCCTCCGCTCTGGCGGCCGTCGGCGGCATGAAGGACCTCAAGAAAGGTCTCGATGCGGTCGCCAACGCCAAATTCCCCGGCAAGACCGTGATCTTCCCGAACTGCGAAGACATGCCGCTGACCCCGGTCAGCGAGATCGCTTCCCTCGCGGAAGGCATCGACAAGACTCTCGACAAAGACGGTCTGGTCACTCTCGAAACGGAAAAACTGCTGTTCGAAAAATACTCGAAATAAGTTTTTCAGCACAGTAATTTCAGAAAGTCTGCCGGATCGTATCATTCGGCAGACTTTTTCCTTGAAAGGAGATGATTCATGCGTTACTGGATCACGAATGTGAAAGTCAATACGGCGGTCGATCCCGCGGAACAGGAACTCGATATCCTGGTCGAAAACGGCAAGATCGCCGCCCTCGGCAAATACGATTCCGGCGAAAAGCGCGACGGTGAGGGTCTGCATGTCTTTCCGGGGCTGGTCGACGCGCATTGTCACCTCGGTCTGGAAGGCTGGGGCATGCGTTACGAAGGTTTGGACATCAACGAAAAGAATGAATGCATCACGCCGGAACTCAATGCCGCTGACGGCTTCAATCCGTTCGATGAAACGGTCCGCCACGCCCTTGAGGGCGGTGTCACCAGCGTCGGGACCGGTCCAGGCAGCGCCAATGTGCTGGGCGGAACTTTCATGGCCGTGAAAACCTACGGGACCCGGGTCGATGATATGATCATCCGGAACAAGGTTGCCATGAAATGCGCCTTCGGCGAGAATCCGAAATTCCTGCACCAGACCAGTGGTGTCTCCACCCGGATGACCAATGCCGCCAAGCTGCGGGAAATGCTGTTCAAGGCGCAGGAATATCTGCGCAAACAGGAAGCGGCGGAGAACGATGCGTCCAAACGGCCGGATTTCAATTACAAGCTGGAAGCACTCCTGCCGGTGATCCGCGGCGAAATGCCGTTGAAAGCCCATGCGCATCAGGCCAACGACATTTTCACCTCCATCCGGATCGCCAAGGAATTCGGTGTGAAACTCACGCTGGAACACTGCACGGAAGGACATCTGATCGCCGAACAGCTGGCCAAAGAGAATTTCCCCATTGCCGCCGGTCCGACGTTCACCCATGCTTCCAAGGTCGAACTGCAGAACAAGACTTTCGCCACGCCCGGAATTCTCCACAAGGCAGGCTGCCGGGTCTCCATCATCACCGATTCCCCGGTCATCCCGCAGGAACAGCTGGGACTCGTGGCCGGTCTGGCGGTCCGGGCCGGCATGGATCCCTTCGCCGCGCTGCAGGCCATCACGATCAATCCGGCCAGACATCTGGGCATCGAAAACCGCGTCGGTTCGATCGAACCCGGCAAGGACGCCGACCTGATCTTCTGCACGGGGTCCATTCTGGATTCCATGACGCAGGTCCGGCGCGTCATTGTCAACGGACAGACTGTCGTCATCAAGATATAAACTCAATAAGGAAATCAGCAAATGAAAAGAATCTTTGTTTTTGTGTTCGTGCTGTTCGCGGTCCTCGGACTGCAGGGAGCAGACAATCCGAAATACGTCTTCCTGTTCATCGGCGACGGCATGTCCACGCCGCAGCGGATGATCGCGGATGAATTCTCGCGCAAGCTCGGCAACGGCCAGCTGGCGATCAACACCCTGCCTGCCCATGCGACCACGCGGACCTGTTCGTCGAATTCGCTGGTCACCGATTCCGCGGCGGCCGCCACCGCGATCGCCTGCGGAGAACGCACCAACAACGGCCGGATCGGCATGAGCGCCGACGGCAGCCGGAAACTGGTCTCCCTGGCCGAAGTCGCCCGCGACAAAGGCAAAAAAGTCGGCATCGTCACCTCGGTCACGATCAATCATGCCACCCCGGCGGGTTTCTACGGACACCGCAAAAGCCGCAGCGAAATGTATGCGATCGGACTCGATCTGATCGCCTCCAAATTCGATTATTTCGGCGGCGGCGGAGCTGCCAAACACGACGATAAAAAATCTCCGCTGTATAAAGGCGACATCTACGATCTGGCGGCCAAAGCCGGCTACAAGGTGATCGGGACCCGCAAGGAACTGCTCGCGCTCAAACCCGGCGACGGCAAAGTGCTCGCCTACGGGGTCAGAGACACCATCCTCCCGTTTGCGATCGACCGCAAGGATCAGTCGGTCGCCACGCTGGCGGAATTCACCGCCAAGGGAATCGAAATGCTTCAGGACAATCCCAAAGGCTTCTTCATGATGGTGGAAGGCGGCGCGATCGACTATGCCGGACACTCCAACGATGCCGCGACCAATCTGCGTGAAGTGCTGGCTTTCGACGACGCGGTCAAAGTTGCCCTGAAATTCATGGAAAAACATCCGAACGAAACCCTGATCGTAGTCACCGGCGACCATGAGACCGGCGGCATGACCATGGGCTTTGCCGGCACCGGCTATGCCCTTTACATGGACCGGCTGATGAATCAGACCTGTTCGGCAGCCAATTTCATCGCGCAATTCCAGAAAATGAAAAAAGAAAACCCGGATCTGAAATTCGACGATGTGAAAAAATTCCTGAGCGATTCTTTCGGTTTCAAATTCGAAGTCAAGACTCCGGAGATCCTCGCTCATGAAAAAAATCCGAAAAAGTATCCGATGAAAGGCCGCGACCCGATGATCCTCACGGCCCAGGAAGTCAAGCAGCTGGAAACCGCGTTCAAGGATAAAAAGACCACAGCGCTCGGGACCGCCGCCAAAAAGATCATCTCCGCCAAAGCCGGCGTCGGCTGGACCAGCGGCGCCCATACCGGTCTGCCCGTGCTGACCACCAGCAAAGGTGTCAAATCCGAGATTTTCACCGGGTTCATCAACAATTACGACATTGCCATCAAAATGAAGAGCATTCTCTGATGCAGCCGCTTACGGACAGGAAGAAAAGGGATCTGTGCTTCAGTGCAGTCATACTGCTCTGCTGCATCGGTCTCTATTTCGTCCCGTCCCCTCCGCCGCTGGCGAAACAAACCGGGAAACCGGTTCTGGCACGGGTCGTTGCCGTGGACAATTCGCTGGTGGAACAGCACGGCCTGGTCCGGTTCGGTTCACAGAAACTCACTGTCCGGCTGCTGAATCCGAAATATAAGGGTGCCGTTTATCAGGCCAACAATGAACTCCGTGCCCAGATGGAACTGGACAAGGAATTCGCGCCCGGCGACACCGCAGTCGTGATCCTGCAGGATGCCGATCGCTCCGCGAAAGACCCGGTGCTGGTGGCGCAGGACCATTACCGGCTCGGCTGGGGTCTGGCACTGTTCGGAGGATTCTGCCTCCTGCTCTGCTGGTTCGGCGGCTGGACCGGTGCCAAGGCTCTGTTCAGTTTCATCTTCAGCTGTCTGATGATCTGGCAAGCGGTTATCCCGCTGGCTCTGCGCGGCTGGTGCGCGAGCTGGCTGATCTTCGTATCGGTCTGCATACTGACTGCGGTGATCGTCTATCTCGTGGCGGGCGTCACGAAAAAAGGCATTGCCGCCTTTGCCGGATCGGCTGCGGGCATCTTCGCCGGGCTGGCCATGGCGCATATTTTCACCCGCGTCATGAAAATCAACGGAGCAACTCTGCCGTATGTCCAGCCTTTGCTCTATTCCGGCTATGAATTCCTGAACATTCAGGATGTTTTCATCGGTGCGATGATCCTGGCCAGTTCCGGCGCGGTGATGGACCTGGCCATGGATATCGCTGCCGGAGTGGAGGAAGTGGCGCATCACAATCCGGATCTGCCGTCCGGAGAACTGATCAAATCGGGCCTGCGGATCGGCCGCAGTGTGGTCGGCACCATGACCACGACGCTGCTGCTGGCGTATTCCGGCGGCTACATCACCTTGCTGATGATGTTCGCCTCGCAAGGCACTTCGCCATTGGATTTTCTGAACAGCACACTGGTATCTGCCGAGGTGGTCAAGACGCTGATCGGCAGTTTTTCGCTGGTGCTGGTCGCACCGTTCACCGCCGTCTTCGCCGGCTGGATCTTCCAGCCGCGGAATCATCCTCAACAATGACAGCACGTATGTCTCTTATCATACCGCGAAGGAGTAATGACGATGGACAAAACGATGCTTTTCAAAAACAGATGGGTCTGGTTCGGACTCGGACTGCTGTGGGGCGCGGCGCTGGTTTTCGCCGGGAGCGTGTTCTTCCTGCGCGGCAACCTGATCGCTGAGACCGAATGTCCCCTGCCCTGGGAAAAGGCCGTGGAAGAATTCCCGCGTCAGGTCATCAAACAACCCGGCTGGACCGTGCGGACCGTGCCCTGCGGTCTGCCGGCGCCCGAAAATGGATCGCGGATCGCCGTATTCGAGATCTGTTCCCGGAAATATGCGGGCATGATCCTGAAGGATCCCGATTCACGCAAAACCGCAGCTGTTCTGCCTTGCCAGTTCGCCATCTACGAACGCGGCGGCAAAACCTGGATCGCGCGTCTGAACGCACCCGTTTTCATGCGTCTGCTGGGCGGCACCCCGGCGGAAGTCTTCAGTGCCGGCGTGACCCCGGAACAGCAGTCCATGCTGCGGGGACTTTTCAAGGCGGAACCCTGATCGAAATCAGAAATATTCGATCGGGCACTTGGGGATGGAATTCAGGAAACTGCGGCCGTAATATTTGGTGAGCACACGAGGATCGAGCATGACAATGATGCCGGTATCGGTTTTGCTGCGGATAAGACGCCCGATCCCCTGCCGCAGCATCAGCACGGCGTTCGGTATGGAATAATCCTCGAAAGGACGGCCGCCGGCGGCCTTGATCCGTTCGCAGCGGGCCTCGTTCAGCGGATGGTTCGGGACGGCGAACGGCAGTTTGGTGATGATCACGTTCCGGAGGGCGTCGCCCGGAACGTCGACCCCCGTCCAGAAACTGGTAGTGCCGAAGATCACGCCGTTGGAACTGTTCTTGAATTCCTTGAGCATGGCGGACCGTGACAGGTTGTCGCCATGCACGAACAGCTGATAGCGGTTTTTGACGAAAAATTCGGTGAGGTTTTCCGCACAGACCCGGAGCATGCCGTAACTGGTGAACAGCACGAAAGCGTGTCCCTGCGTCAGCTGGACGAAATCGCCGATGGCAGCGGAGGCGGCATCGTTGTAGCAGGATTCCGACGGTGCGGGCATGGTCTTGGCGAGATACAGCTTCATCTGCTTCATGAAATCGAACGGGGAATTGAGGATCAGGTTCTTGCCGTTGGTGAAACCGATGCGGTTCAGATAATAATCCAGCGAAGAATTCACGGCAAGCGTGGCGCTGGTGAGCACGACGGGAAAATCCTGTGAGAAAAGCGCCTTATTGAGGATCTCCGCCACGTTCAGCGGTGCGGAATACAGATCCACCGTCATGCCGGACCCCTGCGGGGAATTTTTTCCTTCGATCCAGTAGACGCTGTTTGCGGAGTCCTTCATGGCGATGAAATCGGTAATGGCTTCGCGGATGGCCGCGCAGCGGTCCAGCTGGGAATTGAGTTCGGTTTTGAATTCGGGATTCTCCTGTTCCTCTATATATTCCTTGATCCGGCGTTCGAGGTCGGCCAGCGGCTGCGACAAAGTGTCGGTGAAGCGTCCGGCCTTGTAGATCCGCAGACATTTGTCCGGCAGGGGTTCCAGCGCCTCGCCGAACTGGTCGAAAAAGGCGAAGGAAAGATCGTGCAGCTTGGCGATCAGGCTCCGGATGGCGAGGGAGGATTCGCCGGGTTTGACCAGCATGCCGCGACCAGTATGGGGATTGAACAGACGGTTGAGGAAATAGCGGACCTGACCGGAAGTCAGATGCAGACCGAGATGCTTGGCGGCATTGTCCTCGAGCGTGTGAGCCTCATCGAAGACCACGGCGGAATAATCGGGCAGCGGAGTCGTCTCCAGATCTTCGAGTGCGCGCATTTTCAGGTCGACGAAAAAGAGAGCGTGATTGGTCACGAGGACATCGGCCTTGTCCCAGTCGCGCCGGGCGCGCCAGTAGAAACAGTTACGGAAAAAGCGGCAGGACGGACCGGAGCAGGATGAGGTTTCGCTGCAGATGCAGTGCCACAATCCGCGTTCGATCTTGAACGGCAGGTCGGGGAAGAAACCGGTGGCGGAAGTTTCGGCCCAGTCGGCGACCTTGCCGACATCCGATTCGAGATCGGCGGACGGAAGCAGTTCGTCGCGGAATTCGCCCATCGCCAGCGCGAGCCGGCGGCGGCAGAGATAATTGGCACGGCCGGCAGCCAGGGCAAAGGAAAAATCAACATCCATGAGGTCGCGCAGCAGGGGCAGATCTTTCCGGACCAGCTGTTCCTGCAGATTGATCGTTTCGGTCGTGACCAGCACTGGCCGCCGCATGGAAAGCGCATGATAAATGGCGGGGACGAGATAGGCGAAACTTTTGCCGACGCCGGTCGGAGCCTCCACACAGAGATGTCCGGACTGCTCGAAAGCTTCGGCCACGGCAGCAGCCATATCCTCCTGCTGAATGCGGCGTTCATAGGGCCGTCCGCCGAACTTTTCCGCCATCTTCAGCGGACTGTTCTCGCCGAAAAAGTCCTTCGTCGGCTGCAGACAGCTGCTGCGCAGCGGTTCGAATTCGAAGTCGTCATCCGGAATTTCGATCATGCCGGCCTGCCGTTTCCCCGGAAACCGGTCAAAGTTCGTCGGCCAGTTTCCGCCATCCGGCGACCACCATTTGTGCGGTCTTCACGGAAAACGGATTCGAGCGCGGCGTATCCTCATATCCGCCGCGGCCGTAATTCCAGGCATTGGGGATATAGCCTCCGCCGCAGCGGTAACTGCCGGTGCCGTTGGCCAGGGACGCGATCAGACAGGTGCGGCCGGCAAAGATCATCTTGCGGACGGCCAGGCCGATCTCGGTGAACGGTTCGCACGGGAGCGAGGCGAGCATCACGGAACTGCCGAAGGCGATCCCGGTCAGGTAGAACCGTTGTTTTTCGCGGCAGGCGGCCTGATCGAGGAGTTTTTCGGCAAAATATTTCAGTACGGCGGGCGCACCTTTGGCCAGGTCTTCGCTGGTCATGTCCGCCCCGGCGTTGATGTCCATATCCTTGAACTTCTCCACCACGGCGCGGGCGTCGGCGATCTCTTTCTCTGAAATTTCGCGCGGCATGACCGCGACTTCGGCAAAGACGGTTTTCATGGCATCGCCTTCGATCTCACGCAGAGCCGGCAGGGCGGCGCGGATGGTTTCCGCATAACCTTTGCCGATCCGTTCCGCTTCCGCGTAACAGGTCTGTCCGCGGTCGGTGGAAACATCGAAATGATTGATGTTGCCGGAAGCGCCGAGCAGAGGGCAGACCATGCTGTCCGGGCCCAGCTCCTTTTCGATGATCCGGCGGAGGAAACCGTTCCAGTCGGCGGAAACGCCGGTCCCGCCGATGGTATCGGTATGGTTCACGATCGAGCAGAACAGCACTTTCAGCCGACCGTTGCTGCGGATGCCCAGCATGGGGATCTCGGGATCGATCTCGCCTTCCGGACGCACGATCTCGGGATTGAGCTTGCCGGGATTGGTCATCACGCGGCCGTTCTTCATCCAGTAGCGGCGGTTGAAGAGGAAACGGGAGTCGGCGGTCTGGCCATAGACCAGTTCGCCTTCCTGCCGGCTGCGGAATGCCTCGGCCAGCGCCTCGACCGCCATTTTTACGGCGAACGGGGGATAATCGGGATTGAAACCGCCCCGGCCGAAACGGACTTCCGGGCCGGTATGGGTATGGATCGCGCTGATCGTGAGGTTTTCACGGGTGATCTCGGTGATGCCGGCCTGCCGGATCCCGTCCAGGATCTGGTCGCACAAATAGAGCGGCACGGTCACGAGGTCGAAATGCAGGAGAGCGGCATAAGCCGGTCCCTGCTTGAAAACGACGGCACGGACTTCCAGATCATCGAGCACGCGGTCCCACATCCGGATGTTGAAATATCCTGCCAGGGAAACCGGCACTGCCGGGTTGATGCAGCGCCGGGCGATACCGTATTCGATTTTCATGAGTTCAATCCGATCCCTTCACCAGTTTCAGCCGGGCATAGTCGGCATGGGCATGGTAGTTGAGCACCGGCTGCCTCGGGAAGGCGCTGTTTTCCATGCTGGCGAGATAACGGCCGTAATTGCAGCGGCCGACGAGGATCAGCCACGGGGTCTTCATATCCAGTTTTTCGCCGGCCATGGCGAGTTCCGTCAGCGGGATCGCGATCACGGCGGACCATTTCCTGTCCTTGTCCCACGAATTGTTCAGCGTGCCTTTGAAATTGGCGGTGGCGATCATTCCTTTCAGTGCTGGATTGGCGGAGAAAACACTTGGCAATTCCCGCAGACCGCGGCCGGGATAGAAATACGAGGTTTTCTGTCCCTTCGGAGTCACATACAATTCCCAATACCAGGTCTGTCTGGCCGGTTTCAGGAAAACTTCCACGGCATCCCCGCGGGCGCACAGATGCGTCTGCTCGGTCTGACTTTCCGCAATGAGATCCGTATCCGTCAGATCCAGACCGACATAAAGATATTTGTCATTCCAGAGCAGCCGGACTTTCCCCGGTTCGACTACGCCCTTCCTGAAGAATTTGCGGATCTCCGGGATCGCCCGGCTGAACTGTTCGTCGGCATGGACCAGCGGATAGGCGGGAGTCTTGTACCAGGCGGGGTCATCCAGCTTGCCGTCCAGCTGAATGGGATGGGAGATATAAGAGGCCACGGCTTCGGCACGGTTGTCCGAGCCCAGAGTCGAACAGGCATTCAATCCCAGCGCCAGCAGGACCGCGCCGGAGGAATACAGGAGATTTCTCAGCTTCATATTTTTGTCCTTTCGTGAGTTTTTTTGAGATGAGGTCAATATAATTGACCTAATGAAAAAAACAAGCGGAAGAAACAAAAAAAGCAGCTATTTTGCGCAGAAAGACGGTCCGACCTGGAACTCACTCATACTGAATATCCGGCTGGACCGGATCGTAACGGGGAAACGGCGCTTCGGTATTCCGCATGCCGCCGGTCCGCAGTATCGCCGCCGGACGGTCGCATTCCAGCTTGATCACCGGCGCGGTTTTGTCCTTCAGGCTTTCGGGCAGCTGAATGTGCAGGATCTCGCCGTCCTGGCTGAAACCGAGATCGAAAGCTCCCGCGCACGCAGACGCTTTCAGCACCCGGGCCTGAAATCCGGCGATCGTCAGCGTATCACCCGGACGATATTCCATAACATAAAACAGATTGTTTCCAGAAACGGTCATGCGTCCGTGCGGATCCCAGTCGCCGCGGTCGCCCGGCTGCGGCACGGTCGGACTGAATTTGAACCGATCGCAATTCGTGATCGCCTCACGTCCGCCTTCCCGGAGCCATTGTCCCACGGTGCGGACGATCCGGACCGATTCTTCCGGGATGGTGCCGTCGCCGCGCGGACCGATATTCAGCAGCAGATTGCCGTGTCCGGCGCCGGTGGTCAGCAGCATGTTGATGACTTCGACAGGACGTTTCCAGTTCTGATCGGCGGCGTGGAATCCCCAATGGTTGTTGAGCGTGACGCAAGCCTCCCACGGCCGCCACGGGGACGGTGCGGTCAGATGCTGTTCCGGTGTGCCGAAATCTCCCGGCAGACCGTTCCGCCCGTTGAAGAGCAGTCCGGGCTGGATCGCGCGCAGTTCCGCGTTCATACGTTTGGCCTGCCAGCCTTCCGAATTGAACGGCCACCAGCCGTCATACCAGAGCACATCGATCGGTTTGAAGATCGTCACCAGCTCTTTCAGACGCGCGAATGTGTTTTCGATGAAAACCTGATAGGCTTTCGGATCTTCCAGGGCTCGGACCCCATCCGGCTGGTCGTGCCAGTTGTTCAGGCTGTGATACAATGCGATCTTCAGTCCGTGTTTCCGGGCGGAATCCACGATTTCTTTCACGAAATTCCTGCCGCAGTATTTCATGGCATTGAACTCGGAAAGTGCCGTGTCATACATCCGGAAACCGTCATGGTGCATGGTGGTGAACACCAGATAGCGCATGCCGCCGTCCACCGCGAGCTGACATAATTCATCGGCATCGAAATGATCCGGCTGGAAGGTCCGGGCGAATTTTTCCATTTCCGCCGGGGCGATCCGTTCCCGGTTCATCGCCCATTCGCCGCGCGCCATTTTGCTGTAAAGCCCGAAATGAATGAACATGCCGTATTGCAGTTCCGTAAATTCTTCAGCTTTCATCTTCCGTTCAACTCCTGCTGGGTTATTTTCGTAAATCGGCCAGGATATCCGCGAAAGCGTTCCGCAGTTCGTCCTCGGACACGGTCGGCGGCGGTTCCACGAAGGTTTCCAGGTCGGGTTTTTCCACACAGTCGTCCGGCAGGCTGCGCAGGAAAGCCGACGGCAGCTGCCGCACGAATTCGTGATATTTGAACCGTCCACGGGCGCTGGTCATGAACAACTCTTCCCTCGCCCTTGTGACCGCCACATAGAAAAGCCGCCGTTCCTCTTCCTCGCCGTTTTCCTGCAGGGCGCGTTCGTGCGGGAACAGCCCCTGCTCCATACCGACGATGAAGACGATCGGAAACTCCAGTCCCTTGGACGCGTGGACGGTGGAAAGCACCGGTCCGTCCGCGTTGTCGCTGTCGTCCGTGCGGTCGTTGTCATCCATCAGCGAATAGGATTCCATGAATTCGGCAAGGGTGCAGGGAGCATCCTGCCGCCGTTCGTAAACTCCGATGTAACTGATGAATTCGGCCACGTTCTCCTGCCGCTTCTCGGCTTCCTCGAAATTCTTGTAAATCTTCTGCAGGCCGGTCAGATAACCGACGTCGATCAGATAATCATGGACCCGTTCGGAAAGGTTTCCGGCCTCGGCGAACGAAGCGGCAAATTTCCGGATGCAGCCGGCCAGTTCACCGGCGGCATTGGCCGCAGCTTTGGTAATTTTGCCGTGGTATTCCGCCGAACCGAGGATGTCCAGCAGCGGTTTCTTCATCGTATTCTGGAGATCGCGCAAGGTCAGGATCGCCTTGTCGCCCAGCCCGCGCGGCGGCACCGAAAGGATCCGCAGCAGACTCTGGTCATCACGCTTGTTGATGAGCAGTTTCAGATACGCCGCGGCGTCCTTGACTTCCTTCCGCTGGAAGAAAGCCTGTCCGCCGATGATCCGCGGATTCACCCCGCGGGCCCGCAGTTCCTGTTCGAACGAGCGGGAAAGATGGTTGGAACGGAACAGCACGGCGAAATCGGACCAGCAGCGGTCGGGTTCGCGGGACAGGATCTGTTCCATGACATCGACCACAAAGCGGGCTTCCGCCTCGCCGTCCTCCACCCGGAACACGCGGACCGGTTCCCCCTGCCCTTTTGCCGACCACAGATTCTTGTCGTAGCGGGCAGAGTTTTCCGCGATGATCGCGTTGGCGGTCTGCAGGATCGCATTGGTCGAACGGTAATTCTGTTCGAGCTTGATCTCCTTCGCACCGGGGAAAAGTTTCGGAAAATCCAGAATATTGGACACCACCGCACCGCGCCAGGAATAAATGCTCTGGTCGTCGTCGCCGACCACGCAGAGGTTCATCTTTTCACCCGCGATCAGCTGGATGATCCGGAACTGCGTCTGATTGGTGTCCTGATACTCGTCCACCAGAAGATAGCGGTAATGCTCCTGGCAGTAT
This sequence comes from Lentisphaerota bacterium, assembly GCA_015061565.1. Classification (GTDB taxonomy): domain Bacteria; phylum Verrucomicrobiota; class Lentisphaeria; order Victivallales; family UBA1829; genus SIG94. The sequence continues at coordinate 28,462 of SUWI01000038.1, forward strand.
TTCAGGACCTCGGGCCGCTCCTCCAGCAGTTTGAGCGTGAGCAGCAGCATATCGTCGAAATCCAGCGTGTTCTGGAGTTCGAGCATCTGCTGGTAGCGTTCGTAGATCCGGGCGAACGCGGCATACTGGTAATTGTCGGAATCCGCGGCCAGCGCATCGGCCGGCCACTGCATGTCGTTCTTCTTGCGGCTGATATATCCGACCACCGCCTTGGAATCGATCTCCTCCTTGGCGTAACCGAGTTCGGCGGCGGCCTGACGCGCCAGACTCACCTGGTCGGCGTCGTCGGCAATGCTGAACGAGGAATTGTAATGTCCCGCCAGCTGGATGAACCGGTGCAGGATCCGGGCGCAGAAAGAATGGAACGTGCCGAGCGTGACCTTGGCGGAAAGTTCCGGCGGGACCATCTGGTCAAGACGTTCGCGCATCTCGCGCGCCGCCTTGTTCGTGAAGGTCACGCCGAGGATCCAGTCCGGCGGGATCCCCTGCTCGATCATGTAGGCGATCCGGCAGGTGATCACTTTGGTCTTGCCGGTACCGGCTCCCGCCAGCACCAGCAAAGGCCCTTCGATGGTGGTTGCGGCTTCCTTCTGACACGGATTCAGCGAGGCGACAGCTGATGCCATGAAATCCGCCTTTCCGTTATGCTTCGGTCTTGGCGTCCGCCACGACCAGGGAATAA
>SUWI01000347.1 GCA_015061565.1 Lentisphaerota bacterium
TTCCAGGTCATCGAAAAAGATGCGGTCTTCTTCATTTTTCAGTCCGGACGCAGTCGGGATGAGCGAAAATTTCGCTGCAATGTCAGGAACCGTAACCACCCCTTCGGCAGTCATCCAGTTTCTCTGATCTTTCTCCGAAAAAGCAAATTTCGGGATTCCCAGCTGATAGTCGAACGGTCCTTTCACCCGTTTGGAACTCCAGTAAATCTGCAGGGAGGGGGTTCCGCTTCCAACGACTTTTGCCCTGGCCCGGATCCGGTATTTCTGTCCGGGTTTGATCCCGTTCACGGGAAATACCAGACAGCCGTTGCCGCCGACGATCACCGCGGCACTGTCATCGGAATATCCCGCATCGCGGCCGAGCACGGCAAAGAACCGGGGTTTGGAGGGCCCTTTCAAGGCATACCCCTGGAACAGGAAGGGTTTGAACAGCATGGCGGCTTCCGGCAGGGAAGCATCGGGAATGACCGCGCCGCGCTGCTGAAAATTGCCGTTGCGCACTTTATTGTCTGCCGCAACAGGGGATTTCTTCTCGTCTTTCAATGCTTCCCCGACCTTTGCCTTTTTTTCAGCGGCATGCGTTTTCCGCCATTTTTCCAGAGCTTCCCGCAGATGCGGCGCAACCCCCGGTTCCTGCTCGAAAATATTGAAGATTTCCACGTTGTCGAACAGGACGGCGTCATCGGGATTTCCGGCCCGGGAATAAAGTAAAACCGACATATAACCGGTGGCTTCCGGGATATTCCGGATCACGAGGGTCGCCCGCTTCCAGCCGTTGCCCAAATCCTCATCGAACGGAGCCGACACGGCCAGCAGATGGGAATGCCATTTCCGCTGCTCATTTCTCCACTGGACGTGAAGAGAGGCACCGCACTTCCCTTTGATTTTTGCACAGGCACGGACCACATACAAACCGCAGGGATCGATCTTCAGACTCTGGAGAGTGCATCCATTGACAACGCCTCTGGTCAGGAGGGCATTGCCGCCGCCGATGCCTTCGCCTTTTGCCAGGGAAAAAGATCCTCTGGAGTATTTCTTCTGCCACGTTTCCCACGGCTGAAGTTCGGGGACCGCCTTCGAATCCGGGGTCTGGAATTGGTTCTGATATGCCGAACCGTTTTCAAAACCGGGATTCTTCAGCAGATTGGCAAACGACCCGGATTTAAGCCGGTCCACGGCATAATTCCAGGGATCGCGGGCGCAGCGGACGGCCTCTTCGATGCCCGGCAGTGCCATTCCCATATAGGGAGTCGGTATTTCCGGATAGCGGGCCAAAGTTTTCTCCTGCCAGCTGTGGGGGAACTTGACGGGATACCATTTACGCGATTCGCTCCAGGTCCAGACAAATTCATCGGAATACTGGACCGACCAGGTGAAATTCCTGCGGAAGAACTGCGTCGGTGTCAGGCCGGCTTCTTTCATGTATTTCTGCCATTTGCCGGAATGGTAGTTTTCCAGATAAGCACCGTAGGCCAAACGTCCCTGAACATGGTATTTTTTCCGGTTTTCCGGAGTCAGCAGCTGGCGGAAACGGTTTTCCCGGATCGCTTTCAGTTTATACAGGGTGTCACGGCTGCGGACCCCGTAGGAGTAGGATTCCATCCCGTCCACGATTTTTGCCCCGGACGGCAAAACATCGTAGATGCCGTTGATGAATGCCGCGAGGAGTCCCGAACTGCTGCTGGACAGTCGTTCATAAGCGAACGGCGACCCGTCGGCATCACCCATGGCCAGATCGAGGGAGAAAAAGAAGAAAATCGTAATGTCCGGATATTCCTTCGCTATGGCATTCATCCATTGTCTGCCCCGTTCGCGCGCTTTATTCCAGGCTTCATCCCAGCTGTGCCCGCAGGACGGGCTGTAACTCCATCTCTGATGTCCGGCGTAATCTTCCAGGTCAAGGCAGATCCCGGCGCAGCCGCCCTGTTTGGCGACCCACGCGAAAGTATTGTATTTCCGACAGACGATATCCCAGTATTCGTCGTCGAAGATCCCGTTGTAATCATTGATGAAACTCGTTGACACGGTCCGGAGGAAATTGAAGCGGAGATGCTTTGCCCGGGCATGGGCCTTTTTCAGATGTTCGATGTCGGACTTGTACCAATCGCGGGGAAACGGGACTTTGCTGAATGTGTAATAAGTGCTGAAGTCTTTCTTTCCATCGGGCCGGGTGATGACTTTCGATATGTCGATCCCGACCCCGTCATGCGGGACATACATCTCGATCTGTTCCAGATTCCGGTCCAGGTATTCCGGAGTCGGATTGTCCCAGCCGAATTCGATGATTTTCTTGCTCGTCCGGGGGCCGAACGGATCCGCCGTCAATTCTCCGCAGAAGAATAAGCCCAGCGCAAATACGGATAATACGGAAAACAGTTTTTTCATGATGATTTTCCTGTTCAAAAGTTTCAGTTGATAACCTGGCGATAGTAATACCGGATGTTCGGATAATGACCGCTGTTGGTGCCCATTCCCTGGTCATTGAAATAAAAGCGGTAACGCTTGACTATTTCCGCGGCGCCGTAGCTTCCCACACTGCCGTCGAAATGGTTGACGTTGGCTTTTCTCGAGTGGCGCAGATGGATGCAGTTCTTGTCTGCGGTGTTGGCATTGTTGAAAGTGAATGTCATGACCTGCTTGCCCCCGCCGTTTCCATTGATCGTGTCCGCATAATGGAGCCATTGGGAACTCGGCGGAAGTGTCGAAGCCTTGTAGACAAAGACGCTCCGGAGAAAGGTTTTCGTGTTGGCGGGGTTCTCATGCGTCGAGGTTCCGTAGGTATAGACATCCTCCGTGCTTTTGTATTTATTCGGATAGAGGCTGGGGCACACGAATGAATTGCCGTTTTTTATATATTTGCAGGAAATGTAGGTGCGGAGGCTGACCCGGGCCGGATTAATGCAGTTTGCCGGGATCCATTCATTGAAATCGTCGGCATACAGCCGGACAGTGACCTCCACCTGTTTCAGATTGTTGATGCACTGGGTGCTCATAGCCGACTGTTTTGCCTTGTTCAATGCCGGCAGCAGCATTCCCGCCAGGATCGCGATGATCGCAATCACGACGAGGAGCTCTATCAGCGTAAAGCTGCGCTTTCGCCGGAGTGATGAAAGATGATCCTCCTCCGCTCTTAGAGCTGTGGAGAACATGGAGATGAAAGATGAAATTCTATTCATTTTCTATTCCCTTTCTGCCAGTGAGTTTGACCTTGTTAAAATCCGCGACCTGCTGATAAATTTACCTTAAAAAAAATAAAAATCAAGTAAATACCAGTTGTATTATTGTTGCAAAGAATTATATTATTATTGCAAACGAACAGAGAAGCCAGTAAAATATTGAACATCGGGAGCAGTATCATGGACACAGAAAAATTCAGGAAGCGGACCTTAAAAAAAGGGTTGTTCAGTGAAGAGGTCTGGTTCAATATGGGGACGGCGAAAAATTCATCGTCGCGGCTGAGGCTGATCCATTTTGCGGAAGATGATTGTCAGTATGGGAAACACACTTTCCCGGTCACTCCCGGCCGTTACTGGGTTTTTCTTTTGGTTCCGCAGGCGAAACGTCGTCTGATCATACACGGCAGCGGTTCGAAACAGCTTCTGCCGACGGACCTCTACGTGGAAAAGCCGCTGACCAAAACCGCTTCCGGGGTGCGGAAAGAAGAGATTCTGGAAAATAATACTTCGATGCCGGTCAAACGATATTATTTCGCAGTGGAAAGAAATGTTTACATCGAGCAGATGTTTCATTTGGACGAACTGGAAATAGTCCATCTTCCGGA
>SUWI01000039.1 GCA_015061565.1 Lentisphaerota bacterium
CGCATACAACATGGAGAGATTCTGCTTTTTGATGAGGCAGACCGCATAAAAGGAGGTTTTCCGGAGAAAAAACAAATAAAATGTCGGCTTTTTCAGTCGAGGATACTTGAAAAAGAGAAGTCAAAGCTTTAACGTAAAACACAGAAAAATCTCATTCGGAGATTTTCAAACAGAAACAATCGGAATTTCTGTCAAAAAGATATTGATAGAGGTTCCCTTATTTCAAACTGAAAACAAATCTTGCAAGTTACGCGAAATAGATGTATATTCCGGATATTGCGCCGGTAATCAGTCCGGTATAGAAGCCGTATTTAACAAAAAAGAGGCAGATATGGACTCAAAGGTCATCAAAGAAGCTATCGACTTTGCCGCCGATCCGAACACGAGAGCGGCTTTTGTTTCCGGATTGACCATTGCCTTGTTTCTGGGGTATTTTGCCGGAATCATCAGCTTGGACAATGCATTCATGATACGGATCATTTCAGCTTGATATCAAATGGACCGGAAACCTATCTTTTCTATATGGAAGATTAGCCAGGAGACGATATGAAATACAATACAATTTCTCAACAGGCAGAAGCTGCATGGAAACGTGCATGGGACGGATTTTTCTGTCGCAAGACAAATCTTTTTTATGAATTTCCGTCTGATTTGCTGGAATATTTACCCACTCCGGAGGAAATTGCACAATGCAAGCCGAACCGGACAGGTTGGAACGCCGGAATGGAAGATGGTTCCATTAATGCAGGAATCATGATGGAGGCTGTGCTGTATCGCTATGAGGTGACGCATGATGCATCGATGGGGGAATATGCAAAATCCATTTTTGAAGGCATCAAACTTTGTTCCACGACTTCTCCGGTAAAAGGATTTCTGATTCGGGCAGTTTCACCGAAAGACGGGAAAAGCCATTATCCCGTGACTTCCAGAGATCAATATACTCATGTTATTCAGGGATTGCTGAAATTTTATCACAGTTCCCTGAGTACCCGAGAGGACAAAGAGGCGATTCGTGAAATTCTCTCTTCATATGCCGATTTCATTGAAGAAACTACGACACTGGAAACGGATTATACTTTTCCTTCGGATGATGGTGGACCTTCCTGTGGGATCTGTAAACTTTGGAATCGTAATTCATGGGCGGATGCCCGCTTCCCGATTTATTTCGCAGCTGCATGGGATGTGACCCGTAAAGAAAAATATAAGGAACTTTTTCTGAAATATGCGGAAGAAGCGGTTGACCGTACATTGAAAATGCCGGTATTTCCGGTGGAAGGTTTCCTGCAGTATCAGATTCAGATTTCTTTGGAAATCATTCGCAATATTTCTTTTGAATTGTTTCCTGAACTTCCGCAAAAATGTGAACGCGCAATGAAGATGATCGCGGATCAGGGTACATATTATGCGCTCCATACGACTCGTGATGAATTTATTGATGCTGAATTTTGCAAGCCATGGGAAGATTGGCGGAAAGCCAAAGATTTTTATGGAGAACCACCGTTCCGCATCCCGCTGCGCGATTCTGCCATAAAGAGACCTTTTGAACTTATGCGAAACGGAATGGATCCTTATATCATTCAGTGTATGACACCCGGCTGGAAAATCAGCGAGTTTCTGCTGCGTTTGTTCAAGGAGCGTTTTCTCAGTATTGACTTTGAAACAATTGCCAATTCGGGCGTGATTTATGCTGTCGCGGCATACTGGACGCTTTGTGCGTCAGGATATGATTTTGAATTGAAATGAAACGTATGAAAAACTCAGATACGATTTTGAAACAGGTATTTATTTCAGTTTTGGTTCTGTTGTCACTGTACTTATCTGCAGCATTCCCGGAATATAAGGCATGTTTCCAAAAAGACAATGACGGCTGGACTTCGGCGGGAGCAGCGGATTACTCCAAAACGGGACGGCGAAAAGGCAATGGTTCTCTGGTATTGGAAATCTCAGATGCAAATGCAAAAAATGTTCTTCCTTCATGGACCTCGCCTCTTATTCCTTTGAATAAAGAAGAAGCGGTCGTTTCTTTCTGGACAGCCGACAACTATCTGAAACTGCAGGATTTTTCCTATTCCGCAGCTTTGACAGTCAATAGCTGTACACGGGACGGAAAGATTGAAAAAGAACTTGCACGTAAATATACGGAATGGGATACCTCGCTTGTAAGTCCCTATATGTGGGGTTTACGTTGGAGACCCATGAACAATATTCATTCCCGTATTATTTCAATTTCATTCCGGATCATCTGGACCGGATTGAGGCATCTATCCGCCGCGCTTCAGAACTGGGGTACAAACCGGTTTTCTTTGCCGAGGGCTTCTGTGGAAACACCGTATGGGGTAAATAAATAGAGAACATATTGAACTCGAAGGAGATATAGATGCTGGATTTTGACCGGGCGCCAAATACAAAAACGATGTATCGTAAACTTACCTCTGCCGGACATCCTTTTATGCGGGAGCATGGGGCAAAATGCAATCGCGATGAATGCTGTCTGAAAGGATTGCGTATTGCAGAGCTCCCTGTCGGCTTGGGTGAAGATGCCCGTACAGCATTGGAAGATACCCGTGCGTTCTGCCGGAATGCTCTGCATTGTTTATGGGAAGGACGCGGCCCCTTGCTGGTCGTTAGCGTGGACAATGCACATTCAAATACGTACAGCATGGATGTTACAAAGGATTCCGTTACGATCCGGGCATCCTCTTCACGCGGCGCGGCCCGTGCGTTCTACCGTCTGCAGAATCTGATGCGTCTGCGCCGGGCGGATTTTGTACGTACCGGGCACTACGAAAGTGCAATGGATTTTGCCTTGGCGTATCCTGCATTCAAACGGCAGGGCATCAATGATATGGATTATCCGGAAGCCTATAATGAAAATTATCTTCGCCGGATAGCCCGTGCCGGTTACACCGGATTTCACTTGAACCTGGGAGCATCATTGTTTTTTAAGTCAGACATTCTTCCTGAAATGAATCATCCTCAAGCAGAGGATAATTTTAAAACACTTCAGTCAATCGTTGAAAAGGCAAACCGCTGCGGTCTGGATGTTTATTTGTCGCCATATTTAGTTCCATACCCGGAAAACCACCCTGTCTTTGTAAATCATCCGGGGACACGCGGCAGCCGGAGTATATGGGGAAATGAATTCGTTTTATGTACTTCCTCCCCGGAGGTCCATGCATTTTTTGACGAACAGTTTCGCCTGTTGTTCAGAAGTGTTCCGGGTTTGGGCGGCGTGATCCTGATTTCCGGCTGTGAAGGCTGGCTTCACTGCTATACTGCCACGGATCAGGTTGATGGGCAGCGGTGTGAATGTCCGAATTGCAAAGATACTTCTGCGGAAAAAACAGTCGCGGAAATGTTCAATGTCATTGCGAAGGCGGTAAAACAAACCGATCCTGCGGCAAGATGTATTGTCTGGAACTATGGGATCTTTGCCTGGAGCGATATCGGAGCAGAAAAATTCGTTTCCGCTCTTTCGCCTGACTGTGATGTCATGGCTAACTTTGATACCGGCGAGGATTATGTTCTGGAAGGAGCCCGCGGGACCTATTTCGACTATTCCCTGACATGTGTGGGCCCATCGGCCCCCTGTCTGCAACAGGAGAAAACGGCGAGAAAGGGACATCATCAATTTCTGGTAAAATGTGAAAGTGGAACCTCTTTGGAATATTGCAGTCTTCAATATTCTCCGACAGTACAGCGCTGGTACCACAAATTTTCCAATATTGCGGATTTGAATGTCAACGGAGCCCTTTTTAACTGGAAATTTGTGGGCTACACCGGCGGACTTACGCAGGAACTGGCGGGACTTATCGCATCTGGGGAACGCACCGATATTTTGAATCGTCTGGCAATTCGGGAATTCGGGAAAGATAATCTGCCGCTGATCCGGAAGGCTTGGCAATATTTCGATAAAGCCGTTGGTCATCATCCATTTTCGATCAATTCGGCCGGATACTTCAAGGGGCCGTTCTATATCGGACCCGCACAGCCGCTGATCCTGAATCCGGAATGTCCGCCAAAACCGCCTTCATGCTATTTCTTCAATCCGAACAGTCGCACCCCAATGTTCATGACGACTTTACAATTCGTGGAACCGTTCGGAGTCAAAGTATTTCGCAAAACCATGCATAAACTATTGGTTCTCTGGGAAAAGGGATGTGAATATTTAGACAGAATAGAGCCTCATTCAGAGGATAAATATCTTGCAGAACGTATTGCCGAACATCGCGCACTCTGCAATCTGTTCAAAACCTTTTTCCATACTGCGATTAATATGGTTGACTTTTACGAACTGCGTGACGGTTTTCATAATGCTCCATATTCGCCGGAAGAAGCGAAAAACAAACTTCTTCAGATGGCGGAAATCGCCAAGTCGGAATTGAAGAATACGCGTGAGGCATTGGCGATTGTGAAAAAATATCCGGCAATCACCTATTCCTACACATATCATTACGGTATTTCTACCGAGATGTGTGAATACAAGATTAAGCATACGATCCAATTGCTGAAAAACGATTTGCCGCATTATTATTACACACTGACTTTCACCCGGAACAGATATCCGGAATTATTGAAAATCGATATAAAAGAATAAAGCTTCAGGAGTTTTTTATGAATGTGAGAGAAAAATTCTGGATGGGGGGTTGCACGCAGGAAGAAATCGAAACCGCGCTGCCGTCCACCGGCAGCAGCAAATCTTACTGCAGCCTCGGATCCGCGGCACGGTATTTCCGCATCATGAACGGTATTCGCCCGGTTGTTTCCTACCATACAGCACCTTACAAGGCATTGTCGCTTGCCGGTCCGGGCGCGGAAATCGAATTTTCCGATTTTTCCGTTCTGAATACCGGACAGGCACCGCAGGTCGAAACGGTTGTCAGACTGTTATGGCAGAAAGACTTTCTGATTCTGAAGGCGGATTGTTTCGATCCGCATCCGGAGAAGATTCTGGCAGGCAATACAGCCAATGAATCCGGGATATGGGACGGAGACGAACTGGAAATCTTTTTCGGTCTCCGCGGCGGAGAATTTTTCCAATGGCAGCTTTGCATCGGAGCCGGCGGCGGCCGGTTTGACAGTCTCGGCAGCTATGACCGCTGGCATGCGGATACGGTGGTTGACTCCTCCGGCTGGCATGCGGAGATTCGTCTGCCGTTATGCGAACTGCCGCTCCGGGAAGCTCGGCTGTCCTTTAATGTCTGCCGCCAGATCCCCCATTTGAAAGAGTACCTGTCATGGAGTCCGGTCCAGACAAAATTCGAACAGATCGGCAATCACGGCGACCTGTTTTTCACCTCTTGGAAACAGGCATTCTTCCAGTTGACCGGCAAGATTGCGGAACAGCCGCTGGACCGCCGGTCTTTTGAAGCTCTGGTGACGGGGAACAGTATTTCCGCTCTGGCGCTTACTGACGGGCCGTTCCTGCTTCAGCCGACCGGGAACAGGATCAGCGTGCTGTGGAAAACCGCCGGTTCGTGTGCCGGAGCCCTGGAATACCGCAAACGGGGCGAAAAACGATGGAAAACTGTTTATGCCGATCTGAACAACGCCGTACTGGACCAGCGCAGCAGTTCTCACCGCGCGGACCTCTCCGGACTGACCTCCGGCGCCGAATATGAATACAGACTGAAAAGTTTTCACAGCGATAACGGCGGAGGACCGGTTCTCTTCCCCGAAAATGGCTGTTTCCATTTCCGCGGTCCCGGTAAGATCCGGGAAAATCTGTCTTTTATGTTCATCTCCGATCTGCATTCGCAGACCCAAATCCTCTCCCGGTGGCTTGAGCTCGGGAAAGATTGCGATTTCATTCTTTACGGCGGGGATTATCTGGGCAGTTCACCTTGCATCGGCAGTTATATGAGCAGTTTTTTGAAACGGCAGCATGAGATTTCTCCTGAACAGCCGGCGGTGGTTGTCCGCGGCAACCATGAATTCGATGCCCCATTCGCCTCGGATTTTCAGTTCCTGACTTTCCATTCCGGGAAAACGTATGATTGTTTTTCGCTCGGAAAAATCTGCTTCCTGATCCTGGATGCCGGCAATGTCCATGACGATGAATCCTCCATGGGGATCCATCACAGCACCGGAATGATCCGCAAGGAATGCGTATGGCTGGAGAAAATTCTTCAGTCCGAAACATGGCGGAAAGCCGAATGCCGTCTGGCGGTCATGCACATGCCCCCTTATACATCGAAAAGGTATGACGGGAAAGCCGCACAGAAGCTTGCTGATGTCCTGTCCGCCGGGGAAATCCGTCCCGATCTGATGTTGTGCGGGCATCTCCACAAATACGGCAGATGGGGATTCCGCGGGATGCCCGATCCATTTCCCCCGTTATCCGGCGACCTGCCCGAAATCGGCTTCCCAGTCATTTGCAATGCCAACAACACAGCCTTGCTGGTCCGATGTGCGGCAGACCGGATCGACGTTGAAGCATTTGACGATTCCCGGAAGGTTTTCGACCGGATCACGGTCACGATCTGACAGTCTCCAGGAAAAAGGTTGTCATCGCGCGCAGGAAAACAACCCGGTTTACCGGGCGGATTCGTCCGTAGTGGTTTCGCAGAACCAGTCGAGGGTGTCCTTGAGCCATACGACATGATCTCGGATTGAGGTGTGGCGGGTCTGCACCGGCTGCTTTCCAAACTGGAACGTCTCCGCGAAGCCTTATGTCCGTTTCTTCAAATAGCCAATCTTTTCCCAGACGATCTCATGCCGGGAAATAGACTCCGCTGTTCAGATTTACCACCTCGCCGGTCATGGCTCCGCAGCGGATCGTGTTGACGACACATTCGGCGACTTCTTCGGCGGTTGCCGCCCGATGAATAGCGAACTTCTTGAGTTTCGCCTCGATCACTTCCGGGGAAAGCCGTTTATGAATGTTTTCGGTAATCACCATGCCGGGCGCCACCGAATTCACCGTGACCCCGAAATCGCCGAGTTCCTGCGCCAGACAGCGGGTCAGTGCATGCATCCCCGCCTTGGAGACTGCATACGGAACCAATGCTGGAGCCATGGCGAGATACGCCTGCACGCTGGACATATTGACGATCCGGCCCCAGCGGCGTTCCTTCATCCCGGCTTTGACCGCCTGACAGCACAGATATGCTCCGGTCAGATTGACATTGAGCAAGGCGTTGAACCATTCGCCGTCGGACGCATCCGCAGGCCGGAGATAAGGATCCAGACGGGCATTGTTGACCAGAATATCGATCTGGCGCGGAGTAATCTTTTCCGCCAACTCCTTTTCATCGGTGATGTTGCAGATCAGCATTTCGGCATTGCCGCCCTGTTCAACGATCTGCCGAACCACGGCTTCCGCCTTTTCCTTCGAGTGAGCGCAGTTCACCAGGACATGGACGCCCAGTTTTGCCAGTTCCATTGCGATCACTTTGCCGATGCCCTGAGCGGACCCGGTCACCAGTGCTGTTTTCCCTGAAATATCGTCAGCCATAGTCAAATCCTTTCCAGATGTCTGCGAGCCAGTTCTGTTATTTTAACGTAATCATCGGCGGCAATTGCGTCCGCCGGGACGACCGATGCTCCGGCCGCCACCGCGACTGCTCCGGTCGCCAGCATAGCATGGATCGTTTCCGGATTGACCCCGCCGGTCACCAGAAACGGGATGTGCGACAGCGGCGTCATCACATTGGTTACATACTTTTCTTCGCCGGGCTGGACGGGAAAGATTTTGACCGCATCGGCACCCATTTCCCAGGCATCGGCGATCTCGCAGGGCGTATAGGCTCCGGGAAATATCGGAACATGATACCGGTGACAGCAGTCGATCACGCTTTTCCGGGTGTTCGGTGCAAGGCAATATTCCGCGCCCGCTTTTGCGGCGGTCTCCGCCATTGCCTCGGTCAGAACCGTCCCGCACCCCAAATGCATTTCCGGGAACCCCTCCCGAACCAGCTGCAGTTTCCGCGCGGTGTCCTGCAGCGTATCAGGATCGGACGGATCGAAGGTGATCTCAATAAAACGGATCCCCGCCTGCGAAAGCGCTTCGGCGACTCGGACGATTTTCGTCTGCGGAACCCGGCGCAATATCGCAATGAACCGGGCTGTTTTCAACTCATTCAAAATGTTCATTTTCCAGCCCCTTGAAATAATAAAACGTGTCGCCTTTAGGGCGGATGTCGGTCACATTCCCGGTATAGTGGCGCAGATTGCGTTCCTTGTAAGGATATTCGCCGAGCACTTCCTCGTTGACTTCGATCCCCAGTCCGGGCTTGTCCGGGATCAGCAGTTCGCCGTTCTCGTAAACCACTTCCTCGTTGGTGATGCGTTTGCGGAACTTTCCGTCGGTCAGCATCATTTCATGGATGAAGAAATTCGGGGTGCAGGCGGCCAGCTGGAGGATCGCCGCATTGGAGATCGGTCCGCTGGGATTGTGGAAGGAGACCGGAATGTGTTTCGCCTCGGCCATCGCGGCGATCTTTTTCGACTCGAACATCCCGCCGGTGTGAAAAATGTCCGGCTGGGCGATATCGACTGCATTTTTCTCGAACAGGTCCTGAAATCCGAACTTGGTGTAAACCCGTTCCCCCGCCGCGATCGGGACCGGGGATTTCGCACGTATTTCCGCCAGAACCGAAAGATTGTCGGGCGGACACGGTTCTTCCAGAAACATGACTTTATATTGTTCCAGTTCTTTGGCGATCTTCAGTGCGGTCATGCCGTTGAACCGGCCGTGACATTCGATCAGCAGATCGGTCATCGGGCCGACCGTATCCCGCACCGCACCGACAATGGCGGAGGCCCGGGCCAGCTCCTCGTTGGTGATATTCAGATGCGCTTTCCCGAACGGGTCCCATTTCAGGGCGGTCACACCGATCGAAACCGCTTTTTTCGCAAACCGGGCAAACTCCTCCGGCTGACGCGCCCCGATGAACCAGGCATTGGCATACATCCGGACCCGGTCGCGGATTTTTCCGCCCATCAGACGGTAAACCGGAACATTCAGCGATTTGCCCAGAATATCCCAGCAAGCCATCTCGATACCGCTGATGGCGGACATCAGAACGGGGCCGCCCTTCCAGTAGATATCCCGGTAGACTTCGAAACACATTTTTTCGATATCGCGCGGATCGCGGCCGACCACCAGCCGTTTGATATCCGCAACGCATCCGGAAAGCGCCTGTTCCTGCGTTCCGAGCGAGGCTTCCCCCCAGCCGTAAAGGCCCTCGTCGGTTTCCACTTTGATGAATGCCCAGTTGGTCCGGAAGGCATCGATCAGAAAAGTCTTGACTTCGGTGATTTTCATTTATGAATTATTCCTTTCAAATTCGGGAATTTCAGGGATATTCTGCTGATGGCTTCCGCGCCGGCGAGTGCATTGGCTTCCCCGTGCGGCAGTCCGCCGATCATCTGTTTGGAATCCTTTACGAACATGAGATTTTCCTCCAGACGTTAGAGCGAATGCATACCGTTCATGAACATGGTATTGTTCATGCCGGTTCCTGTTTTTTAATGAGGGTAAAGGGAATGGCGCCAATAGATATTCGGCCGATCCGGTCTATCCTCAAAGACTGTCTCACGTTACTGGATGGTAAGCTTGACGTCTTTCAGGACCGTCTTGGCTTTTCCGTTCGGATTGACGAAAAGGACAGTTATGACATGATCCGTTCCGGCAGGCCATTTATCCGGACCGAACAGTCCATTCCCGATCCCCTTGACCGAGGCTGTGACCGGAACGGGATCTTTTCCCGCGCTGATCGCTTTGCCGGCGAAGAACATGGAACTCTGAAGATGCTGACGGATCCCGGTTCCGGCAGGGAGGTCTTTGGGCAACGGCTGTTTCAGCGTGATCATCCATGATCCGTCCTTCTTTTCGATGCCGGCGACTCTGCAGACCGCTGTATCGAAATTAGGAAGGTCGGAAAGGTCCGGTTTGGTATTAAAAGCAAGGACCAGAAACGACCAGTTCTTCCACCCTGAACCATCCTTAATATGCAGAACGGTATCGCCTTTTTTCGCATCGGCGGTCAGAACCGTATCGGTCTTGGGCTGGATCAGCGCATTCTGAGAAGAAATTATTTTGTTATCAGCGGTGAAACACTTGAAGCCGATCCGGACCGCCGAGCCCTTTTCCCCGTCGGAACTGGCCGAAAAAGAGACCGTATAAGTTTTGGAAGGATCAATTTTGATGCTCTGCATCTGGGTCATGAAAATCATTTTTTCACAGGTAATGGCGCCTTCCAAAACCGTTATATATTTTTTTGTCGAAGCATCCCATGCTGCTTTTTTGGAAAGATTAATGCTTTCCTCCTGAGCAAAGACGGCGGCGGCCGCCAGCAGCGCATTCAGCATTACCAGTTTTTTCATTTTCGTTCCTTTCTCTGAAATGTTTTTTTTATTGTTCATTCTCCGTATGAACGGAGATTTTATGGTATTTTCAGTCGGCATGGCATGATTATTCCGCAACCTTGAAAGTCAGAGTCTGCCGGAGACCGGTGGTATGCTCGGTGATCCCGGCTTTCCAGCTGCCCGGCGCGGCATCCCCGGCAATGAAAACGGGGATCTTGACGATTCCGTTTTCCATAGTGTAAAAACCGCTTTCATCCATCAGCTGGCCGCGGGAGTCCCGCAAAGACAAGTTGAGCAGCTGTCGGCCCGATATCCGTTGGTTCGACCCGTCCAGAAGTTCGGCAGACAGTATGATCGGTTTGCCTCTCCGACCGGTTCCGTTGCAGGATAGTTTCAAGGCTGTGATTTTGGCCGGATATACACAGAAAACTTTCCCTTCGCCCGGCCCCAGTTCGAAATCGAACGAGGATTTGCCGGAATCCGTTCTGACTTTGAGTTCAGCTGATTTCAGGAAATCATAAACGGCGGAACCGGCCGGATCCGAGAAGGAAAGACGGACTTTCTGGCGTACCCCGTAAGGTTTGAAATCCAGCCCGTGCATCTGTTTCTGTTTTGCACACCGGGCCAGATACCCGTCGGCGGACCAGTGGTTGTTGATGACGATAAAATACCGGACCCCCTGATGTATTTTCTCAAAAGTCATGACCGGACCCTTTTCTCCCTCTGCGGTGAAAGAGCGTCCGGACCCCTTTCCGGCAATTTTCTTCACGAAATCATCACATACGGAGAAGGTTTTGAAATCATATCCGGCCCATCGGTAATTCAGCTTGACCATATTGGGATATGTCGCGGGACAATAATCATCGACGGCGATCAGCGCTTTTTCTGCAGCCTTGAGGAGTGCCGCATGGACGGTTTTTGACGCTTTGCTCCGCATTGGGACGATGATGACACGGTACCGGTCCAGCCCGTCTTTCCTGAATTTTTCACCGTTCACGACATCGAAATGGATATTGTTCTGACTGAGGGACCGCAGCCACTGCGTGCGGACCCGGTAATAGTTCCAGTCATGTTCAGAATAATAGGAAATGTCTTCCGGCATGAAAAGGGCCACGCGTGCCGGCGGTTCGGCCATATTGCGCAGGAGGAGCGCGGCGGGATAAAAATCATTCCGCATGAACCTGCCGAAAACCTCCGACATGCCTTTCATCGGCAGATAATTTTTGGAATCCGTTTCCGCATCGTACCAGGCGTAGGTATTGAAAAAACAGAGGTCATGCATCGGAGCGCACCCCAAAGCCGCCCAGCAGTCGGCGGTCAGCTCGTCGGTTGAACGCGGAAGAATGTAAGTCTTGCCGTTGAGGGTCCCCATTTCCCGATTGTTGATCCAGTAATACATGGTCAGCGTCGGCTGGTATAATTTCCCGTAAACCTCCGCATGAGACCAGCCATAGCGGAGACGGCCGGCCACATCCTGCAAGGATGGCGAATAGGCCCAGTCGGACCCCATATCCAGCAGACGGAACAGTCCGGGATACGCCGGATCGGTCCAGGTCAGATTATCCGGACGGAGGGATTTCACCATTTTGGCATCGGCGGCATTCAAATCGTAAATCCGGTCGCCCCGCGTCCGATACCAGAACAACGTTTTCCAGGCTTTTCCGGGCTCAAAAACCCCTTGGTCGTCGAAAACCATCGTCCCGCGGTCCAGGCACATGTCCGGATTGCATCGGAGCTGGGTGATCGGAGGGTCGAATCCCAGCGCTTTGCGGGCATCGTGCAACAGCACCGGATATTTGTCCCAGACCCGGCTCTGCCAGGACCCGATCGATTCTGAATTGAGGATCGTTGCATACCAGGCAAAGGAATCCCGGATATCGCGGAGATTACCACGAGTTTCCGCGGCGGTTTTTGCGCAGTCGAAATTGTTTTTCGGCAGTTCCCGGTGATTTCGGACATCCAGAGAAAGCATCATGCCGTTTTCGATGGTTTCATTCGCTGCATCGATCATGGCGTTTCGTGCGTTGACCCCCAGTTTTTTCTCGTAATCGAAGGGAACTGCGCCTTCCCCGCCCCAGGAAATGATGCGGACCAGATCCCTGCGCAGAGCTCCCGCCACCACATAGGAACCACGGCTTTCGTAGAGAGTCCGGCCATCGTCCGACAAAAGACGGATTTTCCAGGTCCCTTTACCCGGCATTTTCAGTTCCGGATGGAATGCCAGCCTGAAAGAATTCAATCCTTTTTTCAGCGACACCGATTTGGTTTCGCGATGGAAATCCGTGATCAGTTCCGCTGTAACGTGCCGGTCATTTTCAGAATGGACCTCCAGAGTCACGCCGGCTTCCGGATCATTGCGGAAGAACCGCGGAACCTCAAACGGCAGAATCCGGACCGAAGCCGGTTTGGGGCTGGACAGGAATGGAGCTTTCGCCTCGGCGAGTTTTTTGATTTCGGCCGATTTCAGCATTCTGGAAAAAATCATGAATTCGTCCATGACCGCATCCGCACTGCGTTCGGACCAGAGGTTTTTTCCCACGCAGAAGAAATAACCTGCCGGCGAAAAGTTCCGGTAGGAACGTTCTTCGGAACTGCATGCTTTCCCGTTCAGATAAACAATCGTCTCGTCTTCGCTCCAGGACAGGGCAAAATGGGTCCATTCCGGAAAAGTCAGACCGGTTTTCTTCAAATAGATTGTTTCCTTGCTTCCGGCAACGATCCTTCCGTTATCCACGCACCACATGGGACTGCGCCAGCCTTTGCCGAAACAGAAGAATCCGGCGGCACTCGTCTGCAAATTGGAGGTTCGGGGCGTTTTCATGAAGAAACAGACGGTGCCTTCTTTCTGCGGAAAAATATTCCGGATCGAATTCAGCGAAAGTTTTACCCCGCTTTCACCGAGGGGACGGGCACTTTTCCCCGGGAGAAAGGTAGTCGGCTGAAACGTATTGTATGGATAAAACATGGTATGTTCCATTTGCATTTTCTTGAACCGGACTTTCCCTTCGGAGACGATTTCCGCCGAGCCGACTGCCTGGATATTCCGGGCTTCTACCAGGCGGACATCCGCCTGGGCGTAAACGGCAATCCTCTGCCATGCCCCGGTCAGGAGGAATTCCTGTTTCCCGGGAATATCCGGACGGGATTTCGCGGCAAACTGCGCATCGGAGTTGATCAGTTTGTTGCCGGCATATTTTTTGAACAGAGCGGCAGCCCGGCTGTCGGCGACTTTTTCAGGAACGAAAGCGAGTTTCAGCGTTACTTTTGAACCTGCCGGACCTTTGACCCAAACGGAAAACGTGACTGCGGTCATCGGCGTGGTGAAAAAAATTTTCCGGTGCCACAGAGAAACCGGCGTTTCCGCAATGGAAAACGCTTTTCCCGACACGCTGATGATCTTTTCTCCGGCTTCCTTTTCAAAGGACAGCGCTGTCCCTTCCGCCGGACGGAACCATTTCTCATCACATGGTTCCGCCGCATCCGGATGCAGGAAATTAAATGCGCTTTTCTGAAAATAATAACCGTTTCCGAATTTTCCCGGGACAAGCCCCGTTTTAGGAAGATTCAGTTCCATGGATTCCGAGCCGATGGTCACGGGGTAATCGAAATCCATCCGGAAAACCAGATCTTTCTCCAAGGCAGACAAGATAACCAGAAACGACAAAAACAATACGGTCAGAATTTGTTTCATTTCACTCTCCCTGAAAATAAAGGTATGATTGCGATATCGTTTTCTTTCAGATGCAGCCGAAGCGTCAGCAGCTCCGGGGTGTGTTCCACAATGGAACAGTTCTCCGGACAATCGATTTTACCGGGAACCAGGTCTTTCCCGCGAACAGTGACCAGCGGCGACTGGACCTTTTCCGGAAGCGGTTGTTCGTCTTCTTCGACTACCAGATAATCGTGTCCGGCAATATCGCGGAAGGCTATGATCTTGCAGCAGCTGGTTTCCACGTCTTTCCTGCTGAGTCCGCGCAGCACAAACTGCGTGGCGGAATTGATCAAAGGACTGATGCTGTCGCGTCCCATGCCGACCCGGTTGTACTGGTCTTCCCGGCGGACCGCCGTCGGCGGTATGTTGTAAAGTGCCGTTTTCCCAAAGCGGGTCTTATGCGAATACAGCACCGGGATCTCCCCGTCCAGGAGGACCGATGCGCCTGCTGCCTGATATTTTCCCCTGACGGCCCGGTGTTCGGTATATTCCGACAACCGCTGCAGTTCATCAGGAAGTCCGGCACAGGGATGGATCCGGTGAACCTGACGGGCTTTTGCCGCCTTGACCCCGAACAGGTCCTCCAGACCGGAAACATCTTCAAATCCGAACAGTGCCACCCCCTCTTTTTCATGGAGACGGCGGATTTCCGCAATGGATCGTTTTGAGGCACCGGCCAGCGGCGGAAGGATCAGGACATCGATATCCTGTCCGGTCAATCCATGCAATGATTTTTCGTTGATCACCACTCCGGCATTCAATCCGGCGATCCGGCTCATTTCATACGCGTAAGCGGGAGTGTCCTCCGCTGTATTGAACAGGTCCCCATAGGGGGTGTAAAGATCTTTTTCACCATATTCATCGTAGTAATATTTGTGGGCGCGGATACATTCTTCCGAGCAGAGGAAGGCACAGACACGTCCGGCGGGGCGGGCGGGAGTATGTTTTTCGATGAAGCCCCAAAGTCTGAGAAGTCCCAGATAACGGGGCCGGTCCCAAGTCCTGGCGTGAAAACCGCGCTCTTCCCAGTAACGGAAACTTTTTCCATCGTGGCGGATGGAGCCGTAAACATACTCCAGAACCCGTTTCAGGGTGGCATTTACAGGGAATGGTTTGCTTGCCCAATGCATTCCCAGACTGGGCCAGGCCCGCGCCACTGCCGCATCGGGACAGGGTCCGCCTTTGTTCGGCGTATAGATTTCCGGGCAGATCCGGACATTCGGATATTCCAGCAGAATATCGGCGGACATGAACGGTCCTTTGATGTTGTTGTGCCGGCAGCAATACGGCAGGTCCGCGAAGTTGAAATAACTTTTCCCATCCTGATAAACCGATTTCCGTCCGCCGGGCCGGGTCAGATAGGAAAAAATGTACTGGCAGGAATGGGCAGTTTTGTAAGCCGCCGGATAGATCGCCAGGGGTCCGTAGTTGGCCAGGCCTGCGCGCGGATTGACTTTTTCCAGTTCCCGCTTCATCTGTTCCAGATTCCTGCGGAACTGCTCATTGAAATAATCCATCCATTCGCAGAAATGGCGGTCGATCAATTCCTGAAAAATTTCCAGGGAGGGATACTGGTCCTTCTCAGCACACCGGGCCAGTTCTCCGGCATGGAATTTTTTCAGCTTCCCGAATTCAGCCAACACCTGGATCTGCGGTCCGGTATAGAAAGCCCGGCAGCAGATCCTTACCAGACAGAGTTTCTGCCATTCGGACATCAGGGCGATGTAATCGCAGGACCCGATGGACGGGTAATTTTCATATTTCTGATTTTCTGTGGTCCGCGGAGTAAACCAGGGGAACCATTTCCGGTGATAAAGCTTATACAGCTCGGCCACCTGCTGTTTTTCGACGATGTGCGGCATGACACCCGCCGCTACGCTTATATAATGGCAGACGTCTGATGCATAAGGCAGGAACGGATCGAACTCATTGCCGCTGACTCCGGAAACTTCGCAGGGGGTGGAATACAGCAGCGGCAGACAGGATGCCTCCGGACCGGACTGGCGGTCGGACATCACTTCAAAGGCCCGGCTGTCTTCGGCCAGGAGTTTTCTGCCCTGGCGGCAACGGAAAAGAATGTGATACACGCCTGCTTTCAGTTTCCCGCCGGAAATTTTCCCGCTGGTAAGCTGCATCAGACCGGGAACCGGTTTCTCCTGCTTCATCCCGGGAAGGTTTTTCCACGGTCCGGCCGGTTCCAGAAAAGCATTGGCGAAAACATATTCCATTTCAAATTCGTCCAGAGGAAAATCATCCTTCAGGGAAACCCGAAAATGGAAATCGCATTTTTCTCCTTCGAAGAAATAATGGTTCATGAAGACATATCGTTCAGCGGCGGACTTCAGCGGATGATCTTTCCTGATCCCGTTCAAAAGTCTCCGGTTCGGAGCGGAAAACAATTCCACATTCACCCGGTCATCTGCAAGAGCTGTCCCGGCATAAACGATTTTATCCAAGGCCGGATCGTAAATGATTTCCGACGGGCCCCCTGCGAAAAATTTCACATCGACCGGACAGATATAATGCTCATAGCCGCAGACCAGCAGGATTTTTTCCGGATCGAAAAACGGCAGGTGGAAAGTCCGTTTCAGCGGCCATTCCGGTTTCTCGTATCCGATCCCTTCCATGTAATAATATGGGTCGCTGCCGTTTCTCAGGTTCAGCAGTTTCACGGTCATTGTCAGCTGAATTTCCCGGCCGGAAGGAAAACGGATCTTGAAATACGGTGCCGTCAACATTTCGGCATAAGCGCCGTGATACGGAAACCAGGGAACAGGTTCCCGGTCGACAACTCCGCCGGACAGCTCCGCATTGACCTGGACCGCATCTCCGTTTTTCCAGAAATCCGCTTGCCAGAAGATATCGTTCGGCATGCCGTTGAAATGCGGAAAGGGGATTCTGACCTGTTTGATCAGAACCGGGTCGGGCACGGCGGCCGCAACGGTGAAATCAGACAGGTAGAGACTGCCTGCAAAATGTCCCCGTTCCAGTGCGATACGCCCGCTTCCTGCGGAGATTCGGCCCTGCCAGCATTCAGTCTGATTCAGAACGAGGATCAGACGGGTTTTTCTGCGTTCGATCCGGAATCTGATGACTTTTCCCCTGATGACCGAGGGCACGATTTCTTTCTTGTTGTGCGCCTTGACTTCCCGGCCGTCTGAATACAGCCGGACGTTTTCCCCGTCCGACGCTATTTCCAGTCTTCTGCCGCAGCGCCGGTCCGGGTCGTAATCGAAATGAACGGTAAGGGAAAAGGCGTTTTTCCCGAAAATCCGCTGCGTATGGATCTGACCTTCGACCATGAAATCGCTTACGGTCGGGACATGCGGAAGCAGCCGGTTCCCGGCATCCAGGAATTCCAGTGATCCCTCCGTGATCCGGAAATCCGGATAGCCTTCCGGGGCATGCTGTTCCGAACTCCACGATGCCAACGCACCTTCATCTTTGAAATCTGCCTTGAAAACGGTTTTCATAAATCACATCTCCAGACGATACAGCCGGGTATCCGGACCGTTGGTTGTAAAATGGATTACATCCGCATCCGGCAGGACTTCCCCGGTGAAAACTTCGGTGATCCGGGAATATTTCTGCGGCAGGGAAAGCGTTACGGACTCCTGATTTCCGGTATGAAAGCCCAGCAGACGCTCGTTGGCATATACCGGCCGGGGAACCGAAGAATAGATCCAGACACCGGCCGCACGAAGGATCTCGCGGAGTTTTTCCGGCGTGATTGTGCGGGGATCGCAGACATACAGCGATTTCCAGTTCCCCATATCCAGGATCTCCAGATCTTTTGACCCGAAGGGAACGCCACAGTATTTTTCCACATTCGCCTCATTCCATTTCCCGTTGCGGATGATCCCCGGTCCGTATGACCAGACGATCAGCCGGTTTCCCTGCAGGATCTTTTTCAAGATGCGCTGATGGCCCTCGTCATCCAGTTCGAACGGGTGACAGAAGATCACCGTTTTGATCCTGGTCAGATCCATTCTGCCGAGGTCGTTGAAGGAAACGATCCGGAACGGCGCACCGCTCCGGTTCAAATTCAGTTTCCAAGGCAGATGGAAATTATTGGAATTGGGATGCAGATTGTTGATATAATAGATGTTGGACGGATCGACCACCATGAGGGTTTCCGCCATGCTGTTGACGGGATGGCGTGCTTCCTCTTCCCAGAGCGAATGTATCGAACCGATCAGACGGACCGCATCCTGCGAATAACTGCCGCCCCACTTGTCGAAGAACCAGAGCGAGGTCCCTTCCACCAGATTGACGGCCAATTCCCGTTTGACGGATGCCGCCAGTTCCTGCTCATTGTGCATCGAAACCCAGGCTTCCGGAAACGTGCTGCCGTCCGGTCCTTTGCTGGTCCAGGTTTCGTTGTCTGCAGAATTGAACATCTGCTTGCCGTAAGCATGGATGGTGTCAACTACGCAGAGCGAGCCGCTGCCTCCACCCAGAGCCCGGTCGGTCGCCGGTGCCAGCAGATAATCGATTGCATCCGATTTCAGCAGCCGTTCATATTCCATGTGCCCGTTGGACGCAAGCATATACTGACCTTCCGTTGTGATATAGCCATACACTGCTCCCAGTTCGACCTCCGGCAGCACGATCTTGCGGGCTTCCTGAAGAAAAAAATCGATGGTATCCGCAATCAATTCATTGCAGAATTTCCAGTAATCGATGACATCCGCCTGTTCTTCCGGGTCGTAAAACAATCCGCCCGCATCCGCTCGAATCAGCGGATCGACCTCGGAATCGTCATATCCCGACCAATACCCGGTGGTATCATACCGGCCCTTTACAGACAATTCCCGCAAGCCTTTCTCCCGTCTGCCGATCGATGGAATATCATCCCATGGTTTTCCGTTCCGTCTGCACCATTGACGGAAAGCATCCAGCCGGAACACGCTTTCTGCACCCCTGCACCGGTCATGCCATTCCGTTCCCCCGCCGCAGCCGAACGCATAGGAGACGATTCGGCTGCCGTATTTCTGCGTCAGATGCGTCAGAAGCGCTTTCAGGTAGTCCAGCGTGTCCTGTCTCCACAGGGAACTTGCCGCGATCCGGCCCAATTCATAATAGGAATCATGTCGCGCTCCATACGCACCGAGGTATCGGGTCCACCACAGCGGGGTATTCAGATCCACAAAACAGATGAACCGGGCCTGCGGCACCTTTTCGAGTACATCCTCGAAAATCCCGTCCGCAGCATCAAAATCATACTCTCCTTTTCCGGTCCAGACCGGAGGATATTTGGTATAGGGTGTACCCAGTGCGTTCAGACAATTGGAAATCATCACGGAAAATGTATCGATCCCCGCATCGTAAAACGCTTTCATCGTTTCAATTTCCGGATAGAAGCTGCGATAGGCCAAATATTGTCTTTTCATTTCTCAATACCTCATTTCATGCAGATGAATTCCAGCCACTGGTTGACGTCCATGTGATAATTCACGTTGGCTCCGCCGAAATAAGACAGCATTCCTCCGAAATCCCTGTTGTCGATGCCGGAAGCATCGAAACAGGTCAGCGAAATGCGCAGTCCCTGTTCCGGACCCGGCAGGAACGGATAAAGTGTGCCGCCGGGAAATGCCAGCTCGTAAATGATCCTGCCGCCGCTCCGTTTGATCGCGGTTTTGATCTGACTGGTTGAAACGGATCCTCCCGGAGGGACATCCGGTTCCCGGTAATTTCCGGAGGTGCCGTCCTTATGCAGCCCGATATGCCCGCGGTAATAACCCGGATTGTATTTTTCACCATTGAAATGACGCCAGGGGTAAATCCCTAACAGCAGGTTGTCATCAATCCACAGTCCGACATCCTGATGGCGGGAAATCGGCGTCGCATCTTCTATAACGGCGGCCATATACAGCGTCCGGTCTTTCCACATGGTGTAAAACTTCCCGCGGGAGGTCATCTCATCCGGCGAAGGTTCCGCGGGGTTGGTCATCCGGACCCGTTCCAGCAGCGTCGGCTGCAGTTTATCCAGCGGCCAGTCGGCCAGATCGCCATCTATCACCGGGGCATTTTCCGCATGGGCTATTCCGCGGAAATGAAGCCGTTCCTTCAACCGGATTTCCGTTCCGCTGTTCAGTTCGACTTTGACCGTTACAAATTCATTATAAGTCGATTTCGCCATGCTTCGGTCGATCGGCAGGAAGATTTCCCGGCTTTCTCCGCTTTTCACGGCAAATGCCGTTTCCGAAACCTCCGGCAGGGGTGAAACCGGCAGATATTCATTCCTGAACCGGATCTTTCCGCCTGTTGTCTGCCCGGAACGGTTTTTCAGAACCACCTTCAGTCCCGGCTTGTCTCCCGGAACCGGTGTCAGCCGACAAAACAAGGGATCTTCTATTTTCAGCTTGCTGCGGAGAAAACCCCAGACTTCATTTTGGTTTTTAAGCAGAACACGGACCGGATATTCCCCTGCCGGAATGGCGGGCAAATCGATTTTCCCGGCCGTTCCGAAGACTTTGTCCTGCCCGCCGATCAGCAAATCGCCGTTCGTGGGAACCCCGGATCCCAAATCAATTTTACACGTCGTTTCATTACCTGAAATTCCGCTCATTTTCTGAAGTCCCCCGCATTTCATTTCGGTAAAGGAAAGGTTTTTCACCCGGACCGGGAAAATCAGCGTCGAAGGATATTCCCCGGTCTGGATTACTGATCGTCCATTGACCGGGGTGATCCGAATCCGCCTTCCATAGATGTCCTGAAGAATATAAGGCTCGGTGCATCTGACCTCGATCGGATTGCCTGCCGAACCTTCCCTCGGATCCAGTCCGCAGACCGTATTCTCCCCATCGAAACAATATATTTTCACGCTGGGCAGCACCCGGCTGAAACGAATCTTCTTGTTATCAAAATCCCGGATCAGATTGATATAGGTCAAGGTTGACACGGTTGGCAGAATGGAAACTCCGCCGCCCTGAGAAAGCCTGTCATCCCACCGTCTCCCCTTATAATTCGGGAGCATGACCAGTTCCGGCGCCATGATCGGACGGGCCGCCAGCTGGTGATAGCGGTAATTGTCATATACTGAACTGCCCGGATCGGGCGTGCGGACATCCGTCGTATCCGGATTTTTCAGTGCGTTCGTATTTCCCTGATGATAATAATAGATGCCTTGGAAATTCTGTTCCAGCAGACTCCAGATCCCGCGCATGGTCCCCGCCGCGTAATTGGTATGACCCGGGGGCATCCGCAAAGCCCCCTCGGTCAGGGTAAACGGCGGTGCGGACCGCTTGAATTTACTGCGGTAATAGTTCTGATACGGGGTCACGCAACCAGCAATCGGGAAACCTGCAGTAGCTCCGTACATGTGCAGATTCAGAAAATCTGCCCAGCGCCATAATTCGTGTTTGTCAAACTGCTCCGTGGTTATGAAATTGATGCAGAACCCCACTTTGATTTCCGGAAAACGGCGGTGACATTCTTCATATACCTTCTTCTGCAGGATCAGGACCCGTTCGCTCAATCCGCGTTCCAGTCCCGAGGGAATCACCCAATCAATCGCATCACGGTTCTGCCGGATATACTCCAGGATGAAATCGGCATAGGCGTCTGCATCATAATCCACCTCCGGCATATCGCGCCGTCCGGCATAAAAGGTCCGGACCGGCTTTTTTTTCTGCGCTCCTTCCGGAATGAAACGGGATATATGGACCTGCTCGATATTCGGCATATAGGTCTGAACCGGATACCGGTCGAGTTTCTTTTTTATGATGACCGGGCCGGGATATTGCGGCTGCAGCTGCCGCCAGTTGTAACTTTCGCTCAGTTCACATGTGCGCAGCGAGCCGGATTTCCGCGGCATGTTCTGGTCGCTCGGCGATTTCCCGGCAGAACAGCCGCCATCGAAGTAGCCGACCGGGATGTTTCTCGTCCAAAACCAGCTTTTTACCATTTTCTCCGCCGGAATGGGGGTCGGATCATGAACGACTCCATACAGAGATGTATCTGATGCCAGTTTTTTCCCGTCGGCTGTCAGATCCGCCTTGATACGGTAGAGGATTCCCGGTTCCCGGACCCGGCTGTCCGTCAGGATAAAGCGTTTGACACGGTGATTCGCTCTGGTCAGATCCCGGGCCCGCGCCACTGCCGATTCATAAAAACCGGGGATGGTGCAGACTGACGCATCTTCCAGTGCATAACGGAAGGAGCCCAGCACATTGTATTCAAAATCCGTGACCGTGACCGCCAGCTCGGCATTTTTCGGCAGATCGCCCCGGATCGATGCGTCAAAACGCAAGGTGTCCTTCTGATAGAAAAGTCCGCCGACTGCCGGATTGCTCAATTCCAACAGAAATGCACTTCCCTTTCCTTTCTTCTCCGTCTGCACCGATCCCGGTTCGTCCGCTTCCATTACGGTAAGATCGGTCAGGTAACAGGAGCCCCGGACCAGCGGTCCTCGGAACCCGAACTCGATCCGGATATGCCGGCTGCCTGCAGGAACGTCCGTCTCATAATAGCGCCAAATGAGATTTTCCCGGGTGCGGCGCCCCCACATATACGGTGAAACCACGGAATTGTCCCATTCCGTATAGACTGTCTTCAAATCCTGTCCTTTTGTCCCATCCGGGCTGCACGACTGGATTTTGACATGTGCGGAATAGGAAAAATCCTGCTGCACCAGATAATTGTCGGCGGCAAAAAAGGAAACTTTGACCCGTTTCCCGCCGATGTCTATCGCCGGGGAGAGCCAGCGGGTCGTATTGTCCGCATCGGTATCGTTCATCCGGCGGACCGAAATCGAGCCGGTTTTGCCCGGAACCCGGGCCGTGAGGCTCCAGTCGCAGTTCCCTTCCGAGGTCCAGCCGGCCGGACCGTTCAGAAACCGGGTCTGATACAGGATTCGCTCCTTCCCCGACGGTTCGGCTTTTTTTTCCGATTCCGTCCGGCAGGAACAGGCAAACAACAGAACCAATGCCGTCAGGTATAAGTATCGCATAGCATTATTCCTTCTGATATCCATTTCGCCTCAGTCCGCATCGCCCCAGAACGGCTTGAAATCGATCATTCCTTTTGATGTCATTGAAACCGCTTCAAATGCACGGCCGCCCGGACCGGGACCGGTCATGACCCCGCTGTTGGAAACCTGCGTCAGAACCATCTTTTCCAGATAGCGGTTGTTTTTCGGTTCAGCATGGCCGTCAAGCAGCACCATATTGAATGACTTGCCATGGGCATTATAGAAGCGCTGGGTCGTATATTCCACGATGGATGCCCCCCAGCAGTCGGCCATGGAAAGCACATTGGAGATCTGGCGGATCCGATGAAGCTTGAGACTGGATTTCGGCGTGCCTGAGATCGAAGGAAACGCATGGAGGTTGGCCCCGTAACTGTAATAGATATTGTCATCCGCCGAGCCGTTTTCAAACCAGGACTTGTAAGCATCACCCTTGATATAATTCGGATTGACGAAAACCGGACAGACCAGCGGACCGCTCTGTTTCTTCCTGTAGTTGGAGGGCAGATGCAGCTGGTTGATGATCGATACCAGCACTCCGGCATTGGAGGAGACGAATTTGGACATCGGCAGCGTTCCGTCGTTGTCATTGGCATAAAGCGAAATGCCCATGCCGCAGGTCTTCAGGTTGTTGGTGCAGCTGATGCTTTGCCCTTTCTTCTTTACTTGATTCAACGCCGGTAGCAGCATACCGGCCAGAATCGCAATGATCGCTATCACCACCAGGAGTTCTATCAGCGTAAAACTGACCTTGCTCCCGAATGATGAATGATGGGGGGTGAATGGTGAGATCCTTTTCATGTTCTGTTTCCTCCTTTAAGTTTAGTCTTTCTAAAAAAACGTGCCCCGTCTATGTTAATACGCCTATAGCGTGCCGTCACGGTTGATGCAGTTGCCGATTTTCTTCTTCCAGGCGAAAAAACTCGGCGGCGTCAGGGCTGGAGTGGTCTTCTGCAAATTGACCCGATAGATTTTCCCGAGCTCGTCGAAATATTCTTCCGATGCCTGCGTTGAGATACCCTGATGCCGGAGAAGTTCGCAATCCAGCTCTGCACGAATTCGAAGCAGCCGCCAGCGCCAGGATTCCCGTGCCCGATCCGGCAGCCGGGCTTCCTCTTCTCGTATGATCCTCACCGCCTCTTCGGCATCGGCATCTGCCTTGATCCGGTGGCGGATCCGCCATGGTTCGGCCGGGTCGGCCGAGCTCAGCTTATAAGCAGAATATTCGTTCCCGTCCTGGTTCACCAGCGCATCGTGGAACAGGTTCTTTTCCAAGATTCCCACGGCATTGACGAACTCCGGTCCGGGTTCGGCGCCGAAACTGAAACGAAAATAGTCTTTCAAAATCTCATCGGTCGCGCGGAACGGATCCCACCCCAGCTGCAGGCAGACGAACTTGTTAAGGTCTTCATAGATACCCTCGGAGTATGCCTGGAACCCCGAAAGGCTCAAGCGTCCGTTCTGCCAGAACGCTTGCAGCATTTCGGGCATCGGATTCGCCCCGTAACCTCCCCACGGAGTGATGCCGCACATGCTGATTTCCGGAAAGCTGATCACCGGCAATCCTCCGGGAGAACCCGCTTTGATCTTTTCCAGATCCTCGAGATCGATCGACAGGATATCCGCAAAATTCTGCGGCGTTTTCAAAAGCTTGAAGATTCCGTCCCATTCCCCGGACGTGAACACGTCGAACCGCCAGAGTGAAAAAATGATTCGGCTTTCGGGAAAAAGCTCACGCGCAATTCCGGCGTATTCCCGGTCGGCTCGAATCCCACCGTTGACGCCCCACGGGGCGCAGTGGGAACAGGTGCATCCGCCCTGGTCGTAATGCCAGATCTGAATATATTTCAGCCCGATTCCGGCAAAAGCTTCCAGCAATGACCGCCGCCATTTTGAAAGCAGTTCCAGCGCGCCCGGACGGTTCGGGCAAAGTTCCACCTGGTAATGCCCGCTGAGATTCAGTCGGTAGCCGTCGTGTCCCGATGTCCAATCCGCCCTCATTTCAGGCGGACTTCCGGCAAAGGCCTCGTTGGACAACCCCCCCAGCACCGGATCCAATCCGAGTTTTTCGGCATACCCCAGGATATGGCGGAGACGACGGATCTGACGCTGGGCAGCAGGGTCATCGAGCCCCGCGTAGCTGTGCATGTCGAACCAGACCATGACTGCATTGCAACCCCACAGCGCCAGATCTTCCATATATCGCTCGATTTCTTCAAGAGCCGCCTGATCGTAGTAATTTCCGAAATGGGTGGCAAAGTAGATGCAGCGGAACGCACTTTCGGGAGTTGAAATCCCGTTCGGAAAACCTTGAAACATCTTTCCCTCCGCCACATGGCGGCACTTCCTCAGTATGGTTCCCAGTCCGTAGAGAAAGCCGCGTTTCCCCGCAGAGAAAATGCGGACCCCGTCTGCATGTTCATCCGAATCGAGTCGGAAGGAATCCGGCGCCAGCGAGGGATCCGTACAGAACTCCACGGTGAATCCCGCCTCGCCGGACTCTGCGACTCGGGAGGAGCAGCGTTCAGAAGTCTGCCGCTTCAGCACCTTCCGGAAAAGCGCGGCATCATCCGCCGGCAGACCGGAGAGATCGGCCCGGATCCAATTCACCGTTTCCCACTCGGATGTTTTATTTGACATCATCGACGGATCTCCTCTGAACTTGACATACGGTTCTTCTCCCCGGAGGATCCGCCCGGTTCGGCAATTGTGCTTCCGCGGTAAAACGGACTTTCGAACTCGGGACGGCCGGCGGCTTCCGGGGAATCCGGCTGGATGATCTTGGCCGCCGCGGCCCGGATCAGCGATCTGAACGGTGTTCCCAGTGTGGACATTCCCGGAAGCAGCGATCGCGGCAGTTCAAGGTCTTCTCCGCAGCCGAGAAAGGAAATATCCTCGGGGATCCGTTTCCCCGCAAACCGGAATACTCCGGATATTTTGTAGAGCAGCGTATTGGAATTGCTGAACAATGCCGTCGGCTGCCGGCCGGCAGGCAGCTTGAGTATTTTTTCGCCTTCACTTCCGCCCGGAAAAGAATTCGGTTCCTGCGGGAGCTCGATGGGGTAGATCTGCAGTTCCGCTCCCGCTTTCTCCGTTTCATGCCGTGCCCCTTCATAAAAATGATAGGAGTTACACCCCAGCTTGGGATCCAGATAGTTGTCATACATGACCAGGCCCAGCCGGCGGTGACCATGCTTCTGCAGGATCCGCACGGCTTTCTGCCCCGCTGAGTAATAATCCCGGCCGACAAAATCGAATTCATCCGATATCGAATAGATCAGCTGGACTACGGGGATCCCATCCGAAAGAAACTGCAGGTAATATCGGACATTGTCACCTTCCTCCGACGCAAAGGGGATCGTGATCACTCCGTCCAGGTTCCTCGACCGGGCCGATTCGATCGAACGCCTTTCCATTTCCAGCGAACTCGACGGATAAAGAATGATATCGTAACTGTGGTCATAGCAGTAACGGCGCAGTTCATCCAGCAGACGCATCATGACGAAACTGGAGGAATCGTTGAAAAAAAATCCGATCAGGTAAGTTTTTTTCTGATGAAAACCTTTTGCCGCCAGATTCGGCTTGTAATTATGCTCGCGGGCAAGTGACACGACCCGGTCCCGGGTTTGCTTCGAAATCCGAGTGCTTGCGGAGACTTTGCCGGACAGCGCCACGCTCACCGTCGCGGTGGAAACTCCTGCCATTTTCGCTATCTCTTTGATCGTGATCGTCTGCTTCATTCCGGTTCCCGCAAAATATCGTGATTAAACGTGTCATCATCGGCAATCTAGCATATGATTTTGGCTTTTTCAAGTTTAAAATTCAAAAAAAACGTTTTTTCCCAGAACCAATACGTAATCGGTCAGTGACTTTTTTTGTTTTTTTTCAAATCTGATTTGCAAGATGAAAAATCAGGTGTAAATTATTGTATTGTATATTAAATACAATTATATTAACAATGAAGGAAACAAATGGAAATCAAGCCAGTAAAAGGTTCGTTGACGGAAGTGAGGAAGAGCTGCGGAGTAAAAGGGTGCAAAAAGTGTGCATCCGGGGAAAGGCATCAGGCCTACTTGTATATGTACAGGAAGAACGGAAAAACGTGTTCAATGCATGTTCCGAAATACGCAGTGGAAGATTTCCGCAAGATGCTTGCAAAAGGAATCAAAGCCGAGGAAGAACTGGTTCAAAACGGCATAGATTTTCTGAAATCTTTAAGAGGATGCGCGAAAGGCAGAAAATAAGAGTGAATTCATCGGCGCAAAAAATCCGTAAACTTGAACAGCAGGTAGCATTTCTTACCAATGACAATCGCTTTCTTCAATTAGCACTGCATGCAGCCGAGCGAGAAAAATTGCAGGCCGCAGCAGATGAGAAGGAAGCGAGAGAACAATTCTTGAGAGAGCGTGCACAGCGAAAAGAATTGGAACTCCGGTTGAGGGAAGAAATGCAGCGATCCTTTGAACTGCAGAAACGAATAGAAAAATTTACGGAAAACCAACCGACTCTGGATGAGACCCTGGAGGAAAACCGGAGGTTGTTTGAACAGCTTTCAGACGCTTTGAAAAGCTTAAAATACTGGAGAAAAAGCTGAACATCCGCAAGGGAACCGAGGACCCTTATGGGCTCAGCACACCCAGTTCCCGCAAGGTTGCAAAAGCAAACTCCAGCGAAGAAAATCAAAAGAAAAAAGGAGGAGCAGTTCCCGGTCATGAGGGACACGGGAGGACGTATTTCAAGAAGGAAGAAGCCGATGAGATTCGAAAAAACACCGCCATACCGAAATCCCCCTGCTGCGGGAATCCCGAATATGAAGCGGTTGATTTCAAAGTGAATTCCTATATTGATTTCGTTCCGGCCAATCTGATCAACGAGGCATTTGGAAATTTGATGCCATATGGGATGATTGCCGAACGTTACAACATCAACAAAGGAACTTTGATTGGAATTTTCCATCGCACTGCAGAATTGGTTGAACCAGTCTTTCAAGCTATCCGGGAAAGCATCAAAAACAATCCGGTCGTCCATGGCGATGAAACTCCTTGGAGTGTAGACGGGAAACGTGCATATACGTGGCTGTTTGCCGCAGAAAAAGTCAGGCTTTATCTGTTTCGGAATACCAGGGCTGCCAGTGTTCCGAAAGAAGTGTTCCCCGATTCAGATTTGCTGGATTTGGTTTTAGTCACGGATCGTTACGGCGGATATAATTCTCTTCCGGTGCAGCACCAATATTGTTTCGTTCATCTCCTTTGGGATTTGGTAAATTTGGAGGTGGATTTTCCGGATGACCCCTTAAGTAAATCCCCCGTTGATGACAGACGACTTCTCCGCAGGAAATGAGAAAAAAATATCAAAAAAAGAATGACTGGCAAAAAAATCATTTGAAAAACCAGAAAAGTTGCTGTATGTTCCGTCAACACAGCATCATAGTTCTCACGACCAAATTTATTCGGAATGAGTCACAAAACAGATAAAGCGGCTAAACGCAAAGCGAAACTGAAGGCGAAGCGTTTTCACGCAGAACAGCTCCGCCACCAGCAGCACGTCCGCATCGCGGCCGCGCTCACGGATCTGTGCGCTGACATACTGCCGGAATATGTGGACGATTCCAAGGGACCAGATCTTGTCGGGCGCGACATCGTCTGGCGCATGGGCATGGTTGCGTGGAACATCGCCGTTACCGGTCGTAAGGAGATCGACGATTCCTCAATAGAAGAAATGAGAGTGGACGCAGAGTCCAAGAAGATAGTGCGGGATGAAATCAACGGTCTCGTTCGCCGAAAATACGAAAAATACCCGGATCTCCGGACGGCCATTGCAGATATATCCGCCATCGCAGTCGCAGGAGATGTGAAACTGAAAGTTTCCCTCGGAGACACATTCCCGGCGATGCCGATCCCGGACTTCAACGACAGG
>SUWI01000040.1 GCA_015061565.1 Lentisphaerota bacterium
TCGCTGGATTTGAATATTTCTCTCGTTTTTTTGTCAGTTTAAACGCTATTTTGTCAAAGTAAACGCTACTAAAATGAGGTCGGTTGCGTTTAATCTGTCAATCTTGCGTTTACTTTGGCAAGTGACGATTTTTTTTCGAAAAAAATATTTCCGGGGTTGACAAAAAGGAAAAGTCAGCTATAATATGTGATAGACCGGTAAATCAAAAAAAACAAAATCGGGAAACAGGAAAATGGAAAAGGCAAGATTATCGGATATCGCAAATTTGGCCGGGGTTTCGAAAGCGGCGGCGGGCAAGGTCCTGAACGGGGGCCGTGCGCAGATCCGGGTCGGCACCGAAGCGCGCAAACGCATTCTCGAAGCCGCGCGACAGCTCAATTATCAGCCCAACATGGCGGCCTCCATCCTCGCCGGCGGCAGTTCCAAAATGATCGGCGTGCTGATCGACTCCCGCGCGCCGGAATCCATGTATGGGATCCTCGCCGAAATCGAACTGGCCGCCGATGCCCTCGGATACCGGATCCTGACCGCCCAGGCGCATGACAATCCCGAAAAACTCATGCAATCCTATTATGCCCTTAAACAGAACGGTGTGGACGGCATCATTTCATTTTCCCATGATTACAGCCACCTCGGCTGCCGGCTGGATCAGCGGCTTAAGGATGACCACAAAATCGTTTTTGTATTAAATACGGATGAAGAGAATACTTCCGCGGTCGATGTCGATTTCCGCTCCGGCATGAGCATTGCCCTTGAGCATCTTCGCAGCCGGGGATACCGCAAAACCGCACTGGTGCTTTCCGGATCGGGTTCCCGGAACAATCTGCCCTTGAGCTGCCGCAACCGGCTGGATGGATTTCAGCAGAATTGTCCGCGGAAGCAGGCTTTTCTTTTGAATTCCCCTTCTATAGATGTTTGCCGGTTGGGTGAAGAATGCCGCCGGCTGGTTCAAGAGGCTCTGATTCCTGAAAAATATGACTCGGCGCTGGTCATGAACGACCTTTTCGCATTTGTCCTGATGGATGCGTTGACGGAGGCGGGACTCGATATCCCTGCCGATTTCGGTGTGGTCGGATGCGACAACCACCCGATCGGGGCATGTTATCCGGTGAAATTGACCACCCTGAATTATGACCGGATAAAAATTGCCCGCTCCGCTTTGCAGGTCCTGCTGGAGAAAATCGCCGGGAATTCCGATCCCGTCAGGATGATTTTTCCAATGGAACTTGTCGTCCGTGAAAGCACAAATAAAATTACCGATATAATTTCTTCAAGGAAAGGAAAAAATCATGATTGAAAACATGAAACACCAAAACGGAAAAGCAACTGTTTTCATGCCGGTAGTCGAACTAAAACCTTTTACGCTGATAGAACTCCTGGTTGTTATTGCGATCATAGCGATACTTGCTGGAATGCTGCTTCCGGCATTGAATGCGGCGAAAGAGACGGCCAATACAACGGCCTGCCTCAACAATATCAAACAATGTGCTCTAGCGGCACGGTTGTATGCCGATGATTACAACGGACATGGCCCGCGAGGAGCGGATGTTTCCAATTATTTGTTCACCTCTACCGTAAATGGCGGTCTGGGCAAGTATTTGGGGAGCAATGGCAAATGGTCGGCTCCGCCGCGGAGTGCGGTCTGTCCCAAAGGCCGCAGACACAAAAACAACAAGGATTTTACTGCGGGTGGAAATCCGAATGCCAGTTACGGCGGAAATACCTTCATCGTCAACAGCGGGACGGGAACCGCAGCAATATATCCGTCAAACAAATACGGCGCCCAGAAGCTGGATAAGGTCAAACGTCCGACCACCCGTTTCCTGTTCGCCGATATCGGCTATGACGGGATCCAGGCATTTAAAGATGAATATTGGAATATTTATCGGCGCTCGAATTTTTCCCTGCGTCATAAACAGCAGAGCAACATCGGGTTTGCGGACGGCCATGCGAAAGCGCTGAAGTTCCGGGAAATTCCCGAAGGATCGGAAAGTTCCTCGTGGTACAAGCTGGCGAATGACCCGCAGGAATTCTATCTGGATTATTAAACTTGAAAATATGACATCATCTAGAGAAAGGGCCTGTATATGAAAATCCATTCAGCTGCCGGACTGCTGGCGGCATGTTCTTTA
Organism: Lentisphaerota bacterium; assembly: GCA_015061565.1. Lineage (GTDB taxonomy): Bacteria > Verrucomicrobiota > Lentisphaeria > Victivallales > UBA1829 > SIG94. The sequence goes on from SUWI01000040.1 coordinate 2,133, forward strand.
GCCGCGGCTGCACCGTCGCCATTTGCGGTTCTGGACATGGAACACGCAAGAACGCGGGCGGTGAAAACCGTAATTCAGGATGCGGATTATTTCTGCAATCTGCCGCCGGAAGAAAAACAATCAAAAAAATTCCTGATCGGAGAATGGGATTACAACACCATGCGTCCGCATGTCAACCTGAAATCGGAAAATCCGTTCCCGGTCCGGCAGCTTGCCATGGCGGTTTCAAAAGGCGATTACGGATTCAAAGGTTTCCTGCTCAGGGCATACGCTCCGCTGAAGGATCTGTCGATAAAAAACGGAGAGCTCCGCAGTGACGGAGGCAAAGTCATCACTCGGGAAAATATACTGATCGCCCGTGTCGCCGAATCAGTCGACTACCCGGCTGCGGACATCCTGATCCCGGCGGAAATGAAGACTGTCCCGACCCGGGCGCTGCTGGGATTCGCCATACTGGTCAATATTCCGAAAGACACCGCTCCCGGGATCTACCGAACCATGATCACGGTAACGGCTGACGGAGAAAGCAGACAGTTGCCGTTAAGTGTCCGGGTTCCGGATTTCACTCTCCCCGAAGCAGATATCCCGATCGGAAGCTATCTGGTATATTATGCTTCGGATCAGGGCGGCCGGGAAGGTCGCTGGGCCGCCAAAGACTACACGGCGGCGAGGCAGGGAAAATACTTCCAGTTCCTCGCGTCCCGTGGAATGAACTCGTCGAGCATCTTCCACTACAGCCCGGAATTCGCTGCAAAAGACAGCGCGGAAATCAAATTCGATACGCTGGACCGTCTGCTGGAAAAAATCAAAGCCGGTGGCTCCTGCAAGGCAATGACCTTCGATCTCCGGTATCTCATCAGTCATTCCGTCCGTCTTGCAAAACTGCAGAAGTTTCAGAAAGCGGGAATGGATGATGTCGCCATTTACAAGGATATGGTGCGTCAATTCTGCGATCATGCCAGGGAGAAGGGGTATCCCCGCTTTTATGTAATGGCGGAAGAAGAGATCGCCAACGGCGGGATCAAGCAGAAAAATTACGACCGTTACGGAAAAGCCATGCAGGAGGCTGCCGGAAAAGATCTGGCTTTGATCCTCGATAATTCGGTGGGCGCAGGAAAAGTCAATGCCGTGGACCGGGGACATCGCGACGGCTACCGCTTCCGCCAGTATAATTCCTGGACCGATGAGGCGATCGCACAAGCGGAAAAGGACGGTGCGGAGATTTGGAGTTACAATTATTCTTATAAGCGTCCCTCGTTCGGTTTGCTGCTGCACCGCCTCAATTCGCGCGGACATCTTCAATGGGCGGACACCTGGGGAAAAAACTACACCATCAGCATTCCCGCCGACAACGGCGTCGTGTCCTCGCTGAAATATGAAATGGTTCACGAAGGAATCACCGACTACCGCTGGCTCCTGGCGTTGAAAAAGAAAAATGACGTTCTCCGCCGCGAGCTGGTCAAAGAGATCCCGGTCGACAATGCCGGAGCCAATGCATACGGATCGACTCTTACCGTCAACCGGAACGATCTGATCCGCTGGCGCGCCATTCTGGAATTGACCGGAGATACGGATCCCGGACGGACCGCGCCGGGAACTCCGCAGCTGAAAATAACCCCCGATACCAACAGCAGCGATGTGCAGACCCGCGGCATGGTCATTCATGCACTTCAGATGCCGGACAACTACAAACCGGATGCAAAGCTCAAAAGCCGGGCGCATAAATCCGTCAATACGACCCAAGCACTGCGCTATATGCTTGCCCGTGAACGGCGTCTGCGCGCCATGGCGGCCAGCGAAGAGGAATTCCTCCAAAAGAACAGACCGAGCTACTCCGAAGTCTGGGTCAATTACAACAACCGGGGAATCCTCCTGACGGCAAGTGTCAATCACACCCGCTATGGCAAAGGAAATTACAAGGACAACGACCCCTCTCTCTGGAAAGACAACTGCATGGAATTCTTCTTCCGGACACCGGAAAAAATTCCTTTCCAGCTGATCGTCAATGCGGCAGGCTCCAAGGTCATGCTGAAAGCGGGAAAAGTCCAGGATTCCACAGAGATCAAAATCGCCGGACAAGCAAAAAAAGGCAAAGCCGGAGGCTATATTCAGGAAATCCTCGTTCCATGGTCCGTTTTCGGGCTCCGCGGCAAACCGGAAAACGGGACGGTCTGGGCATTCAACGCCGGACGTGAATTCCATTCCTGGGGACAGAATACCTGCTGGGCACGCGTAGAAAGCAGCTTTTCCGAAATGTCCCGCTGGGGTGCTCTGAATTTTTCCGGACAGAAGCAGCTCGTTTATTTGAAAAACATCAAAATGGAACGGCTCTATCCCGGGAACAATATCATTGCCGGAGCGATTCCCGGAAAAGAAAATCTGAAAGTCGTCCTGCTTGACCCGGCGGGGAAAACGATCGCGGAAAAGATGCTCAACGGCCAAGACCGCAAGTTCAATTTCGGATTCCATCTTCTGCCCCCCAAAACAAACAATTCCTATACGCTGGCTGTCCGTGCTCCCGATGGCAGGGAACTGGAGGCAGAAAGCATTCCGGTCATTCCTGCCGAACAGGCAGTTGAATTCAAATCCCGCCTTCTGGAGTGTGTTTCCGGAGACATCGTATCAGCCATTGCCGAGCTGAATGTTTCCCCGCTGGAAATCCGGAACCGGGGAATCACGTTCCGTCTGCAGGATAAAGACGGCAAAGTGAGTTATGACTTCAAAATCGATTCCGCCGGAAAGCAGTCATTCCGGATCTGGCTAGAAACATCAGGCCTTGCTCCGGGAGAATATATCCTGATTCCTGAATTGGGACCCGAGGTCAAAAAAATATATCCGGACCCGGGTGCAATGAAAATCCGGATTTTCCCGGCAATGATCTGAAACCATGGAGCAAGCATCAGCTCGGAAAGCGGGAACCAATATGAAACAAAAATCATCTCCGTTTGGCGGAATAAAAATCGGATATCTTGAGCTGGACAGCGCATGTTGTCCGCAGCTTTTCTGCGAAGGAAGGGAACTTGGGCTGAACTGGAAAAATGACGGAGAGAACCATTTTTCCGCCGAGCTGGATTTCGGAATACTGAACTTGGAAATCCTGCCGTTCGTGAACGGGATCCGGATCGAGAGTTCATTGAAAATGAATGGAACTTTACCGGAAAAAGTGATTTTTACCCCGCTGCGGATTCCGAAAATCAAACTTGGGCACGTGTTTTTCTGCGGCGAAAAAATGGGCCGTTCCGCTGCCGTGCAAATTCCGGTGAAAGAGCCCCGTTCCTTCGAGGGGCGCCATTGCTGTGCGCTCACCCGCGAGGGTGAAACAATCATCGCATCCACCTCGCTGGCCCAGCGGTATGACAATTATTTCCGGGGCACAGCCGGGGGTGCCTGGCTGACCGGCTGGAGAATTGATTTCGAACTGCTCCATCTGGATCCTCCGCGGTGCATCCGGTTCGATCCGGTGACGCTGCAATGCGGGAACGGACTGGAAATTCTGGAACAATACGGCATAGACAATGCCGAAGAGAAACGCGACTTTTCCGCACCGCCTGAATACGGCTGGAATTCCTGGGATTACTACCGCTGGACCATCACGGAAGACGAGGTAATGAAAAACGCCGAATTCATCGCTGCAGATCCGGTTTTGAAACAGCATGTGAAACGGATCATCATCGATGACGGGTGGCAATATTGTTACGGCGAATGGGAAGCCAATCCGAATTTCCCCGGCGGGATGAAAAAACTGGCGGACCGTCTCCGCAAACTCGGTTTCAAACCGGGGCTGTGGCTGGCACCGTCCATCGTCGAGCCGCACAGCCGCATCGCACAACTGGATTACGACATGCTGGCTTGTTCCGAAGGCGGACAGCCTTGTCTGGGATACCGCTGCATGGAACGGTATGGTTTTCTGCTGGATCCGACCGTGCCCAAGACACAGAAATTCCTGACCAGCCTGTTCGACCGTTATGCCGGGATGGGTTATGAATATTTCAAACTGGATTTTCTGGCTGCAACCATGGCTGCGAAACGATTCCGCGACCGGAGCATACCGCGCTGCCGGATTCTGAGATTGCTCCTGGATTCAATCCGCCGCGGTGTGGCAGGCCGGGCGGAACTGCTTGGATGCAATTATCTTTTCTGCAGCGGCAATTCTTTTGTCGATTCGGTCCGGGTGGGCCACGATATCCATTCCCGATGGGACAGCATCGTGCGCAACACAGGGTCGGTGGCGGGGCTCTTCTGGGCGAACAAACGGCTGTGGATCAATGATCCGGATTTTGCGGTCTGCCGGAATCCGGAAACTTCCGCCGATCCCGATTTGCTGCGGCTGAAAGCCAATCTGGTGGCCTGCCGCCCCGACAGTTCTTTCGACTCCGATTTCGATTTCATTCTGGCATCCACGAATCTGAATGAGCAGCTGGTCCTGCTTTCACTGGTCCTCATCACCGGCGGCGCAGTCAATCTTTCCGACAATATGCCGCTGCTCAATGAACAGGGACTGGAACTGGCGCGGAAAACGGTTTCCGCCGAATCCGGTTTCGGCGGCCGTCCGCTGGATATGTTCGAACATGCCCTGCCGTTTTACTGGACCCAGAAACTGAAAAAAGGCGGCCGCGTTCTGGTGGTCAACTGGGAAGACGAAGCACAGGAAATCCCGCTGGACTGGAACAAACTGGCGCCGGGAGTGAACGAAGTCCGGGATTTCTGGAATTCTCGGACCGAAAAATGTCCGGAATGGATCACCCTGGAACCGCACAGCTGCAAACTGTGGGTATTCTGATCAGTTCTTTCTGCAAAGATCTGTAGCTTATCCGAAAATCCGGAATGCCAGCAGGACGAAATAGCGGATGCCGATTGCCAGCAGATCGTCGTTGAAATCGAATTGCTGCGAATGGAGCTGTGCGGACTCGCCCGAGCCGATGTGACAGAAAACTCCATGGTATTTCTGCAGATACCAGCTGAAATCTTCACTGCTCATGGTGTGTTCCGGCAATTCGAAGAATGCTTCCTCTCCGCAGTTTTCCGTGACGATACTCCGGACCTTTTCATAATCTTCCGTCCGGTTGATCACCGGCAGATACGGGACCGGACAGCTGAAATCGCAGCCGATGCCCCGTTTTCCGCAGATCTCCCGGACCGTCTTTTCGAAGTCCGCGACCATCTTCCGCCCTTTTTCCGCTTCCAGGAACCGGACCGTTCCTTTCAGTTCCAGGTCCGCCGGAATGACGATGTTGTTCGTTCCCGCATTGCAGGCGCAGAAGGTCAGCACACAGCCCTCCGGCACGATGGCGCGGCAGGCGGTCATGATCTCGACGGCGCAGTCGATCGGATTGTTGGCCAGATGCGGCAGACTGCCGTGTCCGCCTTTGCCGCGGAGCACGATCCGGAAGAATCCGGCGGCGGCCATCAGCGTGCCCGGTTTCGTGCAGATTTTTCCGTAAGGTTCTTTCGGCCAGCTGTGCAGACCCGTGATGAAATCCGGTTCGGGATCCAGCAGTGCGCCATTGTCCATCAGGTCTTTCGCGAGACAGGCCATCTCCTCGCCCGGCTGGAACAGGAACCTCACAGAGCAGGGGACCTGGTCGCGCAATTCCGAAAGGACCAGCGCCGCGCCGTAAAGCATTGCCGCATGGCCGTCGTGTCCGCAGGCGTGCATCATGCCCGGATGGGTGGAACGGTAAGGACAGCCGTTGTCGGGTTCATCCACGGGCAGGGCATCAATGTCGGCGCGCAGGGTCAGGTTTTTTGGCTTGCCGGCATTCAGGATCGCCGTGACATCGGTTTTCAGATACGGTTTCCGGATTTCCAATCCCAGCGGCGCGAGTGCTTCGCGGATCCGTGCGGCGGTTTTGAATTCCTGGCCCGCCAGTTCCGGGATCTGATGCAACGCATGACGGAATTCCTTCACCTGCGGCAGTATTTCAGCGATTTTCCGTTCCAGTTCTTCCAGTGTCATTTTTTATTCTTCCTTCCGGTAAAGAGTTGATTCAGCTCGCGGGCGAGATCCTTTTCGAAGCCGCGGCCGGCCGGACTCCAGCCCAGCGTATGCGACAACGTCAGTTCATTCGAATAACGGAAACAGGTCACGGCCAGCAGGGTGAACAGCCAGGTTTCGAATCCGACCGGACGCAGGAGTCCCGATTCGACGTTCCGTTCGTAAAGCGTGCGCAGCTGTTCATTTTCCTTTTTCCGGGCCTGATTGAGCGCGTCGGCGCATTGCGGACCTTCGAGATTGGCCCACGCCAGCAGCCGCCACAGATCGGGATGCGCGGCATGGACCTTCAGGAATCCGGTCACCATGATCTCCGTCATCTTTTCGGGAGAGCGTTCGGCTTTCGCCACCGTTTCGCGGGAAAAGAGTTCCACACGCTCGAAAACATCGCGCAGGACTGCTTCGAAAAGGCCGTTTTTAGAGCCGAAATAAGCATAGATGCGCTGTTTGTTGACCCCGGCGGCCGCGGCGATCTCATCGACCGTGGCGCCGTTCAGGCCGCGCGCGGAGAACAGCTGCGCAGCCGTGCCGAGGATCCGCGCCCGGGTTTTCTGCGCCCGTTCCTGCATGGTCAGTCCGCCAGCCAGCGGTCCAGATTCGCCGCCACGAACGCATCGTCGTTCAGGTCCGGATACGCCCGATAGACCCGGTCGATCTCGGCAGCCTGGCCGGGCGACAGGACTTCGTTCGGATCCAGACACCAGATGCCGGGCAGCAGCCCCTGCCGGCGCAGGACCTCATGCAGACCGGGGATGCAGCCGGCGAACTGATGCGCCGCATCGAAGAACGCCGCATTGGAATCGGTGATCCGGATCGCGCGCGTCAGCAGTTCCGGCGGGATCGCCGCCCCGCTGTCGATCAGCGCATGCAGTTCCGCCAGCAGTTCCACCGCTTTTTTCGTCCACACCGACCAGTGTCCCAGCAGACCGCCCTTGATCCGGAGTTTTTTCCCGCTGACCTGATATTCGCTCAGCAGGTCGATCAGCAGATTGTCGTCGTTGCCGGTGTAGAGCGTGATGTCGTCCCGTCCGGATTCCGCCACGGCGCGGACCACGTCCAGCGTCCAGTAACGGTTGAACGGCGCCATCTTGATCGCCAGCACGTTTTCGATCTTCACGAATTCGCGCCAGAATTCGAACGGCAGGATCCGTCCGCCCACGCTCGGCTGCAGATAAAAGCCGATCAGCGGCATGATTTTGGCGATTTCGCGGCAATGTTCCACGATCGTTTCCACCGGATCGTTCTTGAACGCGGCCAGCGAAACCAGCGCGGCGTCGTAGCCGTTGGCGGCTTCGAATTCCGCCTCGGTCAGAGCCTGTTCCGTGCGTCCGCAGACGCCGCCGACCTTCAGGACCTTCTTTCCTGTCCGCTGACACCATTCGTCGATGAATTTTCCGGTTTCCTGCAGGACCGGCTTGAACAACCCGATTTTCGGGTCGCGGATCGCGAACTGGGTGGAATGCACGCCCACGGCGATGCCGCCTACGCCGGAATCGATGAAATAACGGCACAATGCCCGCTGATATTTCGGGGCGAAACTGCGGTCGGCATTGAGCGCCAGCACCTGTGCCGGAATGACCGTGCCGCGGCGCACTGCCGCCAGCACCGAAGGATCGATATCACATACTTTTTTCATTTTCAGAACTTCCCGTTGTTGACTTCGAAGTGAGTGGGTTTGCCGATGGTGATCCCGCCGCCGGCGATCCATTCGGCCTGCAGCCGGATCAGTTCATCCAGACTGATGCGCGGATAACCGAACAGCCGGAACATCTTGCCCGCGTTGTTGAGATAATTGAGCTCGCCGGGCTTTTCGACCTGGAAACGGACCTCCTTGCCCATGAGCTTGCCCATGATCAGCGCGGTCTCTTCCACACTGCCGGTCTCCGGCCCGGTCACGTTCAGGATCTCGCAGGACGGACTCGCCAGTTCCAGCGAACGCAGCGCGTTGGCGGTGACATCGCCCTGCCAGATCACATTATAATAACCGACGGTGTTGCTGACCGGACGGCCTTCCCAGATCGCCCTGCCGATGTCGTTGAGCACGCCGTAACGGAGATCGACCGAATAGTTCAGCCGGAACAGCAGCAGTTCCGTGCCGTATTTCTGCGAATAATACTGGAAAACCCGTTCGCGGCCGAGGCAGGACTCGGAATATTCGCCGACGGGTGCCGGCGCGACCTCTTCCGTGCAGCCGCCCTGCTGCACCGAACGCAGCGGATAGACGCAGCCCGTGGAGAACGCCACGATCCGGCTGGCCTTGAAATGTTCCGCGGTCAGTGCGGGCGCGAGCACGTTCATCGCCCAGGTCTGCGCTTCGCTGCCCTGCGTGCCGAATTTCCGGCCCGCCATGAAGATGACATTGCGCACCTGCGGCAGTTTTTCGACCTGTTCGCGTTCCATCAGGTCGCAGGCGATGGTTTTGATCCCCGCTTTATCCAGCTTGGCGCGTTCTGCCGCGTTGGAGAAACGCGAAACCCCGTAAACAACTTTTCTGACGCCCGCGCGGCGGATCGCCTCCATGGCCTGCAGTCCCAGGCTGACTCCGATCTTGCCGCCGATCCCGAGGATCATGATGTCGCCGTCCAGACGTTTCATCAGTTCCACCAGTTCCGCACCCGGTTCGGAAAGCAGCGCTTCCAGCTTTTCTACCGAATCCAATTTGATTCCGATACTCATTTTCACCTCGTCCATTGAAATAAAAACAACCAGTTGGTTTTTAATTTAGCATGTTTTTTCGACAATGCAAGGGGCTGATTTTAAATAATCGGACTTTCGAATGTGTCTGGTGTCGCATCACTCGCATTGGGGAGGTTAAATTTCTGTCCGCGAACGGAAACGGAGGATACAGAGGAAACGGAGAATACGGAGGACGCGTAAAACATAAGCGAAAACGGAATAGATGAGCTGAATGTAAAACTGTGATCTCAGCCTCCGGAGATGGGCTCCCGCGACACTCCGTATCCTCCGTTTCCTCCGTAGTAAAAGGTCGCGGGATCCCGATGGGCCATCTTCCCCGAAGTCCACGGATGCGATACAGTCTCAGTCGATCTGGATCGGTTCGCCCTGAAGTCCGGTCACCTCATGGACCGAAATCGCTTTCCGGGCGGTTTTCCCGGTGAAACGGAAATCCGTCAGCCGGATGTCGTGCGCGAATTCGGCCCGGAAGACCGCGTTTTCCGTATGCAGGCGACTTTCCCGGTCTTCCAGATCCCCGTCCGTGCCTTCCAGCTGGAAAAACACATCGGAGAACGAGATGTTTTCGATCCGGGTCCTGCCTGCGCCGGCCACGATTACACTGCCGGACGAGGAAATGTTGATATCCCGGAACGAGATGTTTTTCAGGTATGCCAGGGAGTTTTCGGTGCCGGCCGCGACCATGATCGGGTTGGTGGTCTGACGGATGATGATATTGCTGAAGATCACGTCGGAAATGTTGACGCCGGTGGAGACTTTGCCGTAACAGTTCTGCAGATGCAGTCCGCGTCCGGCATGTTCGATCACGATGTTGGAGACGAGCACGTTCCGGATCGTTCCGTTGCCGACCCCGATCCGCATGCCGTCGGCAGAGACCCAGAACACGCAGTTCTGGATGGTGACATTTTCACAGATCCGGCTCTTGTCTTTGAGGCGGGAAGGTGCGCCGCGCACCGCGATCGCATCGTCGCCGGTCCGGATGATGCAGTTGCTGACCGTGACGTTCCGGCAGCTGTCGATGTCGATCCCGTCGGTATTGCAGTTCCGGATCCCGTTGTCGATTTTCAGTCCGGAGATCTGGATATTCTCGCAGCCGTAGAGGAAACAGGACCAGCAGGTCATGTCGCGCAGCTGCACGTCGCGGATCCGGATATTCCGGCTTTCGATGAAGACGATCTCCTGTCCGGGACGTCCGCAGTGTTCGTAATCTTTTGCGTTGCAGTTTCCGTCTTTCCAGCAGATGGTGCCGAAATATTTCGGCTTGGTGTCGAAGAACGCCCTGCCGTTGCCGTCGATGCAGCCTTCACCGGTCAGAGCGACATTTTCCACTTCGATCGCCAGGATCAGATGTTTGCCGCTCCAGCCTTCGGTGGTGGACTGCCAGTTCTGTTCGTAAGCGTCCAGTTCATTGTAATCGGCGAGATCGGGACTGCCGAGCAGCACGGCTCCCTTTTCCAGATGCAGTTCCGTATTGCTGCGCAGATACAGGCTGCCGGTGAGCCAGATCCCGGGCGGTACCAGCACGGTCCCTCCGGTTTTTCCGCACTCGTCCAGCGCACGCTGGATGGCCGCCGTGTTCAAAGTTCTGCCGTCGCCGACAGCTCCGCAGTCCGTAATCGTAAACATAAAAACATTCCTCAAAAAAACGATATTGGTAAAGTAATATAACCACAAGCCGGCGGTTTTCAAATCCGCAAGTCGAATTATAAAATTTTCCTTTAAAAAACCTGATTTATGCTTGACATACATCGTAACGCGATGTATTTTAAAAACAAAACTTGAAATGGAGGTTTATCATGATTCAAAACAGCGAACTGATGAAGGGAATTGCTCCGGCGGTCATTCTGAAACTGCTTTCCGGGAAGGCCATGTACGGTTATGAGATCATCCGGAAAATCAACGAATTGACCAACGGCGAATTCCAATGGAAAGAGGGCGCTCTGTATCCGTGCCTGCATAAAATGGAAAACGGCGGTCTGCTGAAATCGGAATGGCGAATCGTGTCCGGGAAGCCGCGCAAATATTATGCTTTGACCAAAACCGGGAAAGAACAGGTCGCGGAAAAGGTGAACGAGAGCCGGACTTTCTGCACGGCGCTGAATCTGCTGCTCGGATCCGAATGATCCCGGAGGCCGTCATGGAACACGATCCGATCGAAGCGAAACTCACCGAATGCACCGACATCCTGCGCGACGATCCGGAACTGCAGCTGGAAACGAAAGCCGAACTGCGCAGCCATCTGGAATCCGTCCGGGATGATCTGATCGCCGAAGGGAAAAATGAAAGCGAAGCCCTGCGGGAAGCCTGCCGTCGGCTCGGGGACAGTGCGGAACTTTCCCAGAGTCTGCTGCAGGCCGATTTCACCAGACTGAAGCTCCATGCGAAGATCCGTCTTTTCCTGCGTCTGATGATCCTGCCGATGCTGCTGATCGCCGCATATCTGGCCGTTGACTGGCGCTTTTTCCTGACCTTCCTGAATTCATCCATTCTGAACGGCGGTGATCCGTCTGCCTTGCCGATGGCGGTCCCGCGTTTCATCCGTTCGCTCATCTACGGAAAAAGCACTCCGGACATGCCGGGCGGAAAAGATATCCAGAGACAGATCGGATATCATCGCAATTTCACGGCGAAGGAATGGGAATTGATGTTTCTGGACTCCGGAAATCTCCTGGGGAAATATTCGGATGAGCAGATCCGCGAACTGCTGAAACGTCATGCGGACAATCCGGTTTTCCAAGGTTATATCATTTCCCTGCTGGCTTCCGGTGAACTGCGCCCCGAACGGCTGGCCGCACTGCGCGACCTTGACCCGGATAACGGCCTGGCCGATCTGATGGCGGCGGGATTGCTGGCAAAACTGTCGTTCAGCAAACATACGCACAGGGGCCAGCAGGTCACGATCGCCGACCGCGCCAAAATGGAACGGGCTATGAAACACCTGCGGCTCAGTCTGGAAAAACCGTATATCCGCCGCTACCCGCGCGATCTGATGCTTCAGCGCCTGCGGTTGCTGAATGCCGCGCCGGACATCTGCGGTTATATCGAACAATTGGAAATTTCCAGCGCGATCTCGATCACAGATCTTACAGGTTTCCGCAATATTTCCGTGGGTGCGGTCCTGTGGGGCGAACTGCTGGAAAAAGAAGGCCGGAAGGACGAAGCCGCCTGGTATTTCGAGGTCTGGAAAAATCTGCTGAAAACCTTGAACGATTCCTCGTTCTGCCTGATCGAACAGCTCGTGGTCGGAACCTGCCTGAATTACAATTATCAGGCGGCGCTCCGGCGCGGCGACCGGAGACGGGCGGCTGAATTGAAAGCACCGGCCGCCGTCGTCGAGACCTGGCGGAAATCGCCGGATCCGGAGAATCATGACAAGGTACTCAGACGGCACGGCGGTCTGTTTACCAGCTATCTGCTGCCGGCGCTCAAACGGAAATTCACCTCGGACGACCTGAAGTCCGACCGGCAGATCAGTTACCTCATTCTGGAAATCTTTCTCTGCGCGGTCAGCGGTTCATACCTGCTGCTGATGTTCCTTTTCCACAGCATAGCCGCGATAATCTCCCGATTGAGGACCCGGAACAATTTCCTGCTGGCGCCGGAGATAAAAACATTGCTCAAGGAATTTCTGCTGTATCTGATCCTGCCGCTGGCGCTGTATCTGCTGCTGACCCGGACCGACTGGATCGGCGGACGCGAATATGCGGTCAAGGAAAACGGGTGGAGGACCCTGATTTTCAGCGTGTATTTTCTCTGCATCCCGATCATTTACCTCGCCGCGGCAAACCGGCGGATCCGCCGGCGCATGAAGCAGCTGGGGTCGGAACGCATTTCTTACGGACAGCGGGGTCTGAATCTGCTCCCGGTCCTGCTGCTGGGACTGATCGCAGTCTGCGGGATCATGCGCCTGGTGATCGCCGGAGAACAGCGTTACTGGATCACGCGCGACCATTTTTTCTACGGTTCGCCGGTCGGATTCAGCCAGGCCGAGGACAGTGTCACCAATTCCCTGAAAGAGCAGCACGCCAGGTCCTGGCCGAAACGGTAAAATCGTTGTTCCGTTTTAGAACAAAAGAAAATAAATCTACAGCATTGCCGCCGGAATGGTGAGGATGTTCTCCGTAAGGTGCGATACCTGCGGATAAAGGCTCAGCAGCGCGCCTGTTCCGACCGGCATTCCGAAGGTTTCCAATTTCGAAAATTGCCGGACATCCTTTTTGTCCAGAGTCGCACTCTTTTTGATCTCAATGGGATAGAGCGTCTCATTCTGTTTGATGACGATGTCGATCTCACTGGGATTGCGTTCTTTGGTCCGGAAATAGAAGATGGACTGCTCGATCCCCTTATGGGCATAACTTTTCAGTATTTCATCGAAACACCAGGTCTCGAAAAAATGTCCCGCGGCGGCGCCCGATGCCAGGACTTCCGGATTTTTCCAGTCGGTGAGATACGCCATGAGCCCGGTATCCAGAAAATACATCTTGGGAGTGGAAACCATAGGCGCCGACTGATTGTTCCGGTAGGGATAAAGCAGTTTGGCGATATTGGATGTTTCCAGGATGCTCATGTATTTTTTTGCAGTGGGGACACTGACCTGAGTATCCCTGGCAAGATCGGAGTAGTTGAGCATCTGACCCGAACGGGCGGCGGCGGATTTCAAAAACGCATAAAACACGGTCAGATCGCCAACCTGTGCGAGCTTGCGGACATCCCGTTCCAAATACGTCTGCACATAGGACTGAAAGAAATACGGCCAGAATTTGTCCGGATCGGATACACAGCGCAGTTCCGGATACGATCCCAGCCAGAGTTCATGAAAAAAATCCCGCGGCGGACGTTCCGGCATTCCCCGCATGGAAAAATTCTCCGGCAGAAACGGGACCGAATCCGTCCCGCAGAGTTCGCGGTTGGAAAAACCAAACAGATTGAAAATACCGATCCGGCCGGCCAGCGATTCCGATACCCCTTGCATCAATTCGAATTTCTGCGACCCGGTCAGCCAGTACATACCCCCTGCTTTGACCGGATCGGTGGTCCGGACTTTGTCAACGATCTCCTTGATATAGGGAAGCAGTTGCGGAGCATACTGGATCTCATCGATAATGACCGGCGGGGGATTGTCCGCCAGAAAAAGTCGGGGGTCTTCCATGGCTTTGACCCGGGCGTCCAGCGGATCCAGCGAGACGAAACGTCTTTCCGGTTCGGCTATTTTTTTCAGCATCGTCGTTTTCCCCACCTGCCGCGCTCCGGTCAGGAGCAGAACCGAGAAAAAGCGGCTTGCTTCCAGAAAAGTCTTCTCCAGTTCCCTGCGGATAAACATAAATATATCCTCCAATTTAAAGTTTTAATTTAAAATATCGCAACATCTTTGATTTTTCAAGCGGTAAAACGTTGTATTTTGAATTTTTTTTAATACGGCGTCTTATCCATTGAATCCGTCTTCCGCATCATGACATGGTGTTTCGGGACCTCGTCCGTCTGGTCCGTTTTGTCCGTCAAGCGCGCAAAGCGGGGATCCCGTGTTGTGCCTGTGTTTCACGTCTTCGCCAATAATGTTTTCCTGCTGGAATAAATGGATGAAATTGACATTTGAGTCAAAAAATGCACGAATGTCGTTTTTTGGTTTGACAATCATCTTTCCGGGGATAAATTAAAGACGGAAACCAAACGGAGGATGGCTCATGATCGTGCCCAGACGCAAACCGCTGACCGCGGAAATCGCAGTTTTCTCGGTTGGCTTGAACACCTATTGGAAACAGTTCCCCGGACTGCTGGACGAAATGAAACGCAAGACCGGAGTTCTGCTGAAAAAACTGGAAAAGAACCAGGTCCAGGTGACCGATTTCGGGATGATCGACAATGCGGTCACGGCCTATGAAAAACTCCCATCGATCAAGGCCGCCGATCCGGATGTGCTGCTGGTGGATATGGTCACGTATGCCACGAGTGTGACCTTCGCGCCGATCCTCCGCGAGATGAATTGTCCGGTGGTCCTGGTGGCGCTGCAGCCGCTCAGTGCGATGGATTACGCCAACGGCACCACGTATATCCAGCTCTGCAACGACGATCTCTGTTCCGTGCCGGAATTCACCGGTGTGGCCATCCGGATGGGCAAGCCCGTTGCCGACGTCATCATCGGCATGCTCGAAAACGACGCCGAAGCGGACCGACGGATCGCACAATGGTGCCGGATCGCCCATGTGCGGCACGACCTGCGCCGCGCCCGCCTCGGCCTGATGGGTCACGTGCTGGACACCATGCTGGACATGCAGACCGATCCCGCCGCCGTGACCGCGGCTTTCGGAGCTCATGCGGTGCCCTGCGAGGCGGATGAGATCATGTCCGAATATCAGGCGCTCGCCGACGACGATCCGGAGGTCGGAACCATGTCCGGCCGCATTCTGGAATTTTTCGACACGCCCGATCCCGGCGCGGATTCGATCACGGAAAAACTGACCGCCGCCGACCTGCTGACAACCTCGCGCGTCGGCGTGGCGCTGGAACGCTTCATCGCGAAAAAGAAACTGGACGGATTCGCCTACTATTACGAGGCGCAGCCGGAGTCGGAAATGCGGAAACTGGTGACCAATTTCATCGTCGGCAATTCCCTGCTCACGGGCGCGGGTTTCCCGATGTGCGGCGAGTTCGACATCAAGACCTGTATCGCCATGCTGATCATGGACCGGCTGGAGATCGGCGGCAGCTTCGCGGAATTCCATCCGATCGATTTCGGCCGGGACACCGTGCTGGTGGGCCACGACGGTCCGCATCATGTCAATATCGCCGACCGCAAGCCGGTGCTGCGCAGTCTGAAAAAATACCACGGCAAGCCCGGTTCGGGAGCGGGAGTCGAGTTCAATATCAAAACCGGTCCGATCACGCTGCTGAGCATCGGCGTGAACGCGGAGGGGAAATTCAAATTCGTCATTGCCGAGGGGGAATCCCTGCCGGGACCGATCCCGCCGACCGGCAATACCAATACGCATGGCAAATTCCGGCCGGATGTGCGGACTTTCCTGCAGAAATGGTGCATGGCGGGTCCGACGCATCACTTTGCGCTCGGGGTCGGCCATCATGCCGAAGAACTGAAGAAAATCGCCGATTCCTTCCAGCTGGATTCGGTCATCATTTGAGGAGAATACACCATGAAAATCATTTCCGATCTCGAATACGCGCCGGGTATGGCCGGCGATCTTTTCCTGCCGGACGGTCCGGCGCCCGCAGGCGGTTTTCCGGCCGCACTGGTGATCCACGGCGGCGGGTGGACCGGCATGGACCGGCACGCAGTGCGCGGTCTTGCGGAATTCCTGGCGGAAAACGGATTTGCCGTTTTCAATATCGACTACCGGCTCGCCCCGCAGCACCGCTGGCCCGCCGGATGCGACGACTGCAAAGCGGCCGCGCAATGGCTGTTTCGTTCGGAATATCCGGTCGATGCGCAGAAGTTTTTCATCGTCGGCGGATCGTCCGGCGGGCATTATGCGCTGATGACCGGACTCATGCTGCCGCGCGGAACGGTCTGCGGCATCGTTTCCATTTCCGGGATCGACGATGTTTTCGTCGACAGCCGTTTCTCGCCCGGACGCTATCAATATCTGCTGGGAAAAACGCCGGACGAAAAGGACCTGCTTGAACTCAACCCGGCAACGTATCTCACGCCCGATGCGCCGCCGATCCTCTGCACCCATTGGCGGCGTGACCAAGTGGTCCGGTTTGCCGCCTGCACTGCATTCGAACAGGCCGCCGCGGATAAAGGCGTGAAGATCAGTGTCTACAGTTACGATTTCGACCGGCAATTCGATGGACACGGGATCTGGATCCCCGGCACCTCGCCGCGCCGGCTGTATCCCTATCTGGAAGCAGTGATCTCCACATTCATGAAAGAAGTGATTTCCGAATAAAAAACAGGGAAGAAGTGAATCATGAAAAACCGACGACCCGCGATCCTGGCGTATTATTTTCCGAACTGGCATGTCGACCCCCGCAATGAAAAATGGCACGGCAAAGGCTGGACCGAATGGAATGTGACGAAATGCGCATTGCCGCGTTTTCCTGGCCACAAACAGCCGAAAGTCCCCCTGCTGGGCTATGAGGATGAAGCCGATCCCGCCGTGATGGAAAAGCAGATCGAAATTGCCGTCAGCCACGGAGTGAACGGATTCATGTTCGACTGGTATTATTACGAGGGCAGACCCTACCGGAACCGCTGTCTGGAAGAAGGCCTGATGAAGGCTGCGAACGTGAACAAGATCAAATTCGCGGTGATGTGGTGCAACCACGATGCGATCCAGGCGCATCCGGGCAGCCGGGCTTTCCCCAGTCCGGTTCTGGCGTCCGGCAAGACCACGCCCGAAATATTCCGGGCTGTGACGCAATACTGCATCGATCACTATTTCGCCCATCCATCGTATCTGCGGGTGGACGGGAAACCGGTTTTTTCCATTTACAGCCTGAAAAAAATGGCCGGTGAACTGGGTGTGGACACGATGCGTTCTTTGATTGACGACTTCCGCAAACGCGTCCGTGAGGCCGGGCTGGGCGAACTGCATTTCAATGGCGTGCATGTGGGCTATCATAAGATAAATAATTTCTCGTTCGATCAGGAAGAAACGGATCAGGTGAATGCGCTGGCGGCCGCATTGGGGCTGGATTCGCGTTCGGCCCACAGCTGGGGCTGGACCTGGCCCGATATGACTTCGCCCTGTCTGGATTACGGAGCCGCCGCGGAAGAAAACACCGTCTGCTACCGTCATTTTTCGCAGGATTTCCAACTGCCGTTCAATCCGGTCGTGATGGCGGGCTGGGATTCCAGCCCCCGCACGTTGCAGTCGGATGTTTTCGATCCGGCAGGGGGTTATCCGTTTTCCAAGATCCTCACGGATTCGACTCCGGCGCAGTTCGAAAAAAATCTCCGCAAGGCGAAAGAGTTCATCGAATCGGATGCGTATACGGGGAATTTCCTGATGCTCCATTCCTGGAATGAATGGACCGAGGGAGCGTATGTGCTGCCCGACCGGGAAAACGGTTACGGTCATCTGGAAGCGATCCGGAAGGTTTTCGGTCCGGCGCAATAAAGTCAGCATTCCTCTTTTTCGGTATTCCATGGCAGATTTTTCAAAATTTACTTGACAATATGACGGGACGCGTTATATTGACGGTAAGGAGATGAAATCATGATAAAAAGTTTCAAGGACAAGGAAACCGAAGCGATTTATCAGGGAAAACGGTCACGCAAACTGCCTGGCGATATTCAGACCGCCGCACGGCGAAAAATGCGAATGCTGAACGCAGCGGCCGCACCGGAAGACTTAAGGTCACCTCCTGGGAATCATTTTGAGGCACTGGAAGGGCGGCCCGGATATTTCAGCATCCGGGTCAATATCCAATGGCGCGTTACCTTTTTATGGAGTGACGGCGCGGAAAACGTTAAAATTGAGGATTATCACTGAAACGGAGGAAAAAATGGCAAAAGCAGAAAAATACTTGCCCCCGATCCACCCGGGAGAAATTCTTGACCTTGAATTTATGAAGCCGCTGAAATTGTCTCAAAACGCATTGGGTAAAGCGCTGGGCGTGTCACCCCGCCGGATTAACGAGATCGTCCACGGGAAAAGGGCAATCACAGCAGACACCGCTATCCGGTTAAGCCGCTTTTTCGGGACAACAGCGCAATTCTGGCTTAATTTGCAATCAGAATATGAGCTTGACTGCATCATTTATGAGGAACGCACCGGGAAAACTTCCAAGTTCGATTTCATCAAGAAATTTGTTCCGAAAGTTGCCGCAATTCTCTGAAATGCCAAGTTCTTTTGTAAAATTAGGATATGCAGGATTTCTGAACTGCAAATCCATGTTTTCCGAGGTAAAACCATGAGTGAAAAGATCAGTGTGGAACATCTGGACCGGGTCCGCCGCAATTGCCGTTTTATCATCGAAACGCTGGGCGGCGGCAAGCCGGGGGAAAACGCGGTGTTCATCTGCGACTCCCAATGCCGTGAAAATGCGCTGGCGCTTTCGGATATGGCGTTGGAACTGGGACTGCATCCGATCGTCATCGACATCGATTCCTTCGGCGGGGAACGGCGTTACCTGAAAATGCCGGTCATGAAACCGCTCCGGGAGGCGATCCTGGCCAGTGACGTCTCCTTCATGCTCTGCGACCAGATGCTGACGGATTTCGGCATGTTCCTCGGGAATTCCGACGAATGCGATTTCGCTTTGCTGGGACACTCGCGCCGATTTACCCTGGAAGCCCGCGGCCTGACGGAGTGGGAGCTGGACCCGGAGCGGATCCTCCGCGACCGGGAACGCACGCTGCGGCTGGCCGACCTGCTGAACCAGGGAGGCCTGCTCCGTGTCACTACTGCGCGCGGCACCGATTTCACCTGCGAAATGGTCAGGGGAACCGATGCGATCTATCCGGTCATGGCGATCATCCCCTTCTATGTGGAAACCGCGGTGATCCCGGCGGCGGGCGCATTCAACGGGCATCTGGTCGTGGACGGCGCTTCCCAGTGTGCCTATGCCCAGCGCGGCTTCCCGATCCGGCCCGGCATTCCCGGGTATATGGAAACCTGCATGGAACCCTTGCAGATCGATATCAAGGACGGCCGGGTCTGCGGCTTCAAGGGCCCGAAGATCCAGATGGAGCGGCTCGAAAAATGGATGTATTCCAGCAGTCCGCATGCCGACCTGGCCGATGAGATCGGACTGGTGACCGCCACGTCGCGGGAAAACGACCGTTACGGCTGGCTGATCGACGGCACCCATCAGACGCATTGCGTGCATGTGGCACTGGGCAACAACAACCGCCGCGGCGAGGTCATCCATGCGCCGGAGCACTGTGATTTCGACATGCACGATCCGAAGATCACGCTGGACGGCAGGATCCTGTATCAGGACCGGCAGTTCAACGACGAACTGCTGTTTCATGGCACGGGGATCAGGATCCCGGGAAACTGATCTCCGGTTGAGCTTGTCAACCAGTACCTTCCATCTCCATTTCCAAATAACAGTCGGTTGAACGCGGGAACCGGAGTTGCGGCGCTCTCTAATCCGTAACTCCAGGGATCTCGCATCAGGCTTGTCTCCGCTTCCGCAGGGAAATTTACCATATCAAAGATTCGCGGCATTTTTATTTGACGAACAACCTATAGGTATAGGGCATCGGAAAGCCGATGCGGAAAGGATGTCAGTCAATGACGCAGACGGTTGTATGGAATGGGAAGTCGGGGATCTTACTGAAAAATACTATAGAAATGGAAGAACCCGGATCTTCGGAAGACAGGATGATTTTCATGGAAATATTGTTTCCGGCGGGAGCGGCGCTGCCGGAAAAGGGAAATGCGGTGCTGATCCTGCCGCAATCACGGGAAGGAACCGTGCTGCAATGCCGGGTCACGGATTCCAATTCGGATTTTTGCCGGGTCATGGCGGCAGTCCGTCTGGAGATGGGTTTCAGATGACCCCGGAATAAACGGCTTTGGCGGTGACGCCGGGGATCCGTCCGAGTTTGCCGGCGATCGCGTTGATCCGGTCCATGGGGGCATCTACCACAATGTTGATGATATAGACATTCCGGGTGCGGTAAGGCAGTCCCATGCGTCCGATGATCAGTTCGTTGTAATCATGGAGCACGGCGTTTACTTCAGCGGCTTTCTCGACCTGTTCGATAATGACGGCAATCACGGCGACCCTGGTATCCATCGCGTCAAATCCTTTCATTTTTGCGTATAACATAGCATGCGGAAACGGGAAATGCAAGCCTCGGAAAGGAGAGCGGCCGGGACCCGCAAACGTTTAAAATTTGACAAAGTCCCTTTGACAGTATATATTAATAGTCCGGTTTTTCGTAAAAATTGCGGAAAAGATCCTGGATCGGAAACGGACGGGGGATGAAAAAACGACATGAAAACGATCGGTGAAAAAGGTATTTTTGACCGGACGGACGGAAAAAATCTGAAAAAAAACGGATTTTTTTTGAGAAATGACTGGAATTTTCTGAAAGTCTGTGCTATATTATTAGCTCTGTGTGCACAGATATGCTTTGTTGTCGAGGGTGTAGATGTGCGCCGGAAGATGCCGAAACCGGCGTGGCAGCTGGAAAAAGAATTGAAAGCGCTGCGTCAGGAATCGGAAAAAAAACTTGCGGTATTGACCAATGAGCGGGATCGCCTGAGGTCGGAAGTGAAAACTCTTCAGGAAGAGAATTCACTGATTCGCAAGGAGCTGATTGAAACTCTTGAAAAATATTCGATGCTGGCCGAGAAGCTGAAGCGCCTGGAAAGGAGTGCGGCGGCGGTAATTGAAACCCTGAAACCTGAATACAGCGATGTCAGGGCGGATGAATCGGCGGAGTCTCTGAGAACTGTTATGCAAAGCTCAGTAGCATTGGCATCGGCAGCGGCCGCGTTCTGCGGGGAAGTGGAGAAACTGATCGCACTTCCCGGTATGGACTCGGTACGTGCCGCCAAGCTGAGAGTAATGATAACACAAATCAGGAGTCAGATCCGCAATATAGTCCGATACAATACGCCCCCTGCCGGACCGCAGGGAATTACCACCTGCCGAATTCTGAAGATAGACGAGAAGCTCAAGGCTGCAGTGTTTTCCGCCGGATACCGTAACGGTTTACGGGCCGGAATGGTGCTGCGGACAGCCGACGGCAAGGCCTCCTTTCAAATCATCCTGCTGAAGGATTTCACCTCGGCGGGGCTGTTTCTGACGGGGTCGCCGCGGGATGTCAGCATCGGAACTGAGTTATTGGCTACGGGCAGCAAGACTGCGACGAAACAATAAATCGACAGTTGACATATCAACCAGAAACCAAAAAAAGCGAGAAAAAAAGATGGAATTTCGGGCAATTACGAGAAGTGTCCGGATATCGCCGTCCAAAGCGAACGAGATTTCCCGTCTGATCCAGGGGAAACCGGTCGTGGAGGCACTGGCGATAGTCGAGATCAGTCCGCGCAAAGCGGCTCGTCTTTTCGCAAAGACGCTGAAGAGTGCAGTGGCGAATGCGGAAAACGACGAGAAAAACAGTGTCAAAAAAGAACAGTTGAAGGTTCTGAAAGCAGCCGCCGATCCGGGTCCGATGCTGAAACGCTATCGGCCGAAAGCGCGCGGACAGGCCGGAAGAATCCGGAAACGCACGAGCCACTTCACGGTGGTTCTCACAGAGGCTTAATAGAAAGGGGCATGTTGTGGGTCAGAAGGTAAATCCTATCGGGCTGAGGTTAGCCCTGAACAAGAACTGGAGTTCGCGCTGGTACGCCGCGAAGGCGTGTTTCGGCGACTGGCTGCATGAAGACTTGAAGATCCGTACCTTCATCAAGAAGGATTTCGGGTCGGCCGGTATTTCCAGGATCATCATCGAACGTTACAGCAACAATGTCCGCATCACCATCAATGCGGCCCGTCCGGGTCTGCTGATCGGCAAGAAAGGTGCGGAACTGGAAACGCTGCGCGGCAAGGTGGCGGATCTGCTGCCGGGCCGGGAAGTCATCGTGGACGTTGTCGAAGTGAAACGTCCGGAACTGAACGCCCAGCTGGTCGGCGAAAGCATTGCGCTGCAGCTGGAAAAACGGATCGGTTTCCGCCGCGCCATGAAAAAGGCGATCCAGACGGCGATGGAAGCCGGAGCGGAAGGGATCAAGATCCAGTGCTCGGGACGTCTGGGCGCTGCGGAACTTGCCCGTACGGAACATTACAAGGAAGGGCGTACGCCCCTTCATACGTTGAAGGCAAACATCGATTACGGTTTTGCCGAAGCAAACACCACGGCCGGAAAGATCGGCGTGAAGGTTTGGATTTGTCACAAAGAAGCCATGGAGGATATGCAAAATGCCATTAATGCCAAAAAGAGTAAAGCACAGAAAGGTGCAGCGCGGCAATAATGCCGGGTTGTCCCAGCGGTGCAACGAATTAGATTTCGGCGATTTCGGTCTGCAGACCATGGAACGTGCATACCTGACGGCCAATCAGATTGAGGCTGCCCGTGTGGCGATCACCCGTCACATGAAACGCCATGGCAAAGTCTGGATCCGCGTGTTCCCCTACAAGCCCTACACCAAGAAACCGTTGGAAGTGCGTATGGGTAAAGGAAAAGGCGCAGTCGAATACTGGGTCGCCCCGATCAAGCCCGGCAGAGTGCTGTTCGAAGTCAGCGGCTGTCCGGAAGGCGTTGCCAAGGAAGCCATGAGCCTCGCGGCTTCGAAGCTTCCGGTGCGCTGCAAATTCATTATACGCCACGGCGCAGTCTGAGGCGGAAGGAACCGGCAATGAAAAACAAAATTTCATTCAAAGATATGACGGATGCGGAACTCGACAGCCGGATCGCTGAATTCAAGAAAGAGAAATTCAACTACCGGGCCCAGGCGAAAGCCGGTCAGATCGAAAATCCCGCAAAGTTCAAGGAACTGCGCCGCAACATCGCGCGGATCCTCACTGAAAAAAAACGCAGAGAGCTGGCGGCTGCCGCTGCGGCTCCCGCGGCCAACTGAAATCTGCTAAGAGGAGTATTGTAATATGACCAGTGCAGCCCCGGAAAAGGTGCGCGGAAATCGCAAAAGCAGAGTCGGACAGGTGGTCAGCGACGTGCAGAACAAAACTATCGTTGTTGAAGTCGAAAGACGCACCTCTCACAAGCGTTACAAAAAAGTAGTCAAATCCCGTAAGCGTTATGCGGCGCATGATGAACAGAACCAGGCCAAGGTCGGCGATGTGGTCCGGATCTCCGAGACCCGTCCCATCAGCAAGAACAAATGCTGGCGTCTGGTCGAAATCATCAGCCGGCCCGAATAAGCCGCTTCCAAAGGAGAATGAATCATGATTCAGATGCAGTCAAGCATGGAAGTGGCAGACAATTCCGGAGCCAAACGGATTGTTGCCATTACTATTCTCGGTCAGAAAAGACGTTATGCCAAGATCGGCGATATCGTTACCGCTTCCGTTAAAGAAGCGATCCCCGGCGGCGGCGTCAAAAAAGGCGATGTGGTCAAAGCGGTGATCGTGAGAACGGCCGCCAAGATCGCCCGCCCCGATGGATCCTATCTTCGTTTCGACCGCAATTCCGCGGTGCTGATCGACGATGAGAAGAATCCGCGCGGAACCCGTATTTTCGGCCCTGTGGCCCGTGAACTTCGTGAAAAGAATTTCATGAAAATTATTTCCCTGGCTCCGGAGGTGCTGTGATGTTTTCCGAAAAATGCGCTAAAAACTATCACGTCAAAAAAGGCGACACCGTTGAAGTCATCAGCGGCGAATGGAAAAAAGAAACCGGCAAGATTGTTGCCGTTCTGAAGAAGAAAGACCGCGTTGTCCTCGAAATGCAGGGAATTCCCCAGGATAAGCTTTCCGCCCGTCTCGGCAAACGGACCCTGAAGAAATCCCAGGCCAATCCCAAAGGCGGACTCGTTGACCGTGCGGTTTCCGTCCATGTGTCAAACGTCAGAAAAAAAGACTGACACGAACATACTGAGATCGGAGTAAATCAACTATGGCAGACATGAAAAAGAAGTACAACGAGGAAGTTGTACCGGCCCTGATGAAGAAACTGGGCTACAAAAATGTGATGCAGGTTCCCAAACTGAAAAAGATCGTTCTCAGCATGGGGATCGGCACCAAGATGGAAAAGGACGCTTTCACCGAAGGCAAGAACATTCTCGCCGCCATTTCGGGTCAGCTTCCGGTCATTACCAAGGCGAAAAAGAACGTTGCGAACTTCAAACTGCGCGTCGGACAGCCCGTCGGTGTGATGGTCACGCTCCGCAGCAGCCGCATGTATGAATTTCTGGACCGTTTTGTCCATAACGCCCTTCCGCGTATCCGCGACTTCCGCGGTGTGCCCAAGAGAGGTTTCGACAAAGTCGGCGATTACAACATGGGTATCCAGGATGTCTCGGTTTTCACCGAAATCGATATGGAAAAACTGAAATATCCGATGGGTCTCAACATCACCATCGTCACCAGTGCGCAGACCGACGCCGAAGCCAAAGAGCTGCTCACGATGATGGAAATGCCGTTCGCGCGCTAACAGGAGAATGTGAAATATGGCTAAAAAATGTCTTATCGCCAAGCAGAAGCGCGTTGCCAAATTCTCTAGCAGAAGATACAACCGCTGTCAGGCTTGTGGTCGGCCCAGAGCTTACATGGGCAAATTCAAACTTTGCAGACTGTGCTTCCGGGAAATGGCTCTGACCGGTCAGATCCCCGGCGTGGTCAAGGCCAGCTGGTAATCAGGAAGGTGGTACTATTATGAGCATGCAGGATCCTATTTCCGATATGTTGACCCGCCTCCGCAACGGCTATATGTCCAAGCAGAAGGAAGTCGCCATCCCCTCTTCCAAACTCAAAGTGGCCATCGCCAAGGTTCTGGAACAGGAAGGATACATCAAAGGTTTCCGTGTCGACGGCGATGTCAAGAAGACGCTCGTCGTTGAGATGAAATACTTCAACCGCCGCTCCGTCGTCGAGGGCATCGAAAGAGTCTCCAAACCGTCCTGCAGACTTTACTGCGGATGCAAGGACATTCCGAAGGTGAAAGACGGACTCGGACTCGCCATTCTCTCCACCCCGAAGGGAATTTTGAGCGGCGCTGATGCCGAAAAACAGAATGTGGGCGGAGAAATTCTCTGCTACGTTTGGTAAGTGAGGTAAGATTATGTCTCGTATCGGCATGAAACCGGTTCCCGTTCCGGCGGGAGTCAAAGTCACCGTCAACGGCAAGGAAGTCGTCACCGAAGGCAAGCTCGGCAAAATGAGCGTCACCCTCCCGGAAGCCATTTCCGCCGCCGTCGACGGCAATGAGGTCAAAGTCAGCCGCGTTTCCGATGAAGGAAACAACAAAGCGCTGCACGGTCTGTTCCGCAGTCTGATCAAGAACAATATCATCGGCGTCAGTGAAGGCTACAAGAAAGAGCTCCAGATCGTCGGCGTCGGCTACAAGGCCGTCCTCGCCGGCAACAAGCTCACCCTCAGCCTCGGCTATTCCCATGATATCGTCTACCCGGTCCCCGAAGGGATCAAGATCCAGATCGCCGACGGAACCAAGCTTCAGATCACAGGCATCGACAAGCAGCTGGTCGGTGAAGTTGCGGCCAGTATCCGCAAGTTCAAAAAGCCGGAACCCTACAAAGGCAAGGGCGTCCGCTATTCCGATGAGCATGTGGTCATCAAACCCGGTAAGACCAATCAGTAATCATTGAAAGAGGCTATTATGTATAAAACAGCGAAAGAAAAAAGAGTCCGGCGGCACATGCGCCTTCGTCAGAAGGTGAAAGGCACGGCCAGCCGTCCGCGTCTCGCAGTCAGTTTCACCGCCAATAACATGTATGTCCAGTTTATTGACGATGAAGCCGGTCACACGCTTGCCTCCATGTCCACCCTCTCCGCGGCTTTCAAGGCGTTGAACCTGAAACGCAATGTCGCCGCTGCGCAGGGCCTGGGCAAGCTGGCTGCTGAAAAAGCAAAAGAAGCGGGTATCTCCGAAGTCGTGTTCGACCGCGGCGGCCTGCAGTATCACGGCAAAGTCAAAGCGCTGGCGGAAGCCGCCCGCGAAGCCGGATTAAAATTCTGAGGAGCGACTGAGTATGGATAAAGAAGACATCAAGAAAGAAAAGGCGGCCCCCGCTGAAAAGCCTGAAAAGGCTGAGAAAGCTGATAAGGCTGAAAAGCAGGTCACCTATCAGGCTCAGCCTGAAAAGGAAAAAGAATTCGACGAAGTCGTCCTGAGCATCAACCGCTGCTCCAAAGTCGTGAAGGGCGGCCGTAACTTCAGTTTCGGCGCTCTGGTCGTGGTTGGAGACCGCAAAGGTAAAGTCGGCTACGGTTACGGCAAGGCCAACGAAGTCGCGGACGCCATCCGCAAGGGCGGCGAAGCGGCCAAGAAAAACATGGTCTCCGTTCCCCGCCGCGGCACCACGGTCCCGCATTCCGTCATC
>SUWI01000348.1 GCA_015061565.1 Lentisphaerota bacterium
TCGACCGTAACCGAACAGAGGATGCAGATGTCCGCCTTTGCCAGCAGGTCGCTCCACGGAACAGCGGCGAACCACTCCATCGAACTGCGGCTGGTCCCGGCTTTCATGTCTACAACCATGAGATCGGGAGCCGGCTCCTGAAATGCCGCAGAAATGACCTTGTCCAGCGGATAATCGTCGTTGGCATCATCCAGGAACTCCGTCTTGCCTGGCAGCAGATTTTTCAGTGTTGAATTTTCCGTATCGGAGTCGAATGCAGCTGCGGATAATCCCAGATCCTCCGCTGCGGCGACCATTTGGCAGGCGGCGAATGACTTGCCGACTCCTCCCTTCGTGCCTGCGATAAAACAGATATGCGGTTTCATTTTTCGGTCTCCCATTTGAGTTCAAGAGATTCATTATCCCGTTTCCGGAGCTCCTCAACTTCCTTTGCCATGTTCTTCAGGACTTCCTGATACACCACCATGAGCGAGGTCCGCTTGACTTCGATTGCGGCCTGAACGGCAAAAATTTCGGAAAAGTTCCGAATTTTGCGTATTTCCCAGAAATGCAGCGCCATGCTCGCGATCAAAAGCAGCAACAACAAAATCGGTATGATACGTTTCATCATTTGCGCCTCCCGAAGTCTTGGATTTTCAGATCATTCATGCGTTTCTCCAGTTTCCGGATATATTGCTGCATGAGTTTCATGTTCTCGACCGAAAGCTGGGAGTCTTCCTGATTTTTACGCAATATTTTGAGGAGATTGGTATTGGCCTCCTGGAGCAGACGGCATTTTTCTTCCAGCTGCCGAATTTCCTTTTGAGTCTCGATCTGCCCTTTCCGGATTTCCCTGCTGGCGGCCAGAGACTGGCTGATATGACCGCTTACGCTGTCCGCATACTGTTCCTGCATCTGTTTTCTTGCGAAACTTTCGGGATTGGCGTCATACTGCGGGATCAGGTTCCATTTCGGAGAGGATTCGACGCGATAGACTGTGCCGGCCTCGCGCATGGTGCCGCTGCCGGGATCGACCAGCCGCCCGACCGAATACATTTTTACCGATCCGTTGTGCAGATACTTTTCCTGGTCGGCGCCGGGAATTTCCTGTCCCGCCATATAAAGCGGCACGGAAGTGTATTCTTTGGGTTTGACAGTTTTGCTTTTGCAGCCGGAAAGAATAGTCAAGGCCGCGGGAACAAGCAGTGGAAGGATGGATTTGGTTTTCATTTTCAAAGTCCTTTCAGGTTGAGTTCTTTTTTGAGTGATCTGGGCAGCGCTTTGCCCAGGGAATCATGCAGTTGGGACAGCTTGTCGGTTTCATTGTCGCGGTTGGTTTTCTGCGACTGTTTCAGCTGTGCCAGATTGTTCAACGCGGTGTCCGCGATGGCCGCTTTTTCAACGTTTGTAACCTGTTCTATATAAAGATAAAACTCGGTTCCTGCCGCCACCCGGATGTAATAGCTTTCCTTGTTGATTTTGTCGGAAATATTTTCCAGCGCTACTTCCGACATCTGCTGAAAAGCGGAAGCCAAAGCATTTTTGGTGCTGCCGTCGTTTTCATTGATGATCGTGTGTCCGTTGTCATACGTCCGCGTAGTCTGCAAACCGGAGGACAGCCCCTGCATGAAAGCCATGGTATATTGCAGCATCTCGTTGAGGTTGGTATTGTTCATGACCCGGCCGGGAATACCGGCCGCCATATCCGTGATTGTGGCAAGGTTCTTGTTGCCCGCCTGATTGGACTTTTCCAGCACTCGTCCGTTCAGTTGGAGTTCCATTCCGACTTCGCCGGAAGTCAGCTGCCAGACCAGCACGAAATTGCCGGAAGCCATCATGCGGTTACGGACGCAGGAACCCATTTTGCCGTGGACCTCTGTTCCCGCGGGGATCACCAGCTTGCGTTCCCCTTTGGCATTGACCCACCAGAGGTCTTCGATCACCATGGCAATAAGCGGCGTACCGTCCACATTGCTTTCCAGAGTATTGACCAGTTTGCAGTTGAGCAGACGGCCATATGGTGCATAGCGTTCGGAAAGGAATACTTCCCTTTCGGTTGTCCCGCCTCCGCTCTTTTGGGCCGTCATTACGTAAATCCGGCCTCCTCCGGAGTTTCCGGCTGAGGGTTTGCGTTCATTTGCCGCATTCCTTTCCTGCGGAGCTCTACGGATTATGCGGTTGTTTTCGGCCCGGTCCCGCATCCGTTCGGCCAGCTCTCGTGCTGACGGTTTCCGTTCCGGACCGGAAATCGGTTCAGAAGATTTTACCGTATTGATTACCGGGGGCGGCGATACTGTCCTGCCGGTAGTTCTATTTGTCGCTTTACCGGTTTTCTCCACCTTGAAACGCGGAATCTCCGTGCCCATTTCAATCGGTTCTTTTTCCTCTCGGGTCAGTTCTGTTTCTTCCTTGACCGCCTTGGGATCGTCATCGCGTGACAGAAACGGGATCACAATCAATGCTCCGCCGATCAGCAGAATTCCGAAAAATATGACTTTAGAGGTCGGACTTTTCAATATGTTGACCAGTTCATTTGCGTTCATGGGATGCCTCGTTTCGGGCGGCTGCTTTTTCAGTTTTCTGCATTGCGTTTTCCCGCATGGATTTTACTGTTTTACGGGTGTCTTCACGCATTTTCCGGATGATCGCAGCAGTATGCGCGATCCCCGCTGCCTCCTGCAGATTTTTCTTTTCTGAACGGATTTCATTCAGAGACTTTTCATGCTCTTTTTTCAGTTCGGCTTTTTCCTTGTCCAATGCTTTTTTTGCCTGGTCAAGTTCGGACCGTTCCTGTTGGATCGCAGATTTTTCATTATTGATTTTCTTCTGCTCCAATTTTATATCCTCCATCAGCTTATGAAGGTTTTTTATGGAATTTTCAGCATCTTTTGCTTCAACAAGCAGCCGTTGACGCTCTTCTTCGGCTTTCTTCCGGTCCATTTTGGTTTGATCCGCCACGGATTGAAGCTGACTGGTGTGCATTTCCCGGGTCGTCAGCGCCAGCAGCCAGTCATTGTCGGCTTTGAGATTGTTCCGGCCGCCTTCCGCAGTGGAAGTAATGCCGAACCAGGCGTGGGTTTTGCTCTTTGGCGGCATCAGCCCGGACGCATCGGAAACGCTCATGTAATAAATGCTGTTGCCCGCATGTGCGGAAAAAGAGTGCTTGTCGTATGCAATCTCTTCTCCGGTAAGGTTTTCCATTATAACGTGAAATATAACCGTGTCTTCATCCTCAAACCTGGTTGCATCCAGCAGATGGATATCATATTTCCCGCAGCGGTAACGGTTTTTGAATTTGATTCTTTCACATCCGGCTACCGTTTCCGGATGGTTTTCAGACAGCACATCATATTTTTTAGCTAGATCGATCAACGAAACCAGCCGTGCCGGAGTCACTTTCGGGGTGGCAGTCACCACTTGTCCGGAAAGATTCTTCCGGTTGGATTCGCGACCGAAAACCACACTGGCATATGCTTCTTTGTCCGACTGAATCAGATAGAGGATATACAGTTTCCGGTTGTGAGTTACGGTCAGAGTTCCGCTTGCTCCGGACTTCAAGGCGGCAATGTTGAAATAATAACTGCCTGCCTGTGCCTGAATAATGAAATCCGCATTTTTGCCGTCCGAACTGACATTTTTCCCGGCGATCTCAGTAATTGCCGAGGGGAACTGGACCGTGGTCACACCGTCATTCATTTTGACATAAATTCGGTAGATTTCCCCTTGC
>SUWI01000041.1 GCA_015061565.1 Lentisphaerota bacterium
CCACCCTGCCCGTCCCCAACATCGTCCGCTGGATCATCGAACATTATCATCTGACTTTCGCCGGCACCACCGAAAAAGTCTATGAATTCAAGGAAGACCAGGACGAACTGATGTGAATTTTCCGGCAGCCCCTGCGTTGTGCACAGGATCTGCCGGAGAGAAATCTTTTTTCCCGAAATCGGGATAACGTTGACGATACACTTCGTCGTTGAGCTGCCCCTCGGCGTAAGAAATACAATTTTTTACATTGTATCCCTCACATTCCTTTTGAAATTTGACAAAACAGCGACTCAAAGCATCGATAAACTCCCAACTTTGGAGCTTGGCGGAAATTTCCTCGAAAACCTCGGAAAGCCATATCAACTGCTCGGCGGTGCAATCGTTGTCGAGAAATTGAACCGTTTCCTGCAGGTTTCTGGTAAACAACGCAATTTCAGCGTTGATAGCGGGGGATGTTTCCCAATAATCGGGCAGTTCCGGAAGACACTTTTTTTCCTCTTCTGCCAGCAGTTTGACGATTTCAGCATACTCTTCTTTGATGCTCATTTTCTCTTCTACCTCGAATCTCCGGCAGATTCTGCGATGTGCACAGAATCTGCCGGAGAGAATTATTACTCACGTTTCCGCGGATACCGCTGACAGTACACTTCGTCGTTGAGCAGTCCCTCGGCGTAGGCAATAAAATCACGAATGCTGTATTTTTTACATTCTTCCGGGAATCTGTCTGCAGCTCGTTTCAAGGCATCAATGAATTCCCAACTTTGGAGCTTAGCAGAAATTTCCTCAAAGACTTCACTCATCCAGGACAATTGATCCGCAGTACACTCATTGTCGAGGAATTGAACAGTCTCATGAAGACTTCGCGTAAACAACGCTATCTCTGGTTTGATTGCCTGAGAAATATCCTCATAGTCAGGCACTTCATCCAAATGGTTTTTTCTCTCCAATTCCAATTGTTGAACGATGACTTTATATTCCTCCGAAATGCTCATTTTCTTTTTCTCCTCTTGTTAAGAACAGGGGTTTGGTTTGAATCTGGAAAAACCGTTGAGATTTTTCCATTGGTCCGAATGACTCCTACTCGAACACCCTTATAGGTTCCGTAAACAATGGTACCGTCAGGAATATGACGATTCCCTTTCAAGCCTGCAACGTGACTCCCCGCCCGCTTGATATCTTTCTCAGTCCAGTCTTTTGGAAACCAAGTTTGACCGATACCAGAGCGTTTACCCTTTTTGTCATGTTTTGGAACAAAACCTATGCGCACACCGTTTGGATAAGTCTTGACAACATGGTATTGAATGCCATATTTATCAAGCAAATCCATCCCGGCTTGTCCATGGCCGCCAGCGGCAAGACGAGGTTTGAACTGGACTTTGCCATTGATGGTGACCTGCGTCTTGACAAATCTGCCTTCCTGCGAATGGACCACGGCGAAGTCGCTGACCGTCCGTCCGGAACCCCGCGTATTCAAATAGCGTCCCGATTTACCTGTTCCCATCCTGATGGCCTCCTTTCTTGAAGGAGGTCCAGTCCGGGTATTGGACGAACCGGGTCCGATTGGCGACCGGGGCAAAGATGCGATCCGGCATTGACCCGTAAACCAGCACGACTTCCGGTTCCAGGCAGTCGATCATCGCGGCCAGACCGTCCCGGAAGTGCCTCGTGTTCTCCTTGCCCTGAATGCAGCCGTAGGTCCCGATCGAGACGATGCTGTGTCTGGGAACGCCGAGGAACGCGAAACATTCCGGCAAGACCGCGGTGGTGTAACTGCGTTCGTCGCCCCAGCGGACATTGGGGATCACATAGATCCCGTGCCGCAGGAAGAAGCATCCCAGCGCGCGGTTGCGGTAGACATTGTTCATCTGTGCCTGAAGCGGCATGTCGCAGTAGAGCGAGAAATCCGGCGAGACGATCCCGCGGAACCGGCGGAAATCCTCAATGTAATCCTCCGGGTTCTGAAGGATGCCGTAAAATTTGACGTCCTGCTCATAGAACACCAGCATTTCCGAAAAATCGGCACTGCTGTTGCGCTTGGTGAACGGGATCAGGCGTTCAGGTAATATAACCTCCTTTGGTGCTTCGAGTTTCGGTATCTCCAGCACTCCGTCGAAGAATGCCGTTTCCACCAATTCCGGGTTGAAACCGTCATCAATGACGCACCGTCTGGTGCGCCGGCGACCCGCACGGAATTCCCGTGCGCCGGCAAAATCAAAATTCTGATTCATTTTCAGTAATATACCTCAATGAAAAGGGATTTCCGGAAATCTTTTTTCTCTTTTTACGGATTTCCAGTTTGAAAAAAATGAAACAACGTGGTACATTACTGAAGTTTTCCGCTTACGGAATGTGCCACGTTCCAGTGAGCAGCGCTCAAGAATTGTTGCAGCGATTCTTGAGCGCGTATTTTTATGAGGCCGTTGGTGTCATAGAAGACTGCCCCTCCCAGTTGATTTCAGGATAACGCGCATGAAAACGGCTTGCCGACAGGCAAAGTGTTTCCAGCACATTCGGGTTGCTCGCAACGAAGCGGCTCATCTCCCTTGTCAGCAAAGCCGGATGTTCATCCGGAATGCCGCAGTCCGGTTCCCGTTTCCGATATCCCAGTGAGGAGAGGAACATCCAGGTCCGGCGATACATTGAATCATTTATTGTTCCAAGCGAATGAGCCCGATAGAGCAAACTGCCCATCGAGACTTTCCATCTGCTTTTCAGCTCCCGGAGCCGGGCAAGTGTCAGCGGCGGCTGAAG
This sequence comes from Lentisphaerota bacterium, assembly GCA_015061565.1. Lineage (GTDB taxonomy): Bacteria > Verrucomicrobiota > Lentisphaeria > Victivallales > UBA1829 > SIG94. The sequence continues at coordinate 2,752 of SUWI01000041.1, forward strand.
TTCAGCGGCAATGCAATCCGCCGGAGTAAGGAGTTCCGCCGCAAAAGCCTCGGCTTCCTTCTCTCTTTCATCATCCGGAAAATCGTCGCAGTGTTCGAGCAGGGCGTGACCGCATTCGTGTGCCAGCGTATGGCGGCGGCGGTCCGGAGAAAAGGCAGGGTTGTCGTTCAGTGCAATGGAAATGATGCCGCCCGGCAGCGGCATGAAGAAACCGTCCAGTTTGTCGGTTTGAAAATCGAACTGCAGCACGACGATCCCGTTCGCTTCAAGCAAAGCGGTCAGGTCGTCTATCGGACCGGGAGAAACCTGCCAATGGGCACGGACGGCCTTTGCCATTTCCGCCGGAGTTCTGCCCTCGCGCGGAATAATATGGGAACGGAGATCGTGGTGACGGAACAATTTGATGACATCCAGCGATCTGGCCCGCACTTCAGCCTCGATCCGCACCCGGACAGAGGACAGGAGGAGTGAACTGCGTTTCCGGTGGAACACCAGCCCGGAGGGAATCTCGCCGTCGTTCTGCAGAAAGAAAGCGACCGGATAATCAAGTGCGGCGGCGATTTTCTGCTGCATGTTTTCCGGAGGAACGATCGAACCGTTCTCATACTTGCTGAGAACCGCCTGCTGGACGTTCAGCTTTTCGGCAAGCCCCTTTTGGGTCAAGCCTTCCTGCTCTCTTGCCAATCTCAGGAGCGATGCGTTGTATGCTGCCATTTTTCACCTCCATGGGTACAATAAACCTATTTTCCCGACTATAATATACAACGGTCAAAACACAATGTCAAATGCATATTTGAGAATTTTTTCGATTTTTTTTGAATATTATGATGTCAAAATATTCCTGACCGTCTTCCGATCCGGGTTTTATCGCCGCCATCGGGATTTATCATCACGGACTTTACTCGCTGAAGCCGGAAATCTCATGATGCAGACCCTGTCTGCGGTTGTTTTTTGAGACAGGGGGAACCGAATACCCCTCCATATATAAGGGGCTGTTTGCAGTAAAAGCGTAAATTTTTACGATTTTTGAGCTCAATAATAAGATTGGGACATGGGGCTTTCGATTGCCAAGCGGGGGAGAAAAAAGACAGAAGGACACCGTATCTGCCAAATTGTCCCACGGAAAAAGTCTATGAGTTCAAGAAAGACCAGGACGAACTGGTGTGGTTGCTTTCCAACACGGAGAAATGACGGATCGATACGGATAATTACGGATCTGTTGAATCTCATTCCTCCACTATCCGTAAACATCCGTACATATCCGGATTTCCGTCACCAGGAGCAGGGCCAAAGAAAAACGGCCCGAGTGTAATTGCTGCCCGGGCCGCTGAAAACAAATATCAAGCCATCAGGCTTTGGAAGCCAGATTTTCACGCTGGTCTTCGGAAATGCCGACGAAACGCGGATTGCCCGGCATGATGCCGCGGTGCGCTTCCTTGATGAAACTGCTGAACAGCTGGACTTCCGGCGTCGGATTGCGTTCGATCTCTTCCAATGCGTTGCGCGCATTCAGCCCTTCGAAGAAATAAGTGCGGATGGCATGGCGGATCGCCAGCCGGGTTTCATTGCTCATTCCGGCCCGGCGCAGACCGATGGTATTGGGACCGACGATATAGCCTTCCTGGAGCAGACAGAACGGCGGAATATCCTGGGAAATCAGGGTGCCGGCACCGATCATGGCCAGCGAACCGATCCGGCAGAACTGATGGACCAGCACATAACCGCTCATCACCGCGCCGCGTCCGACCTGGACATGCCCGGACAGGGCGGTATGGTTCGCGATCGTGACATGATCCTGGATTACGCAGTCGTGGGCGACATGCACGAAAGCCATCAGCAGCACATGGCTGCCGATCACCGTTTTCAGAAATTCGAACGGCGGACGGTGGATATTCACATATTCCCGGATCACCGTGTCCGAACCGATTTCAACGTAGGACTGGATGCCTTTGTAGAAACGGTGGTCCTGCGGCTCGCCGATGAACGTCCCGTAATAGATGCAGCAGCGCGGTCCGATCGTGGTATACTGGCCGATTTTCACATGCGCGTCGATGTAACAGTCATCCCCGATCTTCACATCGTCTTCGATGACCGTATAGGGTCCGATTTCCACATTCTTGCCAATCTCCGCATTCGGAGATACGATCGCAGTAGGATGAATTGCCATTTTTCAACTCCTTTTTCTCAAACAGCGAAAATCACGATAATCTATCACCATTTCCGCGGCAGTCAAATAAAGATTGACCATATCCGGCGGATTTCCGGGAAATTTATTCTTTTCGGGCTTCGGCGGATGCGTTATTCAGCTGATCCGCAGTCTGCATCAGCTTTTTCTGCGGGATCTCGTCGTCGGCGATGACCAGCGGGAGAAAACGTTCGTCCTGGACCAGAATCACTGCGGGAAAGGATTTGATCCCGTATTTCCGGAGAGCCGCAGCATTGGCCGGCGACCCGCCGTCCAGCGATTCGATCGAGAAGGTTTTCCGCTTGATCTCTTCCGGGAAAGCGGCATACGCCACCCGCCGCAGCAGAACTTCATACTGCACATCGTCGTCCGTCCGGGGCCGCCGGTAAAAATACAGCATTCTGATCGGACGGGTATACCGCAGGACGACCGGTCTGGCCGCTTCGGCCGCGGCCTCCGCCCGGCGCTGGCGGATCTCATTGACGATGGCAAATACGCCGCACAGGATGGCGATCAGCAGCAGGATCCCTTTGAACAGATGCGCCTTTTTTTTGCTGCGTTCGGCCGCGATCCGGAGCTTGTCGATCTCCGCGCCGTGCAGACCGGTCAGCAGTTCCGTGATCTCCGCCGTGCTCATCATTTTACCCGAGGCGATCACGCGGTGGTCCTCGGCCAGTACCGGCGATCCGACGTTCAGATTGGCGATCAGACTGGGGGACGCATCCATCTCCACCGGAACATCCAGTTTCAGATTTTTCAGAGCTGCGCGCAAATTGTCCGCCAGCTGATTGCAGGCGGCCACATCGTCGGCCAAAACCTGGAATTTCATATTCTCCGGCTCCTCTGTTTCCCGATGGTAAAGCAAATCCGGCAAAGCACTGTTTCCGCGGCTCTGCCGGATCGTTTTTCAACAGCCGATCAAGGCTGGATCAGAAATCGAACTCAAATCCGTATTTATGGGCATCATCCATCGAGAAGTCGCGGGACTTGAACGGAATCAGCAGAACGATCCAGTTGTTCTGATAGGCACTGGCATTGACGAACGGAATGGTATCCAGGCATTTGCGGGTTTTGGCATCGAACACATTGAACGCCATCCGCCCGTAGGCCCGACGGTTGTAACGCTTGAAGATCGGAATTTCCGGAATCACGATATTGAGGTCGCAATATGGAACCGGGATCGGCAGGGGCGGTGTTCCGAACAGGAACGTGTCATGGTCGGTCGCCAGCACGCCGCACAGCGGCTGGATCATCACATCGGCATCCGCCTGCTTGGCCACGATCACACAATTGTTTTTGGAAACGATCATTTCCAGACGGCCTTTGACGTAATCTTTATCGGTCTGCGGCGCCAGATAGGCATAATCGAAGAAGACCTTTTTGCCTTGGTACTTACCCAGACCGGCATGTGCAGTCATCCGTTCGATCGTAATGGCCAGCAGATACTGTTCGACGGCGGAACGGGCGGTATTGGTCACCCACGGAGCGGAGCACCCTGTAACGAGCAGGGAAACAGCCATTGCAGCAAATAAAACTGCTCTTTTCATTTTTCTTCCTTCCTGTAGTTTATCCATTAAGGTTAAAAAGCAAACTGCTGACAATATATCACACCAACTAAAAAATGAAAGTCATTTTTAGTAAAAAATTTAAAAAAGTAAGGCTTTTCAACGGTCCGGGACAATTGAAAAGCCTTTCCTTGAGCATACGGTCAGCGGCCGCAGCATTTCTTGTATTTCTTGCCGGAACCGCAGGGACAGGGATCGTTGCGTCCCACTTTCGGCGTTTCATTGTGGAACGTGAAACTGATCTCGGGTTCCTCTTCCTGCGGCATCTCGGCGCCGTTCAGCTGCGCCTGCACTTCCTGCGGCAGTTCGTCCACGGGTTCCTGCGACATGCCGAACTGGCCCAGTTCCTCATGCATCATCTGCATCGGGATCGAGAGATTGGAGAAGAAACTCTGCAAGGCTTCCAGCGAGGTCGCCGAGTTGAACATGCCCGACAGGATCTCCTGGTCGATGTCTTCCATCAGCTGTTCGAACATCTTGAACGCTTCCTGCTTGTATTCCACCAGCGGATCTTTCTGCGCGTAGGCACGCAGTCCGATGCTGGAACGCAGGTTGTCCATGGCATACAGATGGTCCTGCCAGAGCCGGTCGACCGCGCTGAGGATGATGTAGCGTTCCAGCCGCACCAGTTCCTCGGGATCTTCCGCGCTGACCTTGACCGCATAAACTTCCTGAATTTTCTTCACAATGCCGTCGCAGATGGCATCCATGTCCGGGATCCCCGGCTCCTTGAACTGGATCAGGGCCTTTTCGTCAAAGATGATCATGGGGAAAGTCCGGTTCAGCCAGACGAACAGCCGGTCGCTGTTGATCCCCGTAGCGGAATCCTGTCCGGCGGCGGCGACGGCGTTTTCGATCTGACGGTAAACCGCGGTATCCACGACCTTGAAGATCAGTTCGCGGCAGTTGTCGTTGAACAGCGTCTCCTTGCGGAAGCCGTAAATGACTTCGCGCTGCTTGTTCATCACATCGTCATATTCCAGCGTGCGTTTGCGGATGGCGAAATGGTGCTGTTCGACCCGGCGCTGCGCCGTTTCGATCGACTTGGTCAGCCACGGATGCTGCAGGTCTTCGCCTTCCTCCATGCCGAACCGTTCCATGATCTTGACAATGCGGTCGGAACCGAACAGGCGCATGAGATTGTCTTCCAGCGATACGAAGAAGCGGGAAGAACCGGGGTCGCCCTGGCGGGCGGAACGTCCGCGCAGCTGACGGTCGATACGGCGGGAATCGTGCCGGGAACTGCCGATCACGTAAAGACCGCCGAGTTCGGCCACGCCTTCGCCGAGCTTGATGTCGGTTCCGCGTCCGGCCATGTTGGTGGCGACCGTCACCGCGGATTTCTGTCCGGCCATCGCCACGATCTCCGATTCGCGGGCGTGGTTCTTGGCATTCAGCACGTTATGCGGGATCTTGCGCAGTTTCAGCATCCGGCTGACGATTTCCGAATCTTCCACGGAGATCGTGCCGAGCAGCACCGGCTGGCCGCGTTTGTAGGCCTCTTCCGTCTCTTTGACTACGGCGTTGAATTTTTCGCGCTTGGTCTTGTAGACGCAGTCGTTGAAATCGACGCGCTGACAGGGCTTGTTGGTCGGGATGACCACCACATCCAGCTTGTAGATCTGATGGAATTCGGTAGCCTCGGTCTCGGCGGTACCGGTCATGCCGGCGAGCTTGTCGTAAAGACGGAAATAGTTCTGGATCGTGATCGAGGCCATGGTCTGCGTCTCTTTTTCGATCTCGACGTTTTCCTTGGCTTCCAGCGCCTGGTGAAGACCGTCGCTGAAACGGCGGCCCGGCAGGATGCGTCCGGTATGTTCGTCCACGATCAGCACCTTGTTGTCCGCCACCACGTAATGCACGTCTTTTTCGAACAGGCAGTAGGCACGGAGCAGCTGGGAAAGGTTCTGGAGCCGTTCGCTCTTTTCGGCGAACTGGGCTTGGAATTCGGTTTTCTTTTCGATCTTCTGCTTTTCGGTAAGAGCGGGATCGTTTTCGATATTGTGGATCGATTCGAGCAGATCGGGGAGCACGAAGGCATCGGGATCGTCCGGTGAGATGGCCAGACGGCCTTTTTCCGTCAGGTCGGCTTCGTGCTGGCGCTCGTCCATGGAGAAGAACAGGTCGGCCTGGACTTCCTGAAGCAGGCCGCGGTTCTGGTCGCTGCGGACGAACATTTCCATTTTTTCGACGCGTTTGAGCACCTCGGCCGATTCCAGGATATGGATCAGCTGCTTATGCTGCGGCATGCCGAATTTGACCTGAAGCAGCTTGGTGATCGCCTTGTCGATCTCATCTTCGGAGGCGTCCTCTTTGCTGAGGACCTCGCGGGCTTCCTGGATCAGGCGTCCGCACAGCGCATTCTGTTTTTTATAGAGATCGGCAATGCCGGGCTTGAGCGCTTCGAACTGATTGGTGGTGACCGCCACGGGACCGGAAATGATCAGCGGGGTCCTGGCTTCGTCGATCAGGATGGAGTCGACTTCGTCGATGATCGCATAGAAATGGTCGCGCTGGACCAGCTGTTCGCGGCTGGTGGCCATGCCCATGTCGCGCAGATAATCGAACCCGAATTCGCTGTTGGTGCCGTAGGTGATGTCGCAGTTGTACTGCTCGCGGCGTTCGGCCGGATCCATGTCGTTCTGGATGCAGCCGACGGTCAGGCCGAGATAACGGAACACGGTGCCCATCCACTGGGAGTCGCGCAGGGCCAGATAATCGTTGACGGTGACCAGCTGGCAGTTTCTGCCGGTGAGCGCGTTCAAGTAGAGCGGGAAGGTGGCGACCAGGGTCTTGCCTTCGCCGGTGGCCATTTCGGCGATCTTGCCCTGATGGAGCACGATGCCGCCGATGATCTGGACATCGAACGGGATCATATCCCAGACCATCTGATGGCCGCAGACTTCGATCGTGGAGCCGCAGAGCCGGCGGCAGGCGTTTTTGACCGCGGCGAACGCTTCGCACATGATGTCGTCGGTCGTGGCGCCGTTGCGGATCCGTTCCTGAAATTCGGCGGTTTTGGCTTTCAGCTGTTCTTCGGTCAGCTTCTGGTATTCCGCCTCGATCTCATTGATGCGTCTGACTTTCGGCATCAGCCGCTTGACGTCGCGGCTGGATTTGCTGCCGAAAATCGCTTTTAATATTTTGGTGAGCATGAAAACATACCCCCTTTCCGGTTTTCAGGTAAAAAAATACGATCTCAGGATTTGGCGCCGGAGCCGGGCCGGGTCAGGGGTTTGCCTTCCTTGCAGAGCGGACATTCCGCCGGATCGAAAGTCGGCAGATCCAGCTTGATCAGGCTGAACAGCGGAATGCCGAAATCGACCTTGCCGCCGCTGCGGTCGGTGATGATGCCGACGCCGACCGGAATGCCGCCGAGGGAACGGACCAGGTCAATGGTCTGCTGCACGCGGCCGCCTTTGGTCACCACGTCTTCCGCCACGATGATCTTTTCGCCGGGTTGGATCGTGAATCCGCGCTTGAGTACCAGCTGGTCGTTTTCCTTGTCGGCGAAAATCGCCTGGATGCCGAGGGCACGGGCCAGTTCCTGCCCCACCAGAATGCCGCCGACCGCGGGTGAGATCACCGTGGTCGCGCCAAGGTCTTTCATGCGTTCCGCCAGCGTGCGGCAAAGTTTCTCCGCCACATCGGGATAACGGAAGAGCAGGGCGCACTGGAAAAATTTATTGCTGTGCATACCGCTGCGCAAAACGAAATGTCCATCCAGCAGGGCGCCGGCATCCTGAAAACTTTTGATGATTTCCTGATCTGTCATTTTTGGTATCCTTTCTCCAACAGGTTGAAATTAACGGAACGTATCGGCGGACGAAGGCTCGATCCAGAGATGGAAATCGACCTTTTTGTCGCCGAGATTCAGCGTGATCATGGTATTCATGCGGGTGAGCAGCAGGGAATAAGGAATCTTGACTTCACCGGCCGGGACGGCCACCGCCACATTGCAGTCGCCCAGGATCGGTTCCGCATCGCGCACCGCCAGGATCAGATTGTAAAGCTTGCGGAACTTCTCTTTGAGCTGGTCGTCGAACTGATACGGCCGATGGCACTTCGGACACATCGTCTGGAAATCCGACTGTTCCAGTTCCATCAGATTGAATTTCACCACGCCGCCGCAATCGGGGCAGACAAAGTCCAGCTGCGCACCGCTGGTGTTCATTTTCTTTTCTTCCGCCATTTTGTTTTGTTTCCTTATGTGAATTAATAAAATATTCTTAAAATGGTAATATAATGCGTCAATGCCGAATATGAAAGTATTATTTTAAAAAAAACTGCATTTCAGGAAAGAATTTTCACCGTATGGGCCGCCGGATCCGCTTTCATGCGGGTCCCTTCGAGTTTCAGCAGACGGATTTTGATGTCCAAACCGCCGCCGTAACCGCCTGGAGCGCCATGCGCGGCGATCACCCGGTGGCACGGGATCAGGATCGGGATCGGATTGCGGTGATTGGCCTGGCCGATGGCGCGCGGACCTTTCGGAAGACCGATCCGCCGGGCAATATCACCGTAAGAAGCGGTACAGCCGTATGGAATGCGGCAGAGTTCCTGCCAGACCCGCTGCTGAAACGGTGTTCCCGCGGGCGCCAGCGGCAGATCGAAAACCCGCCGTTCACCGCGGAAATATTCCTGAAGTTCCTTCTCCGCCCGGCAAAGCAAGGGGGTACGGCGTTCCGGGATGGTCTCATCCGGGGGCGTCCCAGGCAGCAGGAGTTCTTCCACCGCCCGCTCACCGGCAACCAGAACGACCGTCCCCAGCGGTGTTTCCACCGTCAGACGGGCTCTCATTTTTTCGCCCCGGCAGGTTCCGTGCGGAACAGAGGCTTCACGCTGTCGATCAGTTTCGGCTTGACGGGCTTTCCGGCTTCCGCCGTCCGGATCTGGCGGATGTATTCTGCCAGGTCCTCGCTCCGCAATTCGGATTCCGGTTTCAGTTGATCCAGGAACGCAAGATTTTTCCGGTAGGCGTCGCGGGCGGCATTGTTCCCTTTCCGGGCATGTTCCTGCAGGAGCAGCAAAGCGGAGACGCGGACATGATCGGTATCGGGCATCGGTCCGGTCATGGGGACCCGGATGCAGGCCGTCGTGATCAGCTTGTTCAGATTGGCGATCACCTTGGCTTTCAGCGGGAAGGCGGTCAGAGCGCGGCAGGCGATGGCCCGGCAGTTGGCGCCGTCCTCGGAGAAACGGCCGGTCATGCGTTCGAATTCCGGCACAAAGCTCCGGTCGGAGATCTGATACATGGACATGAATGCCGCTTCGGCAACCTTGATCGCGCGGTCACGGCAGAGTTTGGCGAGCGTCGGAAAAGTCTCCGGCAGTTTCAGCTGTCCCATGGATACCGCCGCGGCGATCCGGATCTTTTCCTCTTTCGAACTGCCCAGACTGATCAGGGCCTTGCCGGACCGGCGGCAGTTCAGGATGCCCAGCGCGGCCGCGGCTTCCGCCAGGAACATCGGATCATCCGACTCTTTGATCCAGCGCTGAATGGTCTCTTCCTGCTCCTCATCGCGCGTCCGGACCAGAAATGCCAGCGCCTGACGGCGGGAACGCGGAGAAGCATTGCCGGTTTCCACCGCCTTTTTATGGATATCCTGATCAGGTTTCAGCTGAATAAGGGCATCGGAAGCTGCACGCCGGACGGCGATCTCCGAATCCGCCAGAGATTTGACGAGCAGTTCCGCCGCGGCCTTCGCCCCGGCAGTTCCGAGCGACTTGGCGGCGGCGGCCCGGACTGCGGGCGAGGGATCCGAAAGCAGTTTTTCCAGAATGGCGGTCCGGGCGGCATCGGGTTTTTCGATCCCGGCGGCAGCCAGACGGACCGCAGGATGTTTGTCAAGAGACGCGTCGTTCAGCAGTTTGGATCCGGATTTCGAATTGGCGGCCACACCGCGGGCCGCATGCATGCGGATGACCGGGTTCGGATCCTGCAGAATTTTCGGCAGCAGCGCGGATCCATCGGCATTGTCCTGCCGGGCCAGCAGTTCCGCCGCCAGAGACCGGAGAGCGATATTGTCGGCCGGGGCATTTTCATACAGCCCGGCAAGCAGGTCGGGGGAAATTTTGCCGGCCAGCGGACGCAAAGCTTCGAGCAGACGGTTCAGCACGGGCACGGAAATCTCTTTCCGGAAAGCTTCCAGCACGGGACCCGGATCGGGCTGCTGACGGTTGCCCAGATAGAGCAGCGCGGCAGTCGAGCGGGCAGCCGGCGAAGCGGCCTTGAAATGCCGGATCAGAATATTGTCGTCCATGCGGACCCCATACCCCTTCCGCTGGAGACGGAGCAGAGATTCGAGGATATTGTCCTGCACGAAACTGTCTTTTTCGGATCCAAGCAGATTCAGCAGCAGACGGAAAGCGGCGGGATTGTTCGTTTCGGAAAATTCGATTGCCATGCGGGAGCGCTGGAAGGGCGACCGGAGCTGACGATACAGCCGGACCTGCGCCTGGAGCTGCTGATCGGGGGCGAAAACCGGCCCCGAGGGGAGTTTCATCACCTCGTCCGTCAGGGGACCGCCCTTCCAGAGATCCGGCGCCGAGGGGAAGCAGAGCGCGGCAGCCAGGAGTAAACTCAGATTCATGATAGCCTTTCTTGCTTAAAAGTTAAGATTGTCTCCGGAAGAGGCGGAAGACCCGCCAGGTCGCCGCAGTCAGAAACACCACGTTCAGGATCAGCAGCACAACAATATTATGAAGCCAGAGCGAAGGATAATTGGCGAACGAACCGCCGGTGATCTGCATCGCCGCCGCGATCGGATTGAAGGACAGCAGGAAAAACGACATGCTGTGCGAGAATTTTTCCGCCAGTGGAACGGGGATCAGCGAAACCAGGCAGATAAGTCCGGTGATGGCATAGGCGCCGACCGTGGCCTGCGGCGTCGATCTGGCAAAGGCGGAACAGACCAGTCCGGCCGTGAGGAAAGTGGTCGTGGAGATCAGCAGGATCACGACCCAGATGCCGATGGTATGATAGGTCTCGCAGAAACTGGCGAACCAGCCCTCTTCCGTGGTCATTTTCTTCCACAGGGCGGGGAAATATCCGGGTTCGGTCACGGACATTTCGGGGAAACAGCTGGCCGGTTCCAGATAAGCCATGGCCAGCAGGATGAACACGCTGCTGATCAGGAAGATCATCGCGTAAAAGAAGGTGGCCTTGAGCTTGCCGAAGATCAGGGTGAACGGGGAAACCGGGGTCATGCGGAGCGCGTCGAAGGTGCCGGCGGTGATCTCGTCGGTGATCAGTCCGCTGCTGACGCCGGGCGCCAGCAGGGCCACGATCCCGATCTGGAACACGATGGCCACCAGCCGCACGCTGCCGGCATGGATCTCTTCGCCCATCTGGAACGCCAGCAGAGTCAGGATGCCGAGACTCAGGATGAAGATGATGCTCATCGTCCGGACCACGAAGTTGGTGTTGGCGAACAGTTTGCTGCGCATTTCCGCCACGAAGATCGGATTGCTGAACCGTCCGATCGGTTTTTTCCGTTTCAGCGGATCCAGCAGATAGAAGGGGAAGGTCAGTTTGCGTTTCAAAGCCTTTTTCGTGTCGGTGTAGACCTGTCCGCGGTATTTGCGGGAACGGATCTCGGGCCGGAGCATATTCCAGCGGAAAACCAGCAGAGCCAGGACGGCCATGACCGAGGCCGCGATCAGGAAGACCGCAAACGGACTGAGAGCAGAGCCGCCGTCGGTGGACATGGTCAGCTTGTAAGTGTCCGGATACAGCAGGTAAAGCATGGCGTCGAACGGACTGAAACTGCGGATCGCCTGGAACATGCCGTTCAGGTTGGGCAGCAGATTGGACAGCAGCGCGGCAGGCAGCCAGGTGGCGCCGGCAAAGATCAGGACCAGCACATAGTTCAGCAGCACGGCCGAAGTGGTGTGTCCGCAGACGGAGCTGCACGCCAGCCCCAGAATGCCGTAGCTCAATGCGGTGGCCAGCAGCAGAGTCATGATCTTGAGCATGAACACGGCATCGACTCCGCCGGCCAGCGCGCAGATCGCCGCCAGCGGCATGGAAAGCAGCGTCATGATGACGATCATCGCGGCGGCGGCGCCCAGCTTGCCGGTCAGGATCTCGAACGGCGTCAGCAGCGTGGTGAACAGCGCCGGATAGGTGCCGCGTTCCCGTTCCACCGTGATCGTGCCCGCGGAAAAAGCCGGGATCATCAGCAGAAGCAGCGCCAGATTGACCGAAAAGAAAATGGCGAAGATCTTTTTGGCGCCTTCGGTGACGACCGACTGGACGCCGCCGGTCGGCCACAGGATCAGGAGCAGTCCGGCCAGGATCAGCAGATAAAGCGCAATGATCAGCCGGGTCTTCCACGCCCGGGCCACACTGGAAAATTCCCGGATGAAAATCGGATTCTGCATCTTATTCCGCCTTTCCGCCGTCGCGGGAAGTGATGTCGATGAACACATTCTCGAGACTGGCCTCGTTTTCGGTGAACCAGCGGACCTTCACGCCGTTGGTCTGGAGGAAAGCCAGCAGTTCTCCGGCCAGTTTGCGTCCGCCGGTGAACGAAAAACTCAGATGTTCGGAATCGGCAATGACCGCATTCTGCACATCGCCAAGTTTCTGGACCACGGCAAGAGCGTGGTTGACATCGGAATCGACGGTGACGAGGATCTGCAGATTTTCCTGGAGCTGGGCGCTGATCTCTTTCACGGTCCCCTGCGCCAGCAGGACGCCGCGGTTGAGAATGCCGACCCGGTCGCAAATCGAGGCCAGTTCCGGCAGGATATGACTCGACAGCAGGATCGTTTTGCCGAGAGACCGCAGACCGGCGATGGTCTGACGCATCTCGATCCGGGCATTGGGGTCGAGGCCGCCGGCCGGCTCGTCCAGGATGAGCACGTCGGGATCATGGATCAGGGTTTTGGCCAGACCGATCTTCTGCCGCATGCCGCGGGAAAGCGAGGATACCTGATAGTCGATCATTTCGGAAGCATGGGTGAGTTCGAGGACCTGCTCGATCCGTTTCCGGCGGTCCTGAGGCGGGATCTTGAAAGCGGCTCCGTAGAAATCCAGAAATTCCCATACGCTCATCTGGTCGTAAACGCCGGTGATGTCGGGCATATAGCCGATACTGCGCTTGATTTTGGCCAGATTTTTCGGCAGGACTTCCACGTCGCCGATGAAAGCGCGTCCGGAATCGGGACGCAGCAGGCCGCACAAGATTTTGATTGCAGTCGTTTTGCCCGCACCGTTATGTCCCACAAAACCATAGATCGTTCCTTTTTCGACTTCCAGATTCAGGTCGAAAATGCCCCGGCCGCCGCCGAATTTCCTCGTCAGATTCTCTGTCCGTATCATGGTAAATTCTCCTTGTTGGCAATAACTTTTTTCCCGCGCAGTTCGAGCTTGAGGTCCAGCAGGGACCAGTTTTCCGCGGTGTATTCGGCGTCTTTCCGCTGTTCCTGTTTCAGGACGCCTTCAATGACCAGCTGAAGGGCTTTCCCTCCGGATGACATCCTTTTGAAATCTTCGCCGCTGAAACGGAATTCACCGGCAGCAATCTTTTTTCCGCTGTAATTTCTGGCATAGCGTCCGGAACCTTCGGTGAGCCTGAGGATCGGTTCGACGCGGCCGCTGCCGGAGATCGTGACCTTGGCGGTGAGTGAAGAAAACTCGGCCGGGAAAGCCGCGGCGGCCGAGGGATTCAGCCTGAAGGTGATCGACATTCCCGGCTGGACCGAATAAGCGGAGTTGATCCGTCCGCCGTCCAGTCCCATGCGCGACCCGGTTTCAGCCGGAGTCAGTTCGAAAAGTTCCGACGGGATCATGATATTGTCCGAGACCGTCACCACTTCCGCGGGATAGACCATGACATTTTTGCCCTGCTGGAGGAATGCGGGATCCAACCCCGCATGAGGCCGTGCCATATCCGAAACCAGCACGACGGCGGGATATTTTTTGGAGTGGCTTTTTTCCATGGCGGTGCGGATATCTTCGATCAGCGGATCGGCAATGGCTGAGTCATGCTTCTTCATGGTGCAGATGCCGTCCGGGGAGAGTTCCACCGCCTTGGAACCGTTGGGGAAGAGCACAAAAGCCGCTTCGATCTTCCGGGCGGCAGCAGGGATCTTCCAGGGTTCCATTTCGAGGCCTTCGGCGGAAAGCAGCAGACGCGGCGCCTTCCAGTTCACGGCATTGGCGGGCAGGACCGGCGACGACTGATGCTCCATAACCTGACGGGAGGAGCGCGCAGCCAGATTGATCTCATGGATCTGCATGGTGTCGTCCGCCTGCAGCCGCAGATCCAGCGGGGAAGCATTCAGGTTGTCCATACCCGCGGTCGAATAAGCGAAATAGCGGCGGAACGGCAGCAGTTCATACAGATTGCGGAGCGAACCGTTTTTCACCGTAGTCTTCATCGCGGCCGGAGCATACAGTGAAATGTAGTTGCGGCCGGAACCCGGCACCTGGGCATTCTCCACATGCAGGACCGCGGCAATGGCGCCCCGTTTTCCGATCGTCTGCCGGACATGGATCAGGATCACCGCGGTCAGCAGGATCGCAGTCAGGGCTCCGACGCCCCAGGCGCTGATATGCCGTTTCCAGCGGAATCCGAGGAACAGGATCACCACCAGGACCGCAAAATAGAAAATCAGGATGTTGCGGACCGTTCCCGTATGCGGCACGGTAAAACCGGTCAGGCGGTCCAGCGGCGCCCGGAACGAAAACAGAGACTGTTCCGCCGGAGGGACATTCAGCAGCCTCGCAGTGAAGCGGTTGGGCGTATCGGTATCGCCGGGGAAATTGTCGCTCACCGGTGCAAAAGCGAGAAACCGGACCGTTCCCAGCCCGTAACGGTTTTCCACAAAGAGCGGGAAACCGTCTGCACAACGTTCCGTGCGGCTGCCGGTTTTTTCGACCGTGTCCAGGAACCGGATCTCAAAAGGATTGACCGGAAGGGTCTTCAGCTTATTTTTCCGGAACCGGTGATTCGGAACCATGCGGATGCCCAGCGGCACCACGCCCATCAGATCGGCCAGCGGAGTCGAGGCCGCCGCCAGCGCGCCGGCCGGATCGGCAAACACCACCAACCCTCCGTTGGCGGCATATTCCAGGATCACCGCATAATCTTCGGACCCGTATCTGGAAAAATCCGGCTCGACCACGACCAGAGCACTCAGCGACCGCAGAATCTCGCTCTGTTTCGGCAGACAGCCGGCCCGGAAACTGACCGGAATCAACCGGCGGTTCAGGAAACTGTTTTCCTTGAATCCGCCCGGCGGCGTTCCGTTGTCATTGAGAATGCCGACCGCGCCGGTATTGTAATCGGTGAATCTTACGGTGCACTCATTCATCGTGGAATTCGGACGGCGCACCCCGTCTTCGAACACACTGAAGGTATATTTATCATCATTGGCCGTGAAAATCGAAAAACGATGGATCATGGTGGCTCCGGCCGGAACAACCATTTCCGGACTGTTGCTGTTCAATCCCGCCCCGTAGCCCGAACTCAGCCGGATCATCACCCGGTGCGGACGGGGATCCGGATTGGTGATCCGGCATTCGAATTCCGCCGGACTGCCGACCGGCAGCTGAAAGGAATTACCCAGCAGGATCTTTCCCTCGGAGACCTGCACTGCCGCACCCAGCGGCAAATAAGACAGCAGCAGCGCGGCCGACATTACTGCAATTTTTTTCAATCCAGAAAACATAGCTGCTCCATATAGATAATAATGAATAATGTGATACTATACTGTTTTAATGATGTTCTGTCAACTTCCGGAACGGGAAAAATGCTAATTTTTGACATTTTTTGCCGTCGGAAGACAGTTTGCCGGAAAAACCGGAAAGATAAAGGTGCGGTTTTGGCGAATCAGCAGATTGCCGGCTGGATATCGAAAAATGAGTTGATCACCCGGATGGGTACGGATGGGTACGGATATTTACGGAGTGAATCCATATTACGCAGCTCCGTAATTATCCGTATCGATCCGTTATCACACCGCCGGCGTATTATGCGCGGTCGGCCTTGAGGGTCGCCTGCAGCGCCTTGACATCGATTTTCCGCGGGACGACCTGCTCTTTCAGCGACTGGGCCGCCGCGGTTCCCGCCGCCTGCCCCATGTTCAGGCAGGTCATGATCAGGCGAGAGGCGGCCTGCGCCATGAATTCCGAGGAAAGACACCGGCCTGCCACCAGGAGATTGTCGAGCTTGACCGGAACCAGGGTCCGGTAAGGGATGTCGCAGGGAGTCGTACGGAACTGGCGGTCGGCGCCGGTGCGTCCCCAGCCGTCGGTCATGTTTTCCGCGCCGCAGGGCGGCATCCAGGAACCCGGATGTCCGTGCGCACTCACATAACAGACCTTGCCGTTGATGATCTCTTTCGCCCATTTGATGTTGCCGGGACCGTCCGGATTGTGAAGGTCGTAATGATGTGAAGTGCTGGCAATGGCGTCGTCGAATTGCTGTCCGCGGGCAAAATCGAGGGTTTTCAGCACGTATTCGCCGACCACGCGGCGGCTTTCGCGGACGCCGAGCAGCATACCGGTATCGATCAGATACGAATTTTCGAATCCGGGAATGAATCTGCGGATGAAACGCGAGAAGATATCGGCCTGTTCCCGGCCTTCCTGATACATGCGGGTGAGGTCGCGCGCCGACAGCGGATCACAGTTGCGGGAATGCGAAATGCAGAAACAGATCTCATCCTTGCCGCAATGCTGGGGGCGGCCGGGGACATGGGTGATCCAGTTGACATGATTTTCGATCATATAGGGAAGATCGCCGTTGTCGACCGCCTTCTGAATGAGGTCGATCCAGACCGGATCGTTTTTCTTGAAGTCGGATTCCAGATATTTGTCCCAGTCGGCGCCGCCAAGGCGGAAATCCAGGGAACACGCCTGATGTTTGCCATCTTCCGGACGTCCTTCGAAACATTCGCAGCCGGCGAAATGCGCCACATCGGCATCGCCGGTGCAGTCGATCACGCGGTCGGCCAGTACAGCCTGACGGCCGGATTTGCTTTCGATGACCACGCCGCAGATCTTGTTGTCCCTGACGACCGCGTCGACGATCTGGGCGGTCAGCAGCAGATCGGAGCCGGACTCTTTCAGCATCCGGTCCAGGATGAGTTTATGTTTTTCGGGATCGGAATTGCGGTGCCAGTGCGCGTTCACAGCTTCCAGATTCCGGATCATTTCCAGACCGATGCCGCAGAGCATGTCCATCGGAATGGGGACCAGGCCAACCGTGGAAAGCCCGCCCAGCGCGGATTCGCGTTCGATCAGCAGAGTCCGGCAGCCCTTGCGCGCCGCGGCGACCGCTGCGCCGAATCCGGCCGGACCGCCGCCGGCCACGATGACATCATATTTGCCGATCACGGCGAGTTTTTTCGACGGCTCCACAATGCCGTCCGGTTCGATAATGAATCCAGTGCTCATATTTTCACCTCACTTTTCGGGGTTGACGGGACGAATGGCTTCCGAGGGACAGTTGTTCATGCAGACACCGCACCCGATACATTTTTCGGGGTCGATATGCGCGCCCTGCAGATCCATGGAAATGGCTTTGACCGGGCAGAGCCAGCGGCACTCGTCGCAGGATGTGCAGCCGCGGTCGATGATGTACTTGGTCTTCATGTCGCCTCCTTGCAGAATTTTCGATATTGCTTACTGTAAACTCCAAACGGGAAAGTGCAAGGAGTTGAAAACTGAAAAAATTGATGTATATTGCTGAAAAATTGATTTTCCGATAAAAAATGAGAGGAAAAATGTTTGAACTTGAACCGCTGCTGGAGGATTTCGAACTGCTGTGCGGCTGCCGTCTGACCCTGCACGACCATCATCATGTGCTGGCCGATCCGGACGGGACCCCGATGTTCCGGCCGGAACGCACCTCGCACCGCAGGACTTACGCCGCCTGCGGCAAGGCCAACCGTCAGTATTGCATTGCCCACTGCATGTTCCGATTCAACGCGGAGGCGGAACGGACGCGGAGCCGCTGCCGGATCAACCATTGCCGCGAGGGCAATATCGAAGTCGCCGTGCCGGTTTTCCGCAACGGACGGCATGTGATCTCGCTCTTTGCGGGACTGTGGCATCGGCGCGTGCCGGAACCGGAACGGAAACGGATCGCGGCGCTGTGCCGTCTGCTGCCGGTTTTCGCCGACGGCCTGCTGAACGAAGCGGAACGCATCAAAGCGGCTGGCCCGGGCCATGCCGCGCAAAAGGAGAAGATCCGTGCGTTCATTGCCGAAAATTTCAACCGGAGGATCTCCACGCACGATCTGGCCGGATATCTGGCGCTCTCCGTGACGCGGACCTGTCATGCGGTGCGGGAGACCTGCGGCAAGCCGTTTTCGGAACTGCTGACGGATGAACGGCTGGCCCATGCGGAACTGTTTCTGCGCCACACGGATTACCGGATCGGAGAAATCGCCGGATTATGCGGATTTCCGAGCGTGGAACATTTCACCCGGACCTTTCATCGGCGGAACCGGATGAGTCCGGGCCAATTCCGCAAATCGATCCGGAACTGATCAGAATCCGAAGATCCGGTTGTAAGTCTTTCCCAGAAAGCCGAAGAAACGCTTCCTGAATCCGGCCGGAAGTTTCCGGAAAAGATGATCCAGTTTGCGGAAGAACGGAACAAAGGTTTCTCCATCGTCAGAGGGATCGATCCGGTAATATGCGGATTTCAGTTCGCTTTTCTCCAAAGCCAGCATCCGGATCGAAGTTTTCAGACATCTTTGCGGCGGAAGGATATGGTCCAGCGAGATGCCGGCATGACAATTCCGTTTGCGGTACCATTCGGCGGAATCCTCATCCGGAGTCAAAACCGCCGAAGCATGACGGAGCACCCGGTCTTCGATCAGCCAGTGTTTCAGATCCTGCTGTTCGAGCGTATCCAGATACGGTTTCTCCCGTCGGCATACCGCTGCGGCGCCGGCATCCCGGACCGCGCGGATGTCCCAGAAAAGACGGTCCATATCTGAATCGGGCGCCAGGATCACGCCGTCATAATGATTCTCCCGGATCAGTTTCTGCCAATCCCGCCAGCGTTCGATGGAAATATCCGCATGATCCAGCACGGGATCATCTGCAATATGATCGAATTTTTCAGGGCAGGATACGGGTTCCGGATCCTCTCCGGTCAGCAGTTCGAGGAAATGTTCATCGCGGCCGGTGAAAAAATGTCTCATGGCGGTAAAAAGACAGCAGGAATCGTACTGCGCGAAAACGGTATTGAACGCAACCGTCCGGTCTTTATCCAGCAGGCAGCGCATCCAGCGCAGCGCGTATTCGCTGAACAATTTCTGCTCCTGTCCGGCAAACGCGGCAAGATAATCTTCCGAAACGTTCTGATGTTCCAGAAAACTGCGGACAATCCGGAGCGCGGGAATCGGAGACTGTCGTTCCAGAAAATTCTCCAAGGTGGTTTTCCGATCGCTGCTGATGCCGGAATCCATGAAATAGACATATCCCGTCTGTTTCACCGGCACATAATGTTCAGCGAAAAAGGAACAGACCGTGTAAAAACAGAAATCTTCGGCCATAAGACAAAACTGATCGGGGATATTTTCTACGGCCTTCCGGCAGACATCAGTCCGGTAGAGTTTCTGGACAGCGGACCAGCCGTAAGCATTTTCGACGAAATATTTACGGAAAATATCCGCGTTCCGCAGTTCTCGGGCAAATGGTCTGGACCTTTTTTCCGCCAGGCGGATCACCCGAGGCGAAAGAGTATGATTCCGATCCCGGATTACCAAAGGGAAATGCACCATATCAGCATGTTTCTTTTCCGCGGCATTCCGGAGCATAGTCAGGAAACCGGGAAGGAAACAGTCGTCGGAATCCAGAAACAGCAGATATTTTCCTCTGGCGGCACGAACGCCGGACAAACGAACGGAAAGCAGGCCTTTGTTGATTTCATGGCAGACGATCCGGACCCGGGCGTCCCGGGCGGCATAATCTGCCAGGATTTCCGCAGAATTGTCCGTGGAAGCATCATTGACCGCGATAACTTCGAAATCGGGCATGGACTGGGACAATATGCTGTCCAGACACGCCGGCAGGTATTTTGCCGTATTGTAAACGGGAACAATGACTGAAATACAGGGGTCCATCACAAGCTCTCCGCTCATCATTTAAAGATCGTTTTTCTGATTCTGTCAAAAGTATAACGCCAGCCGTTTTCTTTGAGACAACGAGATAATCCGTAGATTTTCCAAAAGGGCCAGACGATACGGTATGGCCAAGCTTGTTTGAAATCGCGGAGCGTATCTTTCAACGACCATAATTCATACAATGTCTTCATGGCATCTCTGGTGCGGAGAGACTCATAGGAAGGCGCCTGGGTCTGGTTGAATTCTGCGATGAATTGTCTGGCAGCTGTTATTTCTGCATCATCCGTATGCTGACCCATAGCGCGCAAGCAGGCAAAATAAGTGTTTTTGAGAATATTCTCTTTCAGTTCTTCAAATTCCAGCGGGTCGGGGATCCGGTCAGGAACAAGACCGTTTTCCAAGTCGTTTTCCGTATAAACGGGAATGACGCCGTATAATGCACTCCACCGTTCAATGACGGTATTCCTATCGGATGCCTTGATAAACAGAACCGGAATACCCATACTGGCGCAAGGCATGGCACAATGAATGGCGGTGGTCACCACACAAGCCGCCTCATCGCGGTATTTTTTCAGCAGATCGCGTGCGTATTGCTTGAAATGTGACTCCATGCCGGGCTGATAACGGAGCGCCCTCTGGCAGACCGATTCAGCATGGTTGTGGAATGCTGGGGGAATCAGGGGACGGAACCGTTCGGGAACATCCACCCAGAATATCTTTTTCTGTTTTTCCGGACAAGCTGTCCGCCGCGGAAAAGTCAGGGTCAGGCACCGACTGTAATAAGCGTTTCCGCCATAAGCCCGCCAATAGTGCATGGTGGAAAAATCGCGGCAGCCGATTTCCTGTTTTCCGAACCTGGCGAGAAAATCACAGGCAGGGGAGATCAATTCGTTCCGAATGTCCAGCGAGAAATGCGTGCCGACGAAAACGGGGGTCAGCTTCGGACTGGGAATGAAATCAAGATTGCCCGGATTGGAAAACCACCCCTGCATGATGACCAGAGCCGGCTCCCCGTCATAGCTTGCCAATTCATCACGATCCAGAGAAATACGCCTGGCTTCCGGAAAATAGCGGTCATAAAACGCTTCCACAGCCAGCGTCTGCACATAATCACCGATATTAACTGTACGGGCAGTATTTTTGTAATTATAGTGAAAAGACACAACCGGAAGCATTTGCGGAAATCCTCAAATTATTGAACCATTTCAATGGCATAGTCAATGGCAACCAGGGATTTATAAGGATTGGAGAAGGAGGAAGGGATGTAAAAAGAACCGGCAGTGGTTTGGAAAGTCGCCGCATCGGTGATATGCGCCATACCGCTGTTATCTTTTTCTGCATAGAGGCAGACACTGAACAAATCAGGGTACAGAGGCATGCGCGGCACAATAAAGCGGATTTGATTCGAACCCTTTCTGATTCGAGTCATCATAGATAAATTGCGGGTGCTGAGAGTTGCAAGCCGGACATTGGAAGAATTATAGAAACTGAGCGAAAGCTGAATATCTCCATCCATGTCTTCCTGACTGTCAAAATCTACCTCGAACACAGCTTTAGCCCCAAGCGGAACGGAGAAAACTTCTTCCCCTTCACAGTTTTTCAGCACACAGCGGGTAAAACGGATCCTGCCATCCACCCAGGATTTCCGGGAACGTTCCGCAAGCGGCTGATTGGCAGCCATTTTTCTGCTCTCAATGTAATGTCTGACTGCTTCGCCGATTTCTCCGCAGTAAATTACTTTTCCCTGTTCCAGAACAAGGCCTTTGTTGCACAAAGTCTGAATCGCTCCCATATTATGGCTGACAAACAAAATCGTCCGTCCGTTATCCGAAGAAATGTCCTGCATTTTGCCAAGGCATTTTTTCTGAAACTCCACATCACCGACAGACAAGACCTCATCCACCACCAGGATTTCCGGGTTCAAATGAGCCGCCACGGCAAAGGCCAGCCGCACATACATGCCGCTGGAAAAGCGTTTGACCGGAGTATCCAGAAACCTTTCCACACCGGAAAATTCCACGATCTCATCGAATTTAGCCCGGATTTCCGCCCGGGTCATCCCAAGGATCGAACCGTTCAGATAAATGTTTTCACGTCCGGTCAGTTCAGGATGAAATCCGGTGCCGACTTCCAGCAGGGAGGCGATTCGCCCGCACATGGTAATGCGGCCTTCCGTGGGGGTCGTGATCCGGCTCAGCATTTTCAGCGTGGTGGATTTGCCGGAGCCGTTATGCCCGATGATCCCCAGCCGGTCGCCTTTTTTCAACTCGAAAGAAACGTTCCGCACCGCCCAGAAATCTTCCAGTTCCAGGCTGACATCATAAGGTTTCAGCGGATTTTTCAGCCGCCGCAGAATATTTTTCCCGATCCCGGTCAGATATTCGTTGAAACAGGCATATTCCTCTTCGCAGTGCCCGATCACATATTTCTTGCCGAGATTCTCAACCTTGACTGCAATATCGCTCATAATATTCCATTCTCCAGCTCAAATGAAATCGGCAAACTCGGATTCCGTTTTGCGGAAAAACCAGATTCCCAACAGGAAAAACGCCACGGAAATCACTGCGGCGGCGATCACGGATTCCATCATCAGCGGTGAATCGAAGAGACACCAGCGGATCCCGTCGATGATTCCCACCACCGGGTTGCAGGCATAAAGCAGCCGCCATTTTTCCGGAACCACCGCACTGGAAAAACCGATCGGCGAAATATACAGGCCCAGCTGCACGATAAACGGCACCACATACTGAAAATCCCGATACTTCACATTCAGCGAGGATATGAAATAAGTCACTCCCAAGGCCAGCAGAACAGCCATCAGCAGAAACACGGGTAGAAATACGACATGCCAGTTCGGCATATAACGATACCAGATAAACAGCAGCACAAAAAGAAATGCATTGATCAGCAATTCCACCAGGGACATAATGGTTCGGGCAGTCGGAATAATGATCCGGGGAAAATACACTTTCGAGATCAATCCCCGGTTGCCGACCAGCGTATCGCTTCCCATGGTGATCGTGCCGCTGATAAACTGCCACGGCAGCATCCCCCCGAAAACCATCAGCACATAAGGAACTCCCGCATCGGATGGAAGTTTGGCTATTTTCCCGAACACCACCGTAAAAATCACCATCGTCGCCAGCGGACGCAGGATCGTCCACAGTATGCCTACGATCGTCTGCTTGTAACGGACTACGATATCACGCCAGGCCAAGGTGAAAAACAATTCCCGGTAATTCCAGAAATCACGCAGGTACAACATCCCCGTGCGGTTGGCTTCGATGATTAATACTTTTTCTTCCGGTTTCATACATCCCTTGCTGTATATTCAAATTCCGCAATCCTGTGTACCTGTCCTGTAATATATCCTCCCTGCTGAATAAATACAAGCATTTTTCCGTTTTCAAGTTGATTTTTTCCGATTTACGGTTATTTTATTACCCGTAACGAAAAGGATGGAGATGAACTGTCGATCATACATTTTTCTGCTGGCCGCTGCCGTTCTGCTGCCGGGATGTACGCTTTTCCGCGATGACCGGCCCGATCCTTCCGGTTCGCCTTACGGCGGCACCGTCCAGACGACCGGACAGCTTTATTCCGAAGCGGAAGCCGTCAATGCCGCCGTCAGCGCCGTTTCCTTGAAAATGGCGGTTTCCCCGCAGGGTCCGTTCCGGGTCATTCCGAAAAAAGACCGGACCACCAGTCTCGGATCCAAAACGATCGACTCGCTGGCCCGGATGGGCCTTTCCCGGCTTCAGGCACCGTGTCCGCTTTACCTGGAAGACCGCCGGAATGATAAAAATGAATGGACCGTGATCCTGCTTGATCCATCCGGCAGGACTTTTTACAGTAAAACCTTCTTCTTGAAAGGGAAATGACATGGCTGACGATAATCATTCACCCGGTAAAACTATTTCCGGCGTTCTGACGACCGGCACCGGCGCCGGGATCCTGGTGGCACTGGCTATCATTCTGATCTTTATTCTCGCTGCCACTTTTCTCAAATCGCTGTTTTTCGGCATCATTCTGGCCTGTTTCCTCCTGCCGCTTGAGAAATTTTTTGAGAATAAATTCTTCAAATGGCCGGTTGTCCGGAACATCGTGGCTTTCTTCGACCATCTGGCCGAACCTTTCCGGCGCCTGAAACATCGTCTGACCCGCAAACCTCCGCCGACTCCCGAAGAACTGACCAGTTCCCGCCACCAGCGCCTGATCATCCGGTCCTGCATCTGTTCCGCCCTGACTTTTCTCGCAGCCATTTTTCTCGTGCTGTTCGTGATCGGCTATCTGCTGATCCCCGCCATGGTCACTGCAGGACAGAAAATCAAAGACAATCCCGCGATCAGAAAATCCTTTTCCAAGCTGGATTCCATGATGTCTGTGCCGGCTTCCGACGATCCTTCGAAAACTCAGGCCGGGAAGGAGACGGAATCCCAGGCGGCTTTCCGCGAATTGGTCCGGAACCTGCGCAAAACCATCCCCGAATATATCCAGAAGAATCATAAGGAACTCGCCAACCTGGTCTTCAAAGGCAGCCGCGGCCTTATTTCCGGGATCATTACGGTCTTCTCTTCGCTCGGCAGTTTCCTTTTCAATCTGCTGCTGACCGCTTTCTTCTTTTTCTTTTTTCTCCAGCAGCTGGCAGCGTTCAAATCCGGCAGCCGTCAGGATGAAAGCATCGGCAACTGGTGCGTCCGCGGGCTGCTCAAGACCCGCTGGATGCCGGAAGTCGCGGAAAACTCCCGCCGGGAAGCGGTCGAGATCATCGACTGGATCGTCGGCATGTTCGTCAAATGGATCCACGGGTACCTCTGGATCATGCTCATCGAGATCCCCCTCTATCTGATCTCGTTTTCCCTCTGGAATGTCCCGCACGCACCCATACTGGCAGTGCTTTCCGGCATGACTATCCTGCTGCCGTTCCTGGGATTGGTCTGCAATATCTTTTTGACCACGACGGTTTGTCTGGTCTTCTGCACCGACCACGTCGCCGGGACCCTCATCGGCGCTTACATCACCTATCTGTGCGTCAACGGAATCCTGGAACAGCTGTTCCTCTATCCCCGGCTGATCGGCGGATCTATTGAATTGACTACGGTGGAAACCATCATTGCGGTGCTGCTCGGCGGCCTGACGGCCGGTATCGCGGGCATGATCTTTGCCGTGCCCGCAGCTGCCATTCTGAAATATCTCATCCCGAAAATCTATCAGGCGGTCCGGAAAAAAGCGTGAAACGGTCCGCCGGGCGGGCACTGGATGCAGATCACTGCAGCTGATGCACTTCCGCTCTGACCGGCTTCAACGTTCCGGTTCCGGAAAACGCCAATACCAGGTAGGATGCCTTTTCCGGTGCCTTCACCCGCAGGACCGCGGTCCGGACCGTTCCGTCGGGAACACATTCGGCCGCCCGGTCCAGGTTCGGCAAAGTCCAGCGCTTTTTCTCGCTGCCCCAGCGGGCATACAGTTTGACCGGCTGGTCTGACTCGCAGGTGAACCGCAGTTCATAATATTGGCCGGGAACGATCTTGACGAACTGGTAGATCAGGCCGCCCGAGGTATTGCGCTGGACCAGCCGGAATTTGCCGTCGGCGCCGGCTTCCGGCCGGAACGTGCCGTGCGACTGTTGGCCCTGCCAGAACGCCCATTCGCGGCAAACCGCTTTCGCCGAGGATGCGGTGAACTCGGGATTGATCACAGATTGGC
>SUWI01000349.1 GCA_015061565.1 Lentisphaerota bacterium
AGATCTTGATCATATTCATCGCATACAGCACCTCGAACAGCATTCCGGCGGTGGACACGAACAGCGCATCCATCGGACCGCAGTTCCGGAAAAAGTCCAATGCCATCTGAAAACGATTTCCCGAAGGCCTCATCAATTGAATTCTTCCCATATCGACTTCCAGTCCATGGCTTTTCAGCGCATCGCAATACCCGGCGAAACGGAGATGTGCCACGCTGCTGCGGTCGTCCGAAAGCGTTCCGAAATAGCCGATCTTCCGGCAGCCTCTGCGGATCAGTGTCTCCGTTCCTTTCGCCGCATCGCTGCGGTTGTCGATCCCGATGAATCCGGCATGGCCGAGATGATAATTGTATCCGACTGCCGGCAAGATCCCCTTGGCCGCTTTGCGCAGGATCTCACTGTCTGCTTTCCGGCTGCCGGTGAAGATCAGACCGTCCAGCCCGGCAGGATCATCCTGCATCAGATCCGGGGAAAGCACCCGGATCTGGATGTTGCGCAGCTCCGCTTCCGCCATGATCCCCTCCACGATTTCCCCGTAATAAAAATTCGTTTTGAAACCGGAGAAGAAATTGATCCCGACCGTAAAATGCGGATTCCGGTCGTTCCGGACGGCCGAATTGATGAAAGTGCCCTTCCCGGGGAAGCGGACGATCAGGCCGTCGCATTCCAAACCGTGCAGGGCGCGGCGGATCGTGGTGCGCGACACCTGGAACTGGTCCGCCAGCGAATGTTCATTGGAGATCCGGTCGCCGGGCGCCAGTTCCCCTTTTTCGATCTGCTGCAGAAAAAGTTCCCGCAGCTGCTTGTAAACCGGCTCTTCCCCGGTATGATTGGTTAACATTTCCGTCACCTTTTTTTAGTTTGTATACCACTTTGTATATATTATAACCGAAAAATCCTGAAATGCAAGAGGGAAAAGAATAAAAAAACAGGATTTTTCTAAGGCTGCGTATCGCGTCAGTGGAGTTAGGGAGATGGTCTGTCCGGAATCCGCGAACTTTTTTTACGGAGAATACGGAGAATACGGAGTTTCGCGGGCGTCCATGTCGAACCCCGAAAAACCAGGATTTTCATTCTGCTTTTCTATTCAGGTGCGCTCCTGTCTTACGCGTCCTCCGTATTCTCCGTATTCTCTGTATTCTCCGTTTCAGTTCGCGAAGAGAAATTTTTTCATACCCAACTCCTCTGACGCGATACAAGACTGCTCCGTCTTCATCCGCAAATATCCGTATCGATCTGCCGGCGCAGCCATTTCCCGGCCATGATCCCCCATTCGGAGACCGCAGTTCCGGTCGGCATCAGACCGTATCCGTGTCCGCCGCTGGCAAACAGATGCATTTCGGCCGGCACTCCGGCACGTTTCAGCGCCAGATACCAGCCCAGGGAGTTTTCCACCCGCGCAAAATCGTCTTCCGTCTGCACCAAGAAGGTCGGCGGGACCGCAGCGTCGATTTTGAATTCCGGCGTCAGTTTCAGGTCATCATCCGCCAGATAGGCCGGATAGATGAGCATGGTGAAATTCGGACGATAATCGAAACGGTCGATTTCGTCGGTCGTCGGATAAGGCATAGTGTCCGCTCCGGCGGAAAGGACCGCGGCCAGATGCGCTCCGGCGGAAAATCCGATGATGCCGACCTGATCGGGCCGGATCATGAATTCTTCGGCGCGTGCCCGGATGATGCGTATGGTGCGGACCGCATCCGCACGGGCTCCGTCGCGCCGGTCCGGACAGCGGTATTTCAGCACAAACGCCGAAACTCCGTTCAGATTCAGGAAGGAGGCGATATCCAGTCCCTCCTTGCTCCAGGCCAGATGGTGATATCCGCCGCCCGGACAGACCAGGACGGCCGGATGGGGTCCTTTGCCGCAGGCCGGGAAAAAATGCACTTCCGGGTCGGTCACGTCGGTAAAACGGTCCACCCCGTCCGACGAATTTTCCATCAGATGTTCCTGCAAAGACCGGTCTTCTTCCTTGGCAAAAGGTTTTTCGGATCCCCATACGGCGAAAATTTGTCTCTTCATTGCTGTATTCCTCAATTTGATCGGCAGATTGTTTTCTCCCGTAACTATAACTCCCGAAAAATGAAATGCAAGGGCTGATGACAAAAAATGGTTTTTGTCCCCGGAAAATTTTTTCGAAAAACAAACCTTTTTCCGCTTGCCTTGTCTGAAATACGGATTACATTAACAACGCATGAAATCAACAAGGAGACCATAACATGTTTTTCGATCCGCTTTATCTGCTGTTCGCCATTCCCGGGCTGATCATCGCCGGACTGGCTTCGTTCTATGTCAAAGCCACCTTTTCCGAATATTCCCACTATCAGGCGTCCTCCGGCATGACCGGTGCGGAAGCCGCCGCCCGGATGCTTCACGGCGCAGGCATTTACGATGTCCGCATCGAACGGGTGGAAGGTTTCCTTTCCGACCATTACGATCCGACCAGCAAGACCCTGCGGCTGTCGCCGGGCGTTTATGATTCGGCTTCGCTTTCCGCCATCGGCGTGGCTTGTCACGAGGCCGGACACGCCCTGCAGCATGCCGCCAGTTACGGTCCGCTCGGACTGCGCAGCGCTCTGGTCCCGGTGACCAATATCTCTTCCTTCCTCTCCTATATCGTGATCATCGCCGGATTCATTTTCCAGTCCGGCGGCATGGTGATGCTCGGGGCGATCCTCTTCAGTGCGGTGGTCGTGTTTTCGATCGTGACCCTGCCGGTGGAATGGGACGCCAGTTCGCGCGCCAAACAGCTGATGGTCACCGCCGGGATCGTTTCCGAGCCGGAACGGGACAGCGCCGGCAAAGTGCTGAACGCAGCTTTCCTCACCTACGTCGCCGCCGTGCTGAGCTCGCTGCTGACCCTGCTGTATTATCTGGTCCGTGCCGCCGGCATGAACCGGGATTGATGTTTTTCCCAACTTAACATAACGGAGTCAAATCATGAAAGACTGCATTTTCTGCAAAATCATCGCCGGTGAAATTCCGAGCCGCAAGATCTACGAGGATGACCTGGTGTATGCGTTCATGGACATCGGTCCGATCAATTACGGCCATACGCTGGTGATCCCGAAAGAGCATCACACCAGTTCCGCCACGATCCCGGAAGCGACCGCGGGCCGCATGTTCCGGGTCGGCGCCCGCATCGGAGTGGCCCTCAAACGCGCGCTGGATGCCGATGCCTTCAATCTGCACCTTGCCGACGGCACCTGCGCCGGGCAGGTCGTGATGCACGCGCATCTGCATGTGGTCCCCCGCGGCGCGGACGACAATTTCCACTGGAACTGGCGTCAGCTCAAATACGAATCCGACGCAGCAGCCGATGAAACTGCGGAAAAAATCCGCAAAGCTCTGAAACTCGAAACGCAGGATTGAATCCGTTTCCCATGAACGAGGAAAGTTTTGTCCGGAAACTCACGGCGCTGTTTCCGCAGTCGCCGGATGTGACCGTCGGCCCGGGCGATGACTGTGCCGTGCTCGACTTCGGCACGTCCGATCTGCTGCTGGCGGCAGTCGATCAGGTGATCTCCGACGTGCATTACACGAAGGAGACCGCGCCGGAAGCGGTCGCCGGAAAACTGCTCAAACGCAACGTCAGCGATATCGCCTCGATGGGCGGCGTGCCGACCCATGCCCTGCTTTCGCTCGCGGTCAACCCCATGGATGAGGAGTGGCTGCTGGCGTTT
>SUWI01000350.1 GCA_015061565.1 Lentisphaerota bacterium
CGGCAGGAAGGTGTAAAGATGATCGCAGAGGATCCCGGTCTTCAGCACGGGCGGCGCCACCCGGGTGATCACGCGAACCGTTTTCCGGTCCGGATCGGCTTCCACCGATTCCACCCGGTGCTGCAGCTGATGATAACGTGCCTCGACCCAACTGGTCATATTGCCTCCCCACCGGCGGTTGTCATTGTCGGTCGGAGCGCGGAACAGATTGAAACGCGGACCGCGTTCCAGCAGCGGCAGGCCGTCGATCGTCCAGCCGGTGATCAGACCGGTGGTCTTGCTGATGGCGACCAGCGCTTCATTCGCACCGGCGTAAATGGTCTGGGTATCTTCATCCATCACGACTGGAGCGGGATGGGATTTGACCGTGTTTTTGAGCACCGGAGCCTTGACGGGCAGCGGGAACTGCGCCCAGGCGATCTCATGGCCGGAACGTGCCCAGTCGGTATCGCGTCCGAGCAGGAACGTCAGGTTCAGGAAATATTCCGCGCCGGCTTTCGGATTTTTCGGGAACACGTAGGGAATTTTCACATCCGCACTGCTGCGCGCCTTGATGGTCAGCGGGGCCATGGAACCGCTCTGCACGGGCTTGCCGTTTTCGCTGATGCTCCAGGTGACGCTGAGATGTTCCAGCGTGAGGAAATCGTAATGGTTGGTTACCGTGACAATGCCCTTTTTCAGGTCCCTGGCGGCGAACCGGACCGGCGCATAGACTTTTTTCGCCTCGATCATGCCGGGGGACGGCGTCTTATCCGGGAAAACCAGTCCGTCGGTGATGAAATTGCCGTCGTTGGGTTCGTCGCCGAAATCGCCGCCGTAAGCGAAATATTCATGGCCGTGTTCGTCCTGCGTGCGGATGCCGT
Organism: Lentisphaerota bacterium; assembly: GCA_015061565.1. Lineage (GTDB taxonomy): Bacteria > Verrucomicrobiota > Lentisphaeria > Victivallales > UBA1829 > SIG94. The sequence continues at coordinate 864 of SUWI01000350.1, forward strand.
GGTCGCAGAATTCCCAGATGAATCCGCCCTGCATTTCCTTGTTGGCGAAGAAGATCTGCCAGTAATCCTCCAGTCCGCCGGGGCCGTTGCCCATCGCGTGGGCGTATTCGCACAGGATGAACGGCTTTTTGCCTTTGCAGAATTCTTTGGCGACGTCGGCACAGCATTTGCTGAGCGTGCCGTCCTCAAGTGTCATGCGATAGGACGCGGTATACATGCGTGAGATCACATCGGCCGTTTCGCCTTCCTGGTCGCGCTCGTAGTGGATCGGACGGGTCAGGTCGCGGGAACGCGTGTATTCGGCCATTTTCTTGTGGTTGATGCCGTAGCCGGCTTCATTGCCGAGCGACCACATGATGACTGACGCATGGTTTTTGTAAGCCTCGACCATGGCCTGCATCCGGTCCACGCAGGGTTTTTCCCATTCCGGCCACATGGTCGGGTTCTTGCCTTCCTCGTAACCGAATCCGTGGGATTCCAGGTCGGCCTCGCAGATCAGATAGAATCCCAGCTGGTCGCACAGGTCGTAAAACGCCGGAGCATCCGGATAATGGCAGGTGCGGATGGCATTCACGTTATGCTGTTTGAGCAGCAGCAGATCCCCTTCCATGACATTCATCGTGAGCGCACGGCCGAGGTCGGTGTCGAATTCATGGCGGTTGACGCCGCGGAACATGACCGGCACTCCGTTCACCAGCAGATTGCCTTTCCTGATCTCAACCGTACGGAATCCGATTTTCAGCGATTTATATTCGATCGCTCCGGACTTGTCTTTCAGCGTCAGCACCAGCGTATAGAGGGTCGGGGTTTCAGCGGTCCAGGCGGCAACCTTTTTCACCTCGGCGGCGAATTTGACCTTGACGTTTTTCCCCGGTTCGATCCTGGCGATCGAGTTCGTCAGGGGCTTTTTGAAGACCGGATCCCCGACCGGATCGAACAGTTCCGCATCCACAGTCAGCGCTTTTGCGGCAACCGTATCGGTGTTGACGATTTCCGCCTCCAATTCCAGCTTGCCGTTTTTATAAGTGGAATCGAGTCCGGCTTTGGCAAAGATGTCGTAGATGTCCTGCTGGGGGACCGCGCTGATGGAAACATTGCGGAAGATCCCGCTCAGCCACCACATATCCTGGTCTTCCAGATACGTGCCGTCGCTCCACTGCAGGACCTGGACGGCGATCCGGTTGGTGCCAAGCTGGGCGATGTCGGTGATGTCGAATTCGGAAGCATTGCGGCTGCCTTTGCTCATGCCGGCGAGCTGTCCGTTGACCCACACGTAATAGAAGGAATCCACGCCGTCGAATTTCAGCAGGATGCGCTGTTCGGCCCAGTCGTCTTCGATCTCGAATTCGCGGATATAGCAGCCGGTGGGATTATCCGACGGCACGAAAGGAGGATTGACCGGGAACGGATAGATCTGATTGGTATAATGCGGATGGCCGTAACCTTTCATCTGCCAGTTGCTGGGGACCACGATATCGTCCCATTCATCGCAGTCGAAATCTTCCCGGAAAAAGTCTTCCGGAGCTTCCGAAGGCGCATTGAAATAGGCGAATTTCCAGGGGCCGTTCAGCAGTTTGTAAAACGGGGAAAGCGCATGATCGCCGAGCATGGCCTGGTCTTTGGTTTCAAACGGGACCGTATATGCCCGATACGGCTGTTTGTTGATCGAGGTCAAAGTCTGATTTTCCCAATCGTTCATTTGGCATATCCTTATGCTGGTTGAAATTTCATTTTTGAATCAGGTATGATAAGATAGCATTCGGAGTTTGAAATGCAAGATTGAAACGGAAAAATATTCTTTAAATAAAATGGACTTAACGCGGAAGAAACGAACCGCGGTCAAAAAACGGAAGGCGCGATTCCCGGCAGCCGCGATCCATTGCTTCCCGCGTCCTGACATTGTGTTTCACGAAATCGTCCGTCCCGTCCGTTTTATCCGTCAATCGCGCAAAGCGGCGTTCGTCGTAAAATCCGTTTTCACAGATCGAGTCCGCTGGCCAAAAATGTCCCGGACCGATGAGATTTTCCGCTTTTTTTTTGTAAAGTCCTTGCATTTCCGGAAAAAGGGTATATATTATTGGTTCTTGAACGAACGGAAACGAAATAATTTCAACATAGACGAGGTGTAAAATGAGCAATGTCTGCGAAATTTGCGGTAAGAAAAAAGTTCAGGGTGCAAGAATCATCCGCAGAGGTCTTGCCAAGAAAAAAGGCGGTATCGGTATGCACGTTGTGAAAGTGTCTCCGCGCACTTTCGAACCGAATATCCAGACCGTGCATGTTGACGACAACGGCACCAACAGAACCATGAAAGTCTGCACCGCCTGCATCCGCAGCGGCCGGGTGAAAAAATCCTGCTGATTTTTTTCACTGCAGTGATCTTTCAATTACGCCCGGAATCATTTGACCGAATGGTTCCGGTCTTTTTTATAACTGTATAAACAGGAGATCCCCATATGAAATTCAACGGCAAAAAATGTCTGAAGATTACCGGAATCGTGGTCGGTGTCATTATTGTCCTTCTGATCGTTCTGCTGCTGACCCTTCCCTTTATCATCAAAAACGGCATCTACCATGCCGGACCGCTGATCACCGGTGTGCCGATGGAGATCAAGCATGTTGCTTTCAATCCTTTCGAAGGAACGCTGACGATCAAAGATTTCATCGTGGGAAATCCGCAAGGATATTCTTCTCCTTACGCAGTCAAACTGGGCCATCTTCATGTGGATGTGGGCATGAAGACCCTGTTCAGCAAGAAACTTCTGCTGGAACGGATCGAAGTCCGCGGGGTGGAACTCAATTATG
>SUWI01000351.1 GCA_015061565.1 Lentisphaerota bacterium
GCGGATTTGCGAGCGTGTCCGGATATTTCCCCGTGCGGCGTTTTTCGAGCTCGACTCCTATTAACGCCCGCATGGTGCGATACATGGCGGAAAGCCGATCGAATTTCTGCTGGGTCTGATCGCTTAAAGGGTAATCTGCCGGTAATCCGTATTTGTGTTTGACATCCGGCATTTCACCAAATCTCCGGACTTGGAAATGACGCAGCAGATTATAGCGGTCCTTCGCACAATAATACCACATTGGCGGATAAAGCCAGCGCAATTTGTAAATCGAAGGATTGTGCGCCCCGTAAAAATCGCCGCCGTGCGCAATGCTCTGGCATGTGTCTTCCATCATTGCCGCTTCCAGATAAAGGCAGTCGAAGTTGAGCTGAGGAATTTTCCGGTCCGCCCGTTCCAGTTTGCTTTGCCATTGTTTCAGCACAGGTTCCGTGACGATACCGCTGGAAAGCAGGACTTCCATCCCCTGCATCCGGTATCTTTCACACCCGATCATGACCAGTGCTGCGATCAGACTGGACGGTTTGTTTACCAGATAATCCGAGGCAAATTCCATCCGTTTCAAGGCTTCGATCGCCCGGGGAAGGTCCTTCCTTTCCGCAGCGAAACGGATCCGCCACAGTTCCCAGCGGCAGAATTCCCGGATCCAGTTCAATTCCGGCAGCAGGACCGCGCCCATATAGCGGGTTTCATACGTGATTTCCCGCGCGGGCAGCGGACCGTCAAACAGCTTTTCGAGTTCCCGCAGAGAGGCCGAATTATTCATCAATCTTTCAAACTCTTTCAGGACTTCCGGCGGATAAATGCATTCCGGCGAACTCGAAATCGGACCTCTGGAATCGAAATCCTTCCAGTTCTTTTCGACCGCGTCGGAAACGGTTTCGACTTTCTTCCAGAAATCGGCATCGACCTTCCGTCCGTTCCGGTAGAAAGCGGTTACTCCGGATGCCGAAAACGATTTTGCGAAATGTTTTTCCAATTCTTTGACCGAATGGTCCGCCTTGATGCCGGTGACGAACGCCATGCCCAGCGAGATCAGGTAAATAGCCGCGACGAGTCCCCACATGATCCGGATCCCGAGGCCGAACATATTGCGGAACGGGATTTTTGCCGCTCGCGCATACATGAGGCCGGAAAGCAGATATCCGCCCAGCAGCAGGATCATGCCGGAAAAGGTCAGCAGTTCAAGATTTACCCGTTCGAGCCCGATGATTCCATGCAGGAAACGGTCGATATACACCCACTGGAAGAAGAACAGAACATAATCGCAGGAGATCGCCAGACAGACTGCGGCTCCGATCAGGCACGCTCCGCGCAGGAGAATGACTTTCCATTCCCGGTAGATCAGCGCCATTGGTGTGAGCGTAAGAAGGATCAGGAAAATCGCCAGCCACGGCAGCGGCCCGCCGCAATAACCATACAGCACGGCGATCAGAATGACAGCGCAGAAGAACAGCGCCGTTTTTTTATTCTGCATGACTTCCCGGCGGTAGAAACTGAACCATGCGGTCAAAGTCAGGAGAACGGCAAGTTCGATGATCAGCCGGATGGAAGGAAGCACCGGCCACGAAAGGAAAAAGCCGAAAACGAACTTTCTGTCGAACAAGGAGCCGCCGCAAAGCAGATAGAGTGCCAGTGCAATCCCCGGCAGGAGCAGCAGGAAAGTTTCGGCGGCGAACGCACCCTCAGCAGGATGGTCATAATAGCACAACTTCTTCAGAAAATCTTTCATTTGTACTGAACTCCTATGGCTTCGCGGACTTTTGTCCGTCAAGTCCGTCCCGTCCGTCAGGTCCGTCAATCGCGGGAGCCGTCTTGAAAATCATTTTCGCCCGGACGTCGTCCGCGTACTTCCGCACGGTCGTCTGATCCTGACCCTGCTCGTTTTTGCGGTTTTCGCCGAGACTCCAGACCGCTATGCCATCCGCTTCGCGTCTTTCCGGAACCAGCCTGTCCAACGCCGGATCCCACACTTTGACGATCAGCGGCATTTTGCCTTTTTTATAGTGCATCGGCTTGCCGGTGAACGGATCGACAGGCGGATTTTCAAGTTTGTCCGGGTATTTTCCCGTCCGGCGTTTTTCCAGTTCGATTTCGATCAATGCGCGCATGGCACGATATTTCGCGGTCAGCGTTCTGGAAAGCCGGATCATAATGAAGACCGGCGGATTGTAATATTTCCAGATGAAACCGGTTTTGGGTTCATATTTATCAACGGGCAGTTCACTGTAGCAGTTGTGACGGAACCGGCTCAAGCTCAACCGGCGGTCGCGTGCCGCATAATACCAGGCCGGCGGAAAGAGCCAGCGCAGCGGATACAGCGGCAGCGAACAAAAGCCATGTGCGAACCGGTAAAATTGATCGTTGATCTTGACTGCATGCAGATAAATGGAAAGCCGTTCCCGTTCGGGGATCTCCTTTTCCCTCTGTTCCAGGTCGGCGGACCAGCGTTTCAGTTCGGGATCCGACACCCGTCCGTCTGCCAGCAGCAGTTCCATGGCGTTCAGCCGGCATTGTGCGTCAAACCAGTTCAAGGTATGCATATTGATCGGATCGCGCCGGTAATATTCAATTGCCTTTTCCATTCGGCGCAGGACTTTGAGCGCTTCGGCCGGATTGTTTTCTTCCAGCAGAAACAAAATCTTCCACCGTTCGAAACCGCAGAGCTTCCCAAATATAAACAGGTAATTCGATGCCGTTCCGACCGAGCCGTCTTCGGCCGGAATAAATCCGGGCTGAAGCGGTTTTTCCAGTTCATTCTCCAATCTCTTCAATGGCTGGAACCGTTCGATTTCCGTCCGCCATTGTTTCCGGACCGCTTCCGGCAATACAACCTCAGCGTTGCGGCTCCACAAATATGGATGGTTCGAATAACGATCCCAGGCGGTTTCCTGCTTCCGGTCACTGCCTCGTATCCAGTCCGACCAGCCGGTCTTGCGCAGCAATGCGTTAACCCCGGCGGCATTCAGCGGATAACCGAAAAATTCACCCAGATCGGCGGCCGTCCGTTCCGCGGCACGGTGCTGAACGACTGCCATTCCGCCGGAAACCAGATAGACCGCAGCCCAAATCCCGAGCGTGACCTTCACCAGCGGACCGAAGAGCTTCCGTGTCCGGATCCCCGCCGCGGCGGCATACATTTTCGCGCTCAGCAGATACCCCGCGAACAGCAGGATCACGCCCAGATACACGGTCAGCAGATCCCGCGCAGCCGAATATTCCCCGTACCGGACCTTGTCGGTCCCGAAACCGTAGAAAAACCTGTAGTCCCACGTCCACCGGAGGCTTTCCAGAAAACGGATCAGACAGAAGAAAAATCCTGTCCAGCAGAGGCCGCGCGGCAGCCAGATTTTCCATTGTCCGGGCATGGAGGCGGGCGGGATGATCCAGACCGGGATGATCAGCAGCAGACAGAAGCCGTATCCGAATCCGAATTTCGACGACACCATTGGCGCCAACGCCAGAGTCGGGATCAGGACTGCGAGACTGAAAAGCATCCCCGGCGAATTCCATTGCGGTTTTCCTCGCAGGATTTCGGAGCGGTGAAAACGGATGAACAGGATCAGCCAGTAAAGCAGTATCGGCAGCGGGAGCAGCAGAAAGATCAGCGGCCAGTTGCCACGGAAAAGTTGTGCCAGAGTCCAGTCCGACCAGCCGCCGCA
>SUWI01000042.1 GCA_015061565.1 Lentisphaerota bacterium
CTTGTCTTGACTGCCAAGCAGATATTCAATTATTTCGCTTGAGTTTTAACCATAGCTGTTTATAAAACAAAGCCAATTGCGATTGGTAAGGAGGTCTACGCACTGAAACATGATTTTTCTTGGTTTTTTCAAGAAAAAATCACTGCCGATGCGTCAAAAATGGTTTGACGCTGAAAAAATCAACTTTTTAACAAGAAGAGCCAAAACGTTTTGAAATTGGCTCTCAAAATTAAAAAGAGCCAAAACGTTTTGAATTTGACTCAGGAGGAAATGCAAAATGGTAAAAAAAATCTTGTCAACGATATTGGCCGGCCTCGCAATTCTGGCGGGCGCCGCCGGAAAGGAAAATATGGACAGAAAATTGCTTGAGTTGACGAATTGCAGAGTCATAACTGGAATGGATTGGAATACTGTCCCTTCAGACCGGTTGTTTGGAGAAAAAGGGGAAAAAATCGTCCTCGGAGAAGGACTGTGGGATCTGGAAAAATATACCGGGAAACAGGTGGATCAGGCCAAATGCATCATGATCCGGGGCGAGGTTATGGTCCCCAAAACGGGCAAATATCTGCTGGGGGCGGGTGCCGACTGGTGGTTCAAGATAGCGATTGACGGGGAAAAACTGATTGACGGGGCAGGATGCACTCCGCCATCGGACAAGGATTCCCGGGCCATACGGAATTTGACCGCAGGAAAACATATCGTCGACATTCATTTTTCCCGGGGAATTGCTTCCGCCTGCATGTGTTTTTCACTGAAGCCTGTGCCTTATGAAAGCGATGCCATAGCCGATCTGAATAAAAGCACCGGACGGATCCGCAAGGAACTTCACGGATCGAATACGACCTTGATCCTTTCGAGCCGGGCATTGAACCAATATGATGAGGCATTGCGGAAACTGAATTTCACTTATACACGAACTCACGACTGGGCGCTGTGGAACAGCGGCCAGCGCATTATAGACACCCATTTCATTTTCCCGCTGATGCACCTGGATCCCAAAGATCCTGCCAATTATTATTTTGATGCCACCGATGAGATCATCCGTCTGGCTCAGGAAGAAGGCGGCATGGAGGTCTTCTACCGCCTCGGTAGCAGCATCGAACATTCCGGAGAAAAACATTTCAATGTAATTCCGCCGAAGGATCATGAAAAATACGCGGAAGTCCTTGCCGGAATCGTCCGGCATTACACCAGAGGCTGGGCAAACGGGCATCATTATAAAATCCGCTACTGGGAAATTTGGAACGAGCCGGATGGCCGGCAGAATATGTGGGACGCACCTTATGAGACGTTCATTCCATTTTTTGTGACAGTGCTGAAACGGCTGAAGAGTGAATTTCCGGAAATGCAATTCGGAGGGCCGGCCTTATGCAGTCTGAGACTCCCGCTTTTCAAACCCCTGCTGGAAGCCTGCAAAGCCGCCGGAGTCGCTCCCGATTTCATTTCCTGGCATTGCTATGGATCAAATCCGGCAGGTTTGATCCGCCAGCCTGCCATCGCACGCAAATTTCTGGACGAAATGGGCTTTAAGAAAACCAAACTCTGCATCAATGAATGGCATTATCTGGAAAGCTGGCAGGGGGTTCAATCCGCCAATTCCTCCGAAAGTTACCGGAAAGCCACGCTGGAAGGACCCACCTGTCTTCAGAGCACCAATTCCGGAGTGTACAACCTGGCGGTGCTGATCGGATGGCAGGATTCCCCATTGGATCTGGCCATGTGGTATGGTTCCAGCTGGGACAGCCCGGCATGGGGTTACCGCAGTGTGTTCCGCGAATTCACCAAGAATTACTATTCCATGGAGCTTTTCGGAAGATTCCTGCGTGAATATCCGGTCAAGTGCCAGTCAGATGCAATCGCACATTACATTCTCGCCGGACGGTCGGAAGATGGTTCCAATGCGGGTATTCTTCTGGCTGATTACAAAGGCAGTTCCGAAACCATCGAAATCTTGGCGGCCGGGCTTTCCGCTTACAATAAAATTTCTGCGGTCGTTCTGGATGACGACCGGAACAATGAACCTGTTCCGGTAACTGTGACAGGCGAAAAGATTCTTCTGAAAAAGAAAAAGCCCGGTTCGGCGACTTTCCTGATCCAGTTGCAGAAATAAGAACCAAAGGTCCGACGGATTTTGCAATTGGTTCCTCAAAATAGAAAATTTCTTGAAAAAATTCGCCGTTCTTTTTTGCGGAAAATGTAATTGCAAAAACAGTTTGTCTGCCGGCAGAAAGGACAGGAGCGGCTGAGGAAAATAATAGGAAATCGACATTTTAACAAGATGAGCCAAAACGTTTTGAAATTGGCTCTATTATCCTGATTCTGTCGGGAGGGAGGTCAACATTCTGAAACATGATTTTTCGAGACTTTTTTGAGAAAAAGTCGCACCCGATGCGTCAAGATGGGTTTGACGCTGAAAAAATCAACTTTTTAACAAGATGAGCCAAAACGTTTTGAAATTGGCTCTTTAATCCTGAATTTGCAACTGAATTTTACCACCGGACAACGAAATCAAACATAGAGGTCAAAAATGAAAAAGATGTTCATTCCAGCGCTCGTTTTTTCTGCGTTTCACTTATTCGCAGGAGGGGAACTTGCCATCAATGGAAATTTTCAGCCCAACCCCAGAAGTAAGTATTCAATCCCCCTTTCATGGCATTCTCAGCATACGGAATACAAAAAGGATATTGATAAAGTCAAATTCACCCTTTCCGAACCGGATGCCAAAGGGATCCACACGCTCACCATTGCAGTTTCTCCGGATTACAAGAAAGACGTGAAATCGTGGAAGAATTTCTGTTTCTTTACCACGAATACCAAAATCCTGCAGACGGTGAAAGGCGATGAATTCATGGTTTCAGCGGAGGTTGCAGGAAAAGGCAAACTGCGTTACGGTTTCCTGGGGTATGGCACCCCCGGTGTAACGAAGATGATCGAAGTTACAAAGAATTTTCAGAAGCATTCTTTTGAATGGACGACAAAGAATGTGAAGGGGGATGCCTCCGGGAAAGCCTACTATCGCCTTTATTTTGAATTTTTCCCGGGCAGTTCCATTCAAATACGGGATGTGAAACTCCTCAAGAAAAATGCTGCGGGCAAGGAGGCTTTGCGGGCGGGATTCCGCTATTACCCCGTTTACAAACTGCCCGGCAATGCCGCCGACACCATAGAAAAAGATCTTCCCAACTGGGCAAACATCCCGGAAGGGAAAGGTTTTCTTATTAATAAACTGGACAAATTTCAGGACATTGACCGCCAGAGTTCCTTTAAAATAGCACACAGAGACGGGAAACTCTATGTTCTGATCCGCTGCAGGGAACCTTACATGGATCAGGTGGCGGCAAATCAAGATTTCTGGCGGGATGGAATGGAGGGAAAGAACGATTCTGTTGAATTCTGTATTTCATCCGCAAGGGGAATAAATCTCGCCCACAGCTACAATTTGATCAACAGTATTGGTGTAAGCAAAAGAAATATCTCAAATAAAAAGATACCCTGTGCTATTCTCCGGGGAAAAGATTATTGGATGATCCGGTTGTGTTTTGATCTTGATGACTTGCTGATCAATCATGAAAAAATCGAGTTTAACAAAGATTATTATTTCAATGTCGGCAGGACCAATCTCACCGCCGACAAAAAAAATATTTTTTCCTCCATTTCCAGGGAATTCGGCCAGACCAAAGCTTTTCAGGTCTTGGAACTGCTGGATAAAATCTCCACAGAAAAGGAAAAACGGGAAGCTGAGGAAGCTTTCAATGGGAGATACGAATCATTCCTTTCCACGGAGTGCACCAGGATTGCCAAAAGCGATTCCTCCTTCTGGAAAAAGACTTACTCAACATATGGCAGACTGGATGAAAGCAGACTTCAGGATGCATTGAAACTCAGCCGGGAAGCGGCAACGGCCAAGACTGCTCAGGAAAAAGAAAAAATCGTGAGCTCCTTCCAGAAGATGGATGTCCTGCTGCGTGACGCGCAGAAAGAGTTCTCTCTGATCGTTTCTCATCCTGATAAAGTAAAAAATCTTTTCATCAATGGGAAAAAAGTTCCCGTTGCTCAAAAGACCCTTCTCTCGCTGAAACAGGGACCCAATACTCTCTGTGCCGAAACGGCTCCGGGAGAAAAGGTTTCATTCATGGTGGAGAAACATCCTGAAACCCGGACGGCGTGGCGGACTTCCAAAACAGCTCCGGCAAACTGGAAAGATCTGAATTTCGTCGATACGAAATGGCCGATGGCAGAGTGCGATGAAAATGGAAATATCATTTCACAGGGTTATGCCCGTCAGATCCTTGTATGGGAAAACCGGCATTACGGGAATTGGGGTCCTTTTACCAGGACCAGAAAATGGAATTTTGTCAATGATAGCCTCAATACGCTGAAAATTCAGCTGGATACGCCTACGCCTTTCCCGCTGGATGAACTGGTTTTTGCACTGGAAGTTCCATCTTCTTTCCGGACCTTTCAGCGGGATATGAGCAAAAAAGGCACCGCGACTTCTTTGCGGGCGATGAAAGTCACCAAATCCGCCGGGAGCAGAAAAGGCTTTGACCGATATGAGTTTTTATATCAGGGGAAAATCAAGCCCATCGGACAAAATCCCCCTGCTGGCAGCTACATTGTCTTTCAGGCAGACAACAGTATGAAACCGGGCAGTGAATTTGAGATGATTTATTCCCGTTCTTCCGGCAATCTGGTGGAGCTTGCCCAGAAAATGCCCTGCCGAATCCTGCCGCCGATCAATGGAAGAATCCCCAAAAAAATCTATATCGAAACTTGGATGTATACCCATAATCTTCCCGGTAATTATTTCAAGGATGTGGATATCCGTGAATTGGATATGAGAGAACGTCTTGCCGCGGGAATCAATATGCAGGGGGAGGAAAAATACTATCCGCTTTACGGAAAGACTTCGGCAAAACAGGTCATCCTCACCTGTTATCCCATCTGGGGCAGCGGCTGGTCCATCAAGAAACATTTTTACAACTACGTCAAGGAACACCAGGAAGCGCAAGCAAGATTTTTCGGGGGTACAGTGAAATGGGGCGGCAAAGCTGACCCCGGGTCTCCCCGTTACAAAGATTACAGGGAGACCACTCAGGTGTGTCCTACCTGGGCAACAACGACAGGAAAAGAAGATTATATTCGCATGGTCGCTGCTGACATCAAGGAGATGCGGAAGAAACAACCGCATGCGAAAATCTTTTTCAACAACTGGGAGGGATGGCCTTCCGCCGAACCCTTAGGGTATTGCTTCTGCGACAAATGCAAAGAGCATTTCCGCAAGTATGCTTCTCTGCCCGCCGATCTGGTTCTTACCGATGAGGTCATCAAAGATCGCTATTGGAAAAAATGGTATGACTTCCGGGTGCTATTGGACGGCAGAACTGCGGGACTGGTGAAAAAAGCAGCAAATTCACAGGGGATGAAATATTTTCTCTATCACCAGTATGCCTATCCTGAATACTGGAAGGCGGCGGCAGGCAATATCGATATTCCTTATCATGGCTGCCCGGGCAGCAGTCCTGCGGACAGCCGGACGCAGGAAATTATGGACCATGTGGCAAAATACATGCGGGAATACGGCTATAAATTTTACATGGGACAGATCTTCAATCCCGGCTGGCACTGGGATTTCCGGGTGAGGAGCCATTCGGTAAATTCTCACAGCGGCTTTTTCGAACCGGAGACCACCAAAACGCAGATCATCCGTGCCGTTGCCTCGAATCGGGGCGGGATCTCCGTCTGGGGAAGCAATTTTTCCGGGGCATTCTATTACATCGGTGAGGCAACAAGAGCACTTGTTACTTATGAAGATATTTTCACTGAAGGCGAAAGGAAGGATGCTCTGGTCAAGTCCAAGGATATCGCCTATCCCAACTGCCTTGTCATTGTGAGGAAAAATCCCGCCGGCAAGGAAGAACGCCTGGTTCTCCTTTTCAACGAATCAGAGGAAGCCAAGACCGTTGAAATCGAAAATATTGCTCTTCCGAAAAAATACATCGCGGAAATCTATGAAGGAAAGAAAGGCTTGAAAGATGCGAATAAACTTTCCCTGTCCATCCCTTCAAAAGATGTCCTTATGCTTTGTATACGGGAAAAATAATCTGATTCTGAGCAGATGGAAAGGATGAATATGCTGCGAAGCAGAACTTTGGCTTTGGACGGACGATTTGAGGCAGAGCATGCTGCCGGTTCAAATGAGCCCGCAGAGCATATCTTTGACACTCTAGGTTCGGTGTATCTGAACCCTAAAGATTTCGGAGCGTCCGGCTCGGATTTCACCGCCCTCGGCAAAATCGCCGGACAAACCAACCTTCTGGAGCTGGAAGAAACCGGTGATTTTCAGGCGGGACAATGGATCACTGCGGAAGGATGTTTTTATCATACTTACGGAATGGTCAATTTTGAAAAAGCTCCATATCTTTCCGCTAATCAGAAACCACTGGAAAATGAGCTGGAAATCAAAGGTCTGGAAAATGCCGGGAACCGGCAGACTTTTGTGTTTCATTTTCACGGCAACAAAACTGTTTCCTGGCTGGCAGTTGACCCCAAATATCAGACGTGGCATGTTCCGGAAGCTGCCGTGACCCGTTTCTGGCAATGGCAGGGTGACCATATTCCGCTTGCGGAATCATGGTTCGAGCTGCTGGACGGAGTGAAAGTCCGCTTTCACTTTTTTGACTGGAAACCCGGCGCCATTCTGGTTTTACATGTCCAAAACCGGCTCTTGGCGGAAATCGAAAAAATCGAAGGAAATACCCTGATTCTGGACCGCTGCGCCAATCGCAGTGCGGAACACATCAGGGTAAGGCATCACGATCAGGAACCGCTCCAGAAATGTCTGGATCAGGCGGTGAAGGAAAAGAAGGGAATGCTGATCCCGCCAGGACACTACAATCTGGACCGCGGACTGTGGGTCCGGGATGCCTCAGCCGTTATTGCCGGATCAGGGCCCGAATCTACCGTCATTGATGTAAGCCAGGCGCACACTGCTGCCTTCTGGGTCGGCGGCGGCCGGGAATTTGTCTTGAAAGATTTGGCGGTTATCGGCAATACCGGTTATAATGAACTGCCTTGCTGCCGCCCCTTTATGACCGATTCCAATTATGGATTCTGGCCAACGGCGAACCAGCAGATGGAAACTTTCGGCAGTGCGGCGCTGAACCTTTCCGGAACCGAATTCGTGCTGTGCGAAAATCTCTCGGTTTCCCGCATGGCTTCGGAAGCGCTTTATCTGCACGGCAGCGACCGGGGCGGAACACCTCCATTCATCCAGAAGGAGCATGAAGGCATTGAATCGATTTTTCATCAATATACCAAACAATGTATTTTCCGCCGCTGCCGGGTTTTTGACTGCGGGTTCAATGCCTTCAACAACAACGACTTTGCGGAAAATACGATCATTGAGGGATGCCATGTGGAAAATGTCGGCAATTTCTGTGAAAATGCCTCCCGTTTCACCCGCATCATCGGTAATTATGTTTATAATGCACATACGCTTTCCCTCTTTCCGATCAACAGCCCCAAAGAATTTTCGGGCATCAGCCAGGCGATTGTGACCGGCAATATCTTTGAGGGCGGCAAACAGAATCGCGGTCTGGGGATGTTCGGTGATGAAATTATCGTTTCCGGCAATACCCTTACCGGATTCAGCAAGGAATCCGCAGTGGACATCACAGGATCCAAAGTCGTCCTTTCCGGAAATGTCATCGACCTCACGCGCGACTCCAATGGACTGGAGCATCAGAGAGACGGGGTCCGGGTCAATGGCAACTGCGTGATCATCTGCGACAATCAGATCGGGCAAAGGAAAAACGATAAAGCAAATGTGGTCGGTATCAGTATCTGTGAAGCTTCACGGAATGTTTTGATCCACGACAATATCATTCGGAATTGTGCGGTGGGGATCCGTTCCGGTTTGCGGATGGCACACCGGGTTCATCCGGAGGACCCCACTTCCTGTTCCTGGAGCGGCGAATATCGCCGATTCACAGTCAAAATCCGCAAAGTCGGTGAAGATGGAACCATTACGGGAGTGATTCCGGAATATCTGCTTGCAGCCCGGAACCTTGCCGGGAAATGGATTGCTGAGGATTCGGCAGGGAAGGAACATTTGATTCCGGAATTGAAAATGATTTCCGACATTGAACTGAGTTTCACTCCGCTTTCCGGAACATTTCAAAACGGCGATGAGCTCCGCCTTTTCCCCAATGACCTGAATTGGAATATTCACGACAATATGATTCTGGATTGCGATCTGGAACTGCTGTTCGATTTCCCGCCCGGTAAAAACATTCAAATCCAGTGAGGGTAAAAATGAATGATTTTTATATTTATTATGATTTTTCAAAAGAAATAATCCTGCAGGATTGGAACATTGCAGAACTTTCCACAGGGAAATATTTGCTTTCCACCCAATTCGATGCGGATGCCGAAGCGGCAATTCTCGCCTTTCAGCTGCGGCCGCAGGATGCCCCGGCATATTGCTGCATCCTCGCTTTCGAGCTCAATGGAAAAAATATGCGGTGGAACCAAAATGCCCCGGCTTTGTATCATCCCGTGGCCGGCTGTACACGACAGGGAATGGAAATAGCGCTGAATCCGGGAAGTAACAGTTTGAAAATTGAACTGGAAAGCAAAGACTCCGACAGTCTGAAAAATTTTGCCGTTCAGATCCTTCCGGCTTTGTCCAAGGTCGAAAAAACACTTCCGTTTTCAAAGGAGTTGGAAATTCCGGACGAGAAAATAACGGAAACCGCTCCGCTTTCATGGAACACAGATGGCTTCCAGCCGGGAGCGATCCGCGAATCCGGACGGCCCGGACGTTTCGGTTTTTCCAAGGGCGACGGCACGCTGGATTCCGCCATGCCGGTTTTAGGCATCGTCAACAAGATGTATCCCAGCGGACATCCGAAATACCGCAAAGCTTTTTTCTGGAACTATTCCCTGCTGCCGGAAAATGCTTCATTTCATGGTTCATTTCCTCCGGCCAATACGTCAGTTGACGGCGATGATATTCAGATCAACCAGCTCTCCGTCCACTGGAAAGCCAAGTTTGGCAAAATTAATTTTGCGTGCACATATTCTTTGGGGACGCCGGGAATCATCACAGAAAGCGATGAGGGAAAAATCCGGCTGTCCAATTTGGAACAGACCGGCAACTACCAGTATGCGCTTTATGCGGGACCGGGCCATAAAATCCAAATCGTTACACTCGACCGGATTGACCTTTCCCGCATGAGCGAAGGGTTCCTGATGCTTTTCGGGACCACGGAATTCCCCGATATTCCGCTGTTTCTGGTTTTCACCCAGAAACCATCCGGAGTAATGCCTCGTTATAATAAACGGAACAACCGGTTGAAGGAGATCGTGTTTGAGGGGTGTTCCACACTTATTACAGCTACGCCATTCGGTATCGAAAGTTTTGAGCCGCTTGCGCCCGGCCGGGATGACTTCATCAGGAAGGCTGTCCGGCTCTGCCGCTTCTGGAATCGTGCATTGTTGGCTTATCCGGTCAGCTGCGAAGAATATTACAAGCTGGATTTTGAGCGTCAGACCGATACTGTGATCCAGAAATTCACCTACCGTTATTTTCAGGATGAGTGGAATACGGAGCCGCTGGAACTGGCTCCGGTTCCTCCTGTTTCCACACTCGCCGGCATTTCCGGCCAGCAAGATTTGACCGACTTTGAATTCCCGACCAAATTCGGCTGGCTTCGTGGTAAATTCGGGAATGTTTCAAGTTATACGATCCCTTTCATGCAGACCGACCGTAAATTTCCTTTGGAAGATCGTCGTCATCCGGAGATCCGGAAAATGCTCAATCAGGGGATGCAGGAATATTTCGATTTTGAGGCCCATTTCCCCGACAGTATGCAGGCTTATCCTTATGCTGGCGCTTTGATGGAACCTTATGCCTGGGCGGGAACTATGCTGAATTTTATGAATGATGAATATCAGGAAAAACTCCGCAGCTTATGCGAAGAACGCTTGAAAGGAGCTTGCGATCCGGAAAAAACCTATGACTATCCCGTAATCAATTTCAGCGAATTCATGCAAATCATGCCAGATGACCGGAAAGCGCTGGAAATGTATGCCGATCCCGCCATGCGGCACATGAAACTCTGGAACTGGTATCACCGAACCGAACCTTTCACGAAGGCGGGATATATGATCTGCTACCTGAATGTATGCTTGTTTTTTCAGGGTTATATCAAAACCGGAAAACCCGAAGAGGTTGCGGCATTGAAAATTTCCCTGATCGAAAACGATTGGGGCGCCGGACTGACTTTCTATTACATGTATCAGTGTGCACTGGTTTCCGGCAACTGGGATCCCATCCGTCAGAATTGGTCGCTCTTGCAGGAGGTTTACGCTTTCTTTGAGTTGATGCAGGACTGGGCATGCATGGGAACCGGATACAGCGACAATGCTTTGCTTTGGTGCGAAGGTGCCAACTACGGGATCTTCACCTCTTTTGTCAATATGGCGCGGGCGATCGGAGATACCCAAACACTTCAGCGGGCGATTCATTCCGCGGCAAAACAGCAGGTCCTCCGCATGGCGATCATTCGTTCTTCCCAGCACTATTTCTACAGGTTCTTCGGTGTGGAGCCATGGTATTCTTCCAGGTTGTTCTGCGAAGAATGTTTCCCGAATCATCAGTTTTTGTGCTATCCGTCAAACGATATTTTTGAGGACCGATGCCGCCCGGAAGGAATTTACAATATGACCACAGAAGGCCTGTATCCGGAGATGCTGGACTCTCTGCGGCATCTGGTTCCCGATGACGGCAAGGAGATTTTCCGCAGATATGAAAATCTTTTGAAAAATCATCCCGAACGCCTGTCTCAGGGATGGGGTAATGTCCAACATACCTGTTCCATGCTGATTGCACAGGCTATGGATCCTGAGGTCACCGATGAACAGCTGATGGAAAATATCAGTCTTGCGGAAAAACGCCATCTGTTTATGACCCGATGGAGGGGAATTCATATTTTCAGCCGTCGGTTGCCCGAACATTATTTCAAGGCGCAACTGTTGGCCTGGCAGACAATGAAACAGCATCCGTTGTGGCTCGAAAGCTGGTATGATTTGACGGTGATCCATGCAGAATGGGATGGTGAAAAGGCCATCATCAACATTCGTATCACAGGGAAAGCTCCTGTTCTGCGTTGCGGGTTTCGGAAAAAGCCGAAAAATGTTCTGCGAACCAACAGGCAGATAAAGGTTTTGGCAGAAAAAGAATATCGGCAGCTTCTTCTATTCCCGGATTCCGACGGGACATATGACTTTTATTTTGATTGATGGAAAAATATTTAAATAAACAAGGACTATTATCATGCCAGAAAAAAGAACTGTTGCGGTCGGAATTATCGGTCTGGGTGCGAGAGCGGAAACGCTCCTTGCCAGTATTTTTTTGATCCCGGAGATAAGAATCTCTTCCGTTTGCGATGTTCGCACTGAACGGATCGAAAAAATATTATCCATTTTTGATGCACACTCTGCTCCTCGTCCGAAAACATATACGGATTATCATGATTTGATTCGCGACAGTGAAACGGAGGCCGTGCTTGTACCCACAAGCTGGAACAGTCATCTGACCATTGCCTGCGAATGCATGAAACATGGCAAATATGCAGGAATTGAGGTGGGTGGAGCATCTTCCATAGAAGAATTATGGCAGCTTGTCCATGCTGCAGAATCCACGGGCGTATCCTGCATGATGCTGGAAAACTGCTGTTACGGAAGAAATGAACTGATGGCGCTCAATATGGCGAGAAAAGGGCTTTTCGGCGAATTGATCTACTGTGAATGCGGTTACGAACATGACCTCTGTGATGATGTTTCCATGGATTTGGAAAACCACTTCGAACGTGCCATTCACAATCAGCATCGCAATGGTGATTTGTATCCGACTCACGGAATCGGTCCGATCGCCAAAATACTCCGAATCAACCGAGGCAACCGTTTTCTCACCATTTCATCCCATTCCACGAAAGCTCGCGGTTTTGTTTCTGCAAGACGCAAAAAAAGTCTTCCCGATGTCCTTTTCAATAACGGTGATATCGTGACCAGCGTGATCCATTGCGCCAACGGGGAAAACATCACGGTCACGCATGGCGTTTCCCTGCCGCGTCCTTATTCAAGAGATTGTCGAGTTCAGGGAACCAGAGGCATCTGGTTGGAAAATACAGATGGGATTTACATTGAAGGCCGCAGTCCGAAACGTGAGGCACTGGATGCTGCAGGAAATCCTTACTGGACTCATGAATGGGAGAAAGTTTCCGCTTATTATCCTGAGTTTGACCATCCTATTTGGCGAGATTACAGCAAAAACACTTTCGGCGGACATGGCGGAATGGATGCTTTGGCTCTTCAGGCATTTTTGGACGCCGTGATGCGCAAGGTCACCCCGCCTATTGATGTGTATGACTGCGCTGCCTGGATGAGTATTACATGCTTGTCGGAACAATCAGTCGCTATGGGCGGAATGCCCATGCCATTCCCGGATTTCACTAATGGGAAATGGATTGACAGGGAACCGGAAATCCCTTCCAAATGGTCTCTCAACGAAGTGTTTTGAATTCGGCATGTGCGACTTGGAAAAACCTCAACTCACCCTCGACTAGGATATGAAAAACGGGTCGAATCCAAAAATGACAATATGCTGTAAATCCCATATTCAAATATGCGGATGAACGGATACTGCTCTTAATAAATTTTCAAACGGAGGATACGCAGATCATGAGCGAAAAATCAAAACGTCTGGCACTGGATTTTATCGAGAACGAAAAACAGTTTCACTTGGGCTTCCTGCCCACGGAACAATCCAATCCGCTGACGAAAAACCTCGACAAAGAATTTGCGCATGCGACCGCTGACGGCGTGAAAAATCTCCAAAGTGTGGATCGCAATGTGTTGGCTATGGCGAAAAGAATCTTTGCTTCGGAAGAATTCCGGAAACTGGTTGATGCCGGAGTGAAAACCATCAGGGGCGGGGGAAAAATCGTTTTTTCCGGCTGCGGTGCGACGGGACGGCTGAGTATCCTGCTGGAATGCATGTGGCGCGGTTGCTGCGCAAAAATGCCCGAAGCAAAACCATATGCAAACCAGGTGTTCAGCATTATGACCGGCGGGGATTATGCGCTGGTAAGATCGGTGGAATTCTTCGAGGATTATCAGTCCTTCGGGCGGCGTCAGGTTCAGGAAATGGGCATGGGAACTGGCGACATGCTGGTGGCCATCACCGAGGGCGGCGAAACCTCGTCCGTGCTGGGCACGGTTTTCGAAGCGCTGGACCGCGGTTCTCAGGCGTTCCTTATGTTCAACAATCCTGCCGATTTGCTGGCGGAACATTTGGAACGTTCGTGCAAAGCGATCCGAGATCCGAGGGGGTGTGTGCTGGACCTTTCCTGCGGTCCGATGGCGCTGGCGGGATCCACGCGAATGCAGGCAACCACCTCGGAACAACTGGTGGCCGGTGGCGCGCTGGAATCGGTGATGAACCGGCTGCTCGGCCGGGAAGAATTCGATTATGCCGCGGATTTCGAAAAACTGCTCGGCGAACTTGAATCGCCCGCTTCGGTAGAGGCAATGGCCGATCATATTGATTTCGAGGCGGAAATCTATCGATCCAAAGGACTGGTCACATATTTTGCGAATGATTTTCTGCTGGATATCTTTACCGATACCACGGAAAGGTCTCCGACGTTTATGCTGCCGCCGTTCCGGAAAAAAGACGATACTCTTTCACCCCGGCCGTGGGCTTTTGTCAAGAATCCGCTGCTGAGCACACCGGAAGTCTGGGCAGAGGGTATGCATCGTCCGCTGCGCTGTCTGGATTGGAAACTTCAGGATTACATTCAAATGGGAGCACCGGATTCGGTACAGAACAACCAGCCGAAGATCCAGGCAGGCGAACTGCTCAAATTCGAAGTCGGCAAAGAATCGCCGCAGGACCGGAGTGTTACCGGACACGATGCAGCAATTCTGGTGACGGTCGGAACCCTGCAGAACAATCCGGCTGTGTTCAAGGCGTTTGAAACGATCGGTGCACAGTTCGCGTTCCGTAAACATTTGAGCGTCGGCGGAAACGGCGGTGATTTTGCGGTCGTCTGCGGACTGCCGGAAACACCGCTGCAGCTGATGAAACACATGGCAGTGAAACTGGCTCTGAACACGATTTCGACCGGCACTATGGCTGCACTGGGCCGGGTCACGGGCAATTGGATGAGTTGGGTAGACACCTCCAACAAGAAACTGATCGACCGTGCAACAAGGCTTATTTCGGAAATTGCGGGTGTGGATTACCATACTGCGTGCATCAAGGTGTTCGATGCGATGGAAATCCTCGCAAAGCAGCCGCAGGGGGAGGAAAAAGTTTCCGTTGTGCAGTATGTGCTTAAGCAAATGACACATTGATGCTGTGCCGAAGTTATCGACAGCAGTTTGGATGCAAGGGAATAGAAGATGCTGTGAGGAAGCAGCCTCCAAGCTATGGCTTCCACACGGCCTCTTTTCCTGCTTTCCAGGCTCATCCCCCCACTCTCTGACAAACTTGCGCGACACGCTCCCCCGAAACGCAAAAAGGCGGCAAGATTTCTCCTGCCGCCAGGCGGTTCCCGCCATCACCGTGTCGGGAAGCCGTAAAGCCTCCGCTGTTCGTTCCAGTCTTCCGGGATCGGCTGCTCGGTGAGCTTTGCGATGGATAGCCCGTCGGGTTCGATCCCGGCGAGGATCGCCTCGACGATGTCCGGGGCGAGACTGTTCAGGGAAAGGATGCGGGTGACGTAGCCGGTCTTCAGACCGAGCTGCTTTGACAGGTCGGTCACGTTCGCCGCTTCTCCGTTGATCAGCTTGTCCATCCAATATTGCAATACCCCCGCTTCCCTTTTGATCGGGAAGCGAGGTCGGCTCGTTTTTTTTATTTTCCCTTTTGGATTTTCAATAATTCTTGTATATCGATATCGTGTATGGCGGGCTGTCCCTTGACCTCCACATTGCCTCGTTCCGCTTCTGGATCTGTTCGATGCGGCTGTCCTTGCATTCCTTCTTGATTCGCAGCAAACCTTTATATTCGCGAAAGTTACGGTCATAATAACTGCTCGTGTGGATCCGGTTTTCCTGGAGTTTCAGCTTCTTCATCAGATCCTGTTTCCGCTTGGCCAGGAAATTGGTTAGTTTTTCGGTAACTTTCGTCTTGGTCATTTTCCTCGAAATTCCCTGCGTGATGATGAACCCGAATTCTTTTTCTTTCGTTTTTTCTTTTGTAGGCATGATGCACCTCACTTCGGATGTTTTTTTTATGTTGCTTATTCCGCATATAATAATCAAACACATTTGCAAAAAGATTTGTCAACAGCGGATTTTCGAGCTTAGAAGCAGTGAATTCCAGAGCCGGGAGTCATTTTATGAAACACCAACATGAAAGGGACATCAATGGACGAAATTGAAGAAATTGAAAATACAATGGCCCGCTGCATGGAAGCAAGTTCAATCCCGCAAAGCAATCCGGCAGCAGCAAGAGTTTCAGAAATGGTGACGCGCTATATTCAGAAATTCGATTCGGTCCGGCTGCAAATTTTTCGTTTGTCAGGCATCTCCAACGAAGACCTTCGAAGTTATCTGAATGCGCTCCGGATCACACTTCTCCGCAAAGGGGTCCAGCCTCAATACTGCTGGCAGTACAATCCATCACAAGACGCATATCTTCTTTTCCTCTGCCATTACGATTGCCCGCCGGAGTGCATCCAGCAGATCGTTTTCAGACTTTTACACGGTTCAACTCAGCTTCGAATAGTCAGCAGCATTTCGGTCAATCAATGCGTCCTGCCCGACATTGAAGCCTGGTTGTCAAACACCTTTCCTCCGATTCCAGTTTCACCAACGATGCCTTTTTACCAGCACACTTTCGGATATTCACGCTCCTTGTGATTCAAGGACAGCGTCCGGCCTCTTCCCTCGCAATGGGAAGAGGCCGGCTGAAGATCAAAATTTCCAAAAATCAATCTGACCGACTGGAAGACCGAAAGAATCCATTGATTCTCGGAGTGGAAACGCCAGCGGCATCTTTTTTCAATAGAATTATACCGATAGCGGCTGAAAACGGCAAGCCCTACCGTTCCTAAAAGACCTACAGCCTTTTAATATTTCGCCAAGGTAGCATATACATTAAAAACGAATAAATTTTATCAAAAAAATGAAAGTTGCCGAATAATTTTTGAAAAAAATCCGATTTATGACTTGACAACGCAGAATAAGAGTGATATATTGACGAAAGAGAGCCGGGAGATGTGGCGCATCCTCCGGCTCATGGGGAAGACCCCCGTATGCTAACTCGTAGCAACAGTTAATATACAGGTCCTCAGAAAAAAATCAAGTGCTCGGGTCGGTGACTTGCGATTTTTTTAACACGAGGAGGTAGCATTATAACTGCTTCAACAGGTCAGAAATGTCCGGCTTCCGGTGTGTGGAAAGTCGTGGGGTTCCCCACGACTACGGCTCCTATTGCCATTGGCAATATCATGCCGCCATACAACGGTAAGGCTGTCACCTGGCAATTGCTCTATTTTGCCTGATGGTGACTTCAGCCGGAGGAGAGGCTTTCTCCTCCGGTGTTATCCACAAAAAAAGAGAAACGAACGTGAAATCAGCTGTTAAAAAAACTATTGGAGAGTGCGCGGAGATCATTCCCGGAGTGCTTCCCCATGAAAGTATGGACCGACCAGGACGATGCTCCTATACCGCCGTGTTGCCCAAGCAATTGACGGCAGATGGGTTGAGCGGAGAGTTCGGTATTGTTTTGCGGGATCTGCCTTGCATGAAGGAGCAGTTCCTGCAAGATGGAGACGTACTGATCAAGCGGCTTAACCCGGATTGTGCAAGCGTATTTACTGGTTGTGTTAACCAAATTGTGGCATCGGCAAATGTGTTCGCAATTCGGCCTAAAGAGATGCTGGACTCAACCTTTCTGGCATTTCTGCTGGAGGGGTCTTCGCTGATGCAGCGGATATCGCAGCGTTCCGGGGTGGGGACTGCTGTCTCGGCGATTACGGTGCAGCAGATCGCAAATTGCGAAATCCCGCTGCCACCGCTAGAACTGCAGCACAAGCTGGGGATGCTCTGGAAACTCAACAAGAAAGAAGAAAAACTGCTTCGCGAACTGCTGACGGAGAACGGTCGGCGTTTGCGGGCATTATTCGGAACTTTATCAACAAAATAAGGATAGAAAATCATGGGAACAACGATTGATGATATCAAACGAGTGCTTTGGGCCGGGGCGGACACCTTTCGCGGAGTAATTGACGCAGCCAACTATAAAGATTACGTTCTGACGATGCTGTTCATCAAGTTTTTGGATGATACGTTTTCGGAATGGGTCGACGAACTGAAGGAAAGATATCCTGACAATCCACTCCGGGTGGAACGGGCAATCCCGCGGCTGCCGTTCCAACTCACAGACAAAGTCCGCTACACCTATCTCTACGACAAACGCTTCGACTCTGATATCGGTGCGACAATCAATCAGGCTCTGCAGGGAATCGAAGACATGAACGGCGAATTGCGGGGGATTTTCCGCGGGATCGACTTCAATGCGGAAGCGGTCTTCGGCAACCTGAAGCAGAAAAACACCAAACTGCGGCTGCTGCTAGAGGATTTTCACGAATTGAACCTGCGGCCCAGCCAGATCGTAGTGCCGGCAGGACAGACCGCATCCGAAGTGATCGGCGATGCCTATGAATACATGATCGGCGAGTTCGCCGCCAGAGCCGGCCAGAAGGCAGGCGCGTTCTTCACGCCGCCCATGGTATCGGAACTCATGGGACGGCTGACCGCGCCCAAGAACGACGAGACGATCTATGACCCGACCTGCGGATCCGCTTCGCTGCTGCTGCGGGCGGCGAAACAGGCGGATATCAGGAAAGTGGGAATATACGGGCAGGAGATCAATGGTTCCGCCTACGCGATGGCGCGCATGAACCTCTTTATTCATGATGTCCCGGATGCCGAGATCAAGTGGGGCGACACTCTGGCCAATCCTATGCACCTGGATGCGGACGGCAATCTGAAACAATTCGACGTGATTGTTGCCAATATGCCGTTCTCGCTTGACAAGTGGGCGGAGGGCTTCAACCCGGGTGGAGAGAGCAGTGGAGAAGCCAATGCCAAGGGCAAAGAGAAGAAATTCAAGATGGAAGCCCGGCTCGATCCGCATCACCGCTTCGAAATGGGAGTTCCGCCCGCAAGCAAGGGGGATTGGGCGTTCCTGCTCCATATGCTGGCGAGTTTAAAAAACTTCGGGCGAATGGCGGCCGTCGTCCCCCACGGGGTGCTGTTCCGCGGCGGTGCGGAAGGACGGATCCGGCAGGCTGTGATCGACCAGAATCTGCTGGACGCGGTTATCGGACTGCCGGAAAACCTCTTTTTCGGAACGACGATCAAAGCCGCCATCCTCGTCTTCAAAAAGAACCGGAACACCGACGATGTGCTGTTCATAGATGCTTCAGAGAAGAATGCGCAGGGAAATTTACGCTACACTAAAGGCAAAAACCAAAATCTGCTGGAAGAAAAACACATCAACGCGATCTTGGAGGCTTACCGAACCCGGGCAGACGTGGAGAAATTTGCCCATGTCGCGTCCAGGGAAGAGATCCGGAGCAACGACTACAACTTGAATATCCCCCGCTATGTGGATACTTTTGAGGAGGAAGAGTTGATCGATCTCGATGAGGTTCAGGGCAATATTAATCGAATCAAGAAAGAGTTGGCTGCCGTTGAAGCCCAAATGGAGAAGTACCTGCGGGAAATCGGACTGAGCGGGTCAAAATAAATAGGAGAACAATTGATTATGGCAGGGATCGAGAAACGTTTTTTGAATTCAGTCGTCGCGCTTGGTGTTTCTGCGCCGACCCCCCAAGACCCAAACCACAAACACTGGGTCGGCACGGGTTTTTTAGTCGGGTTTCATCATGATGGTAACGATGAGGTATATTTGATTACCAATAAACATGTCGTTCAGGATCAAAAGGAACTATCAATTCGTTTCAACTCGCTAGATGGTGCACCAGCCAATGATTTCCCACTGCAAATAAAAGATGCAAAAGGGGTAGTCCAGTTTTCATTTCATCCCAATCCCCATATAGATATTGTTGCGGTATCCATTAATGTAGGCGTTCTAAAATCCAACAATTCTTCATTTGATTTTTATGATCTGGAAAAAGACATATATACTCTTGAACAAATGGAGAACAACCAAATTCACGAAGGGAGTTTGGTTTTTGCTCTTGGATTTCCGATGAACCTTGTTGATCAAGATCGGCAATATCCAATATGCCGACTGGGGTGCATTTCAAGAATTTCAAACGCTTTTGATGTTGACAATGCCATAGATTTTTTAGTTGATGCGCAGACATTTCCTGGTAATTCAGGAGGTCCGATTGTTTCGCGAGCCGAATGCGCAACATCAAAACAGAAGATGGGGTTGCTTGGTATATTAAGGGCGTATATTCCATATCAGGAGGCTCTTTACAGTATGCAAACCGGACGCCAACGTAGTATGATGGAGGAAAACAGCGGTCTAACAGTAGTTCATCCTGTTGATCGTATTCTTGAAGTTGTCCGATTTGAGCAGACAAGAATTTTTTTGGGAAGAGCTGCTCCGAAACGAAAAAACAGAAAAAAAACTAGCCCTGAAAAAGTAGACCAAAAATAGAGATAACAACATTTTAACAACTGAGCCTTTAGAGGTCGGCGATGAATATCTTTTCAACATGCGCACTGGAAGATAAATTCCAACGGGTTACTCGCAAGAACACTGTAGGCAGTACCAATGTGCTTACGATTTCGGCGCAACATGGTTTGATCAACCAATTCGAATATTACAATAACCAGTATGCCAGCGAAAATACCTCCGGCTATACTCTGCTGCATAAGGGGGATTTTGCCTACAACAAGAGTTACTCCGAGGGGTATCCGTTCGGAGCAACCAAGAAACTTGAACGCTATGAATCCGGCATCGTTTCGCCATTATACATTTGCTTCGCGGCAAAGGCTGGTGTCTGTGACGATTTTTATTCCTATTACTTTGAGAGCGAGCCTTTTTATCGGGAAATATACAAAATTGCTCAAGAAGGAGCTCGGAATCATGGCTTGCTGAATGTACCCGCAGAAGATTTCTTTCAAATAAAAATTGCCGATCCACCTCTTGCCGAGCAGAAGCGGATTGCGGAGATTTTGGGGTGCTGCGATCGGGTGATCGCGCTGAAGAAAGAGTTGATTGCGGAGAAGAAAAAGCAGAAGAAGGCTTTGATGCAGAAACTTCTCAATCCCGACAGCGGCTTCCGCCTGCCGGGATTTACTGGTGAATGGAGAAGATGCCTTATCTCGGAAATATGTACAATTGAAAGTGGAGGTACTCCGGCGACTTCCAATGAGAAATACTGGGGTGGAGATATTTTCTGGTGCACTCCATCTGATATATCAAACTCAGGTAAATACATAACTTTTACTCCACAAACCATCAGTCAAGAGGGAATCAAAAATTCTTCTGCGGCTTTGCTCCCTGTGGGGAGTATAATAATGTGCAGTCGAGCTTCGATAGGGCCCCGTTGTATAACAAAAGTTCCGATGACAACTAATCAGGGGTTCAAAAATTTCATCTGCTCCAACTTGCTTTATAATGAGTTTTGGTATTATTTCATAGATACGATCCTTGAAGATTTATACAAAATGGCCAGCGGCAATACATTCAAGGAGATTTCAAAAAGTTCTATTGAGACCTATCATGTGGTAATTCCTGCATCATACAAAGAGCAGCAGGCCATTGCTGATATTTTGTCTGCCGCCGACAAGGAGATTGTCTTGCTTGAACAGGAACTTGAGCAGCAACAGCAAAAGAAAAAAACGTTGATGCAACTGCTTTTAACCGGAATCGTGAGGGCGTGAATGGATAAATTAAGGAGGTGCCTATGCCATTAGAACAACGATCTCTTCTGTCGGCCGCTAGCAGATATCATAGTGGTTTGCGTAAAACTGCTCATTTTGCAATTGGTTCAAAAGAATATATGCAAACAGCCTTTTTGTGTCATAGTCATAATGATGAGTCCTTGGTCAAAGGATTATTGGTCCTCTTTAAGGAGTATGGTGTAGAGCTATACATAGATTGGCTTGATTCTGAAATGCCGGCATCACCAAATCAGGAAACAGCATCGCGGCTTCAAGCAAAGATAAAATCAGCACATTATTTCTTTTTTCTCGCGACAGCCAATTCCAAAGCGTCTCGCTGGTGTCCTTGGGAGATTGGCTATGCCGATGGAATCGGCAAAAAAGTGTGTATAATTCCCACTTCAGATGGCCAGAATACCTATGGCA
The DNA here is from genome assembly GCA_015061565.1 of Lentisphaerota bacterium. Classification (GTDB taxonomy): domain Bacteria; phylum Verrucomicrobiota; class Lentisphaeria; order Victivallales; family UBA1829; genus SIG94. Next base: position 21,373 of record SUWI01000042.1, read on the forward strand.
ATGAATATTTGCAATTATATTCAAGCTTTGATTTGAGGTATTTTACAAATAGTCCCTTCTCAAGATTTATGATTCTTGAGCCGAATAAAATATATGTATGACATTGGAGGTATAGCATGGGATATAAAATCTTTGTTTCATACAAATATGGTGATACTAACGTTCAACCTTTGAAGACAGGTCGCCAATATCTTTATAGTTTTGGATATAATACAACAATCTATGAGCCGACCAAGGTCCGCGATTATGTCACAGAACTGCAAGAATTGCTAGAGGTCAACAATCATATTAATAAAGGTGAAGCTGATGGTGAATCCCTCGCAGCGTTCAAGGATAGCACCATAGCATCTAAATTGCGAGATAAAATTTACGATAGCAGCATGACAATCGTGATGATTTCTCCGGAAATGAGAGATTATACCAAATTAGAAAGCGACCAGTGGATTCCATGGGAAATTTCATATTCTCTGCGCGAATATGGACGAAATGAGAGGACAAGCCATTCAAATGCGATGCTTGCTGTTGTGTTGCCTGATCGAAATGGAAGTTATTCATATTGTATGGAGGTTACTGATTCCATCACCACTATACATTTTAATAACCTTTTCCAAATACTCTGTAAAAATATGTTTAATCAAAAAAATCCTTCAACTTATTTTGAAGGATCTCAGAAAATATATACTGGAGAGTATTCTTATATTCCGTGCGTAAAATGGTGTGATTTCCAAGATAACCCAAATCAATATATTGAGAGATCAATAAGAATTCGCGAAAACATTAATGACTATAATATTTGCAAGGAGGTTTGAAAATGAATGAAATTCCCAACGAAGTGGTTCACAAGGAACTTGATTTGATTCAAAAATGCGTAGAGAGAATGTCTCACAATTCATTTATAATCAAGGGGTGGACTGTATTGCTTTTTTCTGGAGCTTTTGCTTTTTGGGAAAATCATCCACAAAAACAAGAACTCCTTCCTGTGGTTGCCATCAGTCTTGTTATTCTGTGGGGACTTGATGCATATTACTTACAGCAGGAGCGCAATTTTCGTCAACTTTACGCATGGGTAATTGAAGCACGGAAAAATGGGAATACCGATAATCTTTATAATTTAGACTATAAAAAAGCGAAATGCAGTTCATGTATACTAAAAGCTTTTTTCGCACCTATCATGCTTCTGCTTTATGTTGTCCCTTTGTGCGTTGTTATTAGTTTGTTCCTTTATAACTGTGACATAAAAATAACTTATAAAGGAGAAAATAAGGTGTACAAAACGACACCAGCAGCATCTATTGAGAAAGATAATGTTTCACCGAATTATAAGCCGAGTCATCTTGCAAAAGATAGTGCCACAAAATGAATGGGAGACAGAATCCTGTTGGCTTGTAAATAGAGGATATGACATGGTACTACGCTTTTTAACAAAGGAAGAGAGGAGAGCACGATGAAAAAAGCACAGATACTGCCGCTTTTTTTGCAGAATGGGTTTCTTTCTCTAAAATTTAAATTTCCCGATGATCTTCTGCTTCCTGGAGAAACAGATACATATTGGTCCCACTATGATTGTGATATCGTTATCCGATATTACGATGGCGCCGATGACAATAAAGAAGACCTGGTAGTTGGCAACTTTTCTGCTTATCACTATCACACGGAAATGGCAACCATGGATGGTTATTGTGATTATGATGGTTTTAATACTTATGACACCGACAATTTTGACCAGTATTCCGGAATAATTTGGAATCATGACACCAGGGAACTTTCCAAAGAATTTGTGAAAGCAACGGGATGCGATTTCTTGTCTGGAGATTTTTTCATTCTGATGAGTATCAATATTTTTCCTGAATACCGAGGATACGACCTGGGAAATGCTGTGACTTGGCTGTTTTATCGGAATTTCTGCCGGCATAGTGATATTTTGATGCTTCTGGCTTATCCTCTGCAATTCGGGCTCACTTCCGAAGAACAAAATAAATGCAAACCGGGTGAATTTACTGGATCGCAGCAGGAATGTACCAAGCGGTTAGCTAATTACTATAAAAAACTTGGGTTCAGGAGAATCGGCCGATCCGATTTTTATTTCTTCTTGTGCGAATATACGATGAAACGACCTGATATTCTTGACCATATTGGATAAGACACGAGGTGCATCATGACAAAATTAGATCACACGATTTTCAATGAACGCCCGGAATCGCAGGACCGGGCGATCGATCAGCTGCGCTCGATGGGATATGTTTATGTTTCTCCCGCGGAGGCGGAAGTTAAACGCGGGCATTTGAGCAAAGTGCTTTTCAAAGATGAATTGCGGCGCTTTCTGAGTTCCCAGAATTTCACTTACCGCAACAAGATCACCGCCTTTGCCGACAGTACCATCGGCAAAGCGATCGAGGATCTCGATATTCCGCTGCAGAACGGTTTGCTGCCTGCCTCCAAGACCATCTATGACACCCTTCTGCTCGGGCGCTCCTATGAGGAACAGCTCTTTGACGGGGGAAAACAATCTTTTGACCTGAATTTTATCGACTGGGAACATCCGGAAAAGAACATCTGGCAAGTCACGGAAGAATTTTCTATCGAGCGGGACAACGGACGGTATGCACGCCCGGACATCGTTATCCTGTTAAACGGCATTCCGGTGGTCGTCATCGAGTGCAAACGGTCCGGCGTGGATGTAACTGAAGGAATCAAGCAGAACATCCGCAACTGGCATCCGGATTACATCCCGCATCTTTTTAAATTCGCCCAGCTGGTTATCGCGATGAATCCCAATGATGTTCGTTACGGCACTTGCGGAACCCCTGCCGAGTTTTTTACCAAGTGGCAGGAGGAAGAGAGCGTCTGGCAGGAAAACGAGGTAAAAAAGCACATAAAAGGCAAAACCTTCACGAATCAGGACCGGGCCATAATCTCGCTGCTTTCGCCTGAACGGCTCCTGAAATTGATCCGCTATTATGTTTTCTATGACAACGGGCTGAAGAAGATTGCCCGCTATCAACAGTTCTTCGGCGTGGAAAACATTATGCGCCGCATCACCGGAGAAGACAAAAAGGATTCACGCGGCGGTTTTATCTGGCACACCCAGGGCAGCGGGAAATCGCTCACCATGGTCATGCTGACCAAGCGCATCCTCGCAGAAAAAAACATGCGCAACTACCGTTTCGTACTGGTCTGCGACCGGGTGAATCTGATCAAGCAATTGCGGGACAACTTCATCCGCACCGGACTGGCTCCGGTCCATGCCACCACCGGCAAAGGGTTGATTTCTCTTTTGCAGAAAAAGGAAAACACCATTGTCACGACCACGATCAACAAGTTCGAGACTGCAGCCAAAACCAAGGTTCAGATCACCGACAGCAACATCATTCTTCTGGTGGACGAAAGCCATCGTTCGCATACCAAGGATCTGCACAACTATATGGTTGCTACCCTTCCCAATGCCGTCAAGCTCGGTTTTACCGGAACGCCGCTCCTGAAAAGTGAGGTAGCAACCTACAAGAAATTCGGTCCCATCATCGGCAATCCCTACAAATTTGCCGACGGCATTCGGGATGGAGTGATCGTCCCCCTCGTGTATGAGGGACGCATCGTCCATCAGAATCTTTCCAGTCCGGCGATTGACAATTATCTCAAAACGATCATCGCACCGCTGACCGATGAGCAGAAAGAGGACATGCGCAGGAAATGGAGCCGCTTCCTGCCCCTTGCACAGACCGAACCGCGCCTCGCTATGATCGCTCTTGATATTCACCATCATTTTTCGACCTATTGCAAGCCGCGCGGCTTCGAGGCCATGGTAACTGCAAGCAGTCGCGCAGCCGCGATCGAGCTGGCGGAAAAAATCAATGCCATCGGCAATATCCGTGCTGCAGCATTGGTTTGTCCGGAAAACACAAAAGAGGGCGAGGACGGTGACCTGACAACAAAGGAAAAAGCCAAGATCCGTCAATTCTTCAAAACCAAGGTCGAACCCAAGTGGGGACAAAATTACGAGGGATACGAAGATTGGGTGAAAGACAATCTCAACGGCGGCGATGACTTGGATATTGCCGTCGTCAAAGACATGCTTCTCACTGGCTTTGATGCTCCGCCGCTGGCGGTTCTCTATGTGGACAAATCGCTCAAGGAGCACACTCTTCTGCAGGCAATCGCGCGGGTGAACCGGATTTACCCTGGAAAGGATTTCGGTCTGATAGTCGACTACTTCGGCATATTCGGAAAACTTAACATTGCCATGGAGATGTATAATTCTGCCGATGCCGGATTGAATAATTACAACCAAAGTGATCTGGAAGAGTCCATTTCTTCCGTGACCGAAAAGAAAGAAGCGCTTTTTGCTGCTCACCGAAATTTGCTGGCAATATTTGACGGAAAGGATGTGGATTTGAACGATTCGCAGTCCTGTCAGAATGTATTTTCGGAGGAAGATAATCCTGATGCAGATGCTTTGAGAAAAGAGTTTTACGAGAGGTTCAGGAAATTTTCCAGTCTGCTGGAACTTGCTCTGGGCAGTTACGCACTCTACAAGGAGATCGGTTTTGATAAGCTTGAGGAGTTCAAGCATAGTTTGTCATTTTTTCAGAAACTGCGCTATGCACTGATGCTCATCTATGGAGAAAAAGTTGACTTCTCCAAATACGAAGACGGGATTCGTTCTCTTCTCAACACATTTGTTACGTCGAAACCTGTTAAACAGATAACGGAAGCAGTTATGCTGCACGACTCCGAAGCGATGGAGAAACAGTTGGCTGAAATCGAAGGAAAAAAAGCCAAGGCAGCTTACATCAAAACCCGGTTGGTGGCAGAACTTGAGGGAAAACGGTATGAAGACCCGCTGATGTTCAAGAAATTCTCCGAGCGCATAAAAAACACGATTGATGAATATCGCCAGCAACGTGATGAAAACGCTTATCTGGAGAAAATGGAACAGCTCGCCGATGACTTTAAGCATGGTTACACCGGACAACACTATCCGGCATGCATTGCCAGTGACCAGCAAGCCAAGGCATTCTATGGCATTGCCGTGGATTTTTTGGGAAAGTATGGCAAAGAGAAAGACCCAGAATACGAAGATTCTATGGGGAGATTAGCCTCGGATATCAACAAGGCTGTGCGGGATCTTGCACGGGTGGACTGGCATCATAACAACTCCATACATAAAAATATGACGCAGGCAATAGAAGATTTGATCTGGGATTTTTCCGATGACCACCATTTTGATCTTGATGTTGACGAGTTGGACAAAATGCTGGACGCCGCAAGGAAAATTGCCATACGCTGGTATTGACCAATGGAATACATTCTGCATACTTGCCGCGGTGATTTGTCGGTGGAAATCTCCATCAAAGATGTAAAATCACTTCGCCTTAAAGTTTTTCCCGATGCCAAGATCAAATTATCTGCTCCGCTGGGGACACCGGAAAGATTCATAATTGATTTTCTGAATCAAAAACGCCCATGGATTGATAAGCAGTTAAGCGCTTTCAGTCAAACAACAGCGGTAGAAAAAGAGCATTTTATTCGTTCGGGAACTTCCACTCGTATTTTAGGTCGGCAGCTGGCGATCAAAGTAATCCCTTCCACCAGAAAGCAAATCATCCGTGACGATCGTTGGCTTTTGATTTACACACCCGTGCCGAACGATCAGGATGACGTAGACAGACAGTTCACCAACTGGTGGCAGAAAAAATCAAAACAATATTTGCTTCAACAACTGGAAAAGATGTACCCTGTTGTCCAAAAATACGGTGTTCCCATGCCGGATCTGCGGGTCAAAAAGATGCAGACCCTTTGGGGAAGTTGCAGCCGCAGGTATCATGTGATAAATCTGAATTATTACCTGTATAAAGCCCCGGTAGCCTGCGTGGAATATGTCATTCTCCATGAACTTTTGCATTTTCTCTACTCGAGGCATGACAAAAACTTCTATGAGATGTTGACTATTATCATGCCGGACTGGCAGGAACGCCGTCGTCTGCTGGACTATGAAATCGTGCTTGGAGTTTAACCTGTATTCATTAATTTCAAATTTCTTCGATTCCAATCTGTTCTGTTTTAGATACTGGTATAGCCCATCGTAGCAAATTGGCTGGATGGTAGTGTCATCAGGATTGCCGTTGGGGACACAGATCTCCAGCATTGACGGGCGTGAGGTTGTTTCTGGGCGAAGAAGTTATGGCTGAAAAAGCGCAAAAATGATCATCACTCAGCCATAACAACGTTGCAATGGGATTTTTTCTTTCGGTTGGAAAATCTGAAATGGCCTCATCCGCTCCCCATCATCATTCAGGGGGCGGGCGAGGATTATGCGGTATGTCGTTGGATGAATTTCCATACGTTCTGCGATGTGGTGCGGATTCCCTGGTCGGCCAAGTGTTCCGCGATCTCCCTCGCACTTCGACGGTTTTTCCAGGCAGTCAATATTTCGTCACGGAACGGCATCAGGATACTGCGTCCTTTGCCGTGTTTCTCACAGGTATCCGGTCGGCGCGAAAATCCGCTGACAGCAAACAGCTGTTCCGGACTGTAATGCCAGTATTTCGTGGATTCCCGTTCCAGCAGGCGATAGGTCTTGGAACGGTAGAACGCCAGCAGCGCCGCTTTCGGCGTGATATGACGATGGGCCGCAATCAAAGTCGCGATCCTCGCAGCCTTGCCGGGAATCAGCAGCCGGACATTTTCCTGGGTTATTTCTGCAGGCATTGAATC